>JALWLO010000041.1 GCA_027084135.1 Campylobacterales bacterium | reverse complement strand
TTATAAGTTAGATAAAGAGGAACAAGAACTTTTAGATTCTATTGAAAATGATGAATGGGTTTCAGTTGATAATCTTCAACATGAGATAAAAGAGCATCAAGAGATAGCAAAAAACAGTCTAAAAAAAGATAAGAGGATAAATATTAGGCTATCTTCTTTTGATTTAGAAGCTCTAAAGACTAATGCAGTTGAGATGGGATTGCCATATCAAACTTTAGTATCTAGTATTTTACATCAGTATGTTAGTGGTAGATTGGTTCCTTTAGATGATAACAAGACAACCAAAAGGAATGTACCACATGACGAGTTTGCTTAAAGTTTTTGAGCTGAAATACTTTTTAAATAATTTGAAGTGAGTTTTGCGATAACCGCATATTCCTCGCTTCAACCGTCAATCGAAAATATTTCAATACAAAAAACCAAACAGATACAAAGGTATCTTATTGCCGCTACCTATTTCGATGTTATCCGAGACTACATATGCGTTTTTGATATCTTTGATCTGCTTAAAGCTTTTGCTTTTGCCTCCTATCTCAAATGTCACTTTATCATCCACTATAAAATCACCTTTTTTGGAGGCTGTTACACGATGTCCCGCATTGAATAAAATACCGCTAAAAAAACTTTCTCTCAAAGTTCCTATATTGGGTGTTTGACAAAGTGCATTGAAGATATTTGGGTTGTCCAGATATATCTTTTCAGGTTTTTTGATGATAGATTCACCTCTTGAGGTCGGGGGTATCATTCTGATGATCTTCCCCTTTTGCAGTGCGTATAAATAGGTATAAAGTGTTTTGTGATCGACTTCAACGGAAGCGGAAAGTGAGGTGATATTTGGCTTATAGGGAGCAGAGCTACAGAGTAGCACGAGAATCTTTTTGATATTTCGTAACTTTTTGGGATCGATATTGTAGATTTGCAACAGATCAATATCGATTGTTTTGTTGATCGCTTCGGTTAGTTTCATATTAAAACTCTCGATATCTTCCAGATAAAAGGGATAAAAACCAAATCTAAAATACTCTTTGAAATATTTGAGAGGTTTGAGTGTGGAGATGATCTCTTGTGCATATGTTGTATGGCTTGTTAAAAGATCATCAAACGATATTTTATGAAATCTCTCTCCGGTTTGCATCTCAAGAAACTCTCGAAATGAGAGAGTTGGGAGGGTATATTTTAACACTCTTCTACTAAGATCAGCACTATCCAAATGTAACGCAGATGAACCGGAAAAGATCACATTGATCTCCAAAAAATCCCATATCGCCTTTAGATCAGTGGCAAAATTTGATTGATTGTGAATCTCATCTAAGATCAGCAGTTTACCGCCGTACGAAGCAAACTCTTTGGCAATCTCCAAAATCGTTGTCGAACTCATCAAAGGATGATCGACACTGATATAAAGCATCTCATCATTGGAGAGGTTTTGTTTTTTCATATATTGAAGCAGGAGAGTTGTCTTACCGACACCTTTTGCTCCGATGATACCTATCATTCTATTTTTATCATTGATCTTTTTTAAGAGTTCTCGCTCATAGAGAGGTACTTGTTTAGATAAAAATAGTGCTGAGTACTCTTTTAGGGATTCTAAAACGGACATTAATTACAACCTTTTTATATATCTTTGGAGTATGATACCATATTTTGCTTGATTTTAGGGAATACATTCCTTACTTAACCACTATCCGTTTAGTACTAAATAAAAAAATGTTATACTTATACAAGTGGTCGCTTTTGAACCTTTTTCTCGTCATTGATAAAGGAAATGCTTATGTTAAGAGGTATATCTTTAGTACTAACTCTATTACCAATGTTACTGTTAGCCGCTCCCAAAGCCCCGAGTAAGCTAAAGTTAGTACCAAGCACCACTTCAGTCGATATCTTTTGGCAAGATAACTCCGATGATGAAACCGGTTTTAAGATATTTAGAGACGGTAAACTCATATATACTACAAATGCCGATACTACTCACTTCACAGACAAAGGGTTAGTACCAAATACTACCTATAGATATACCATAAAAGCAACTGATGACAAAATCCACAGAAATATCATAACAACGATTTTTTGGATCGGTGAAGACGCTTCTGAAGATAACGGCAATATCCCAAATCAAGCAAGTGCTTGGGATGATATGTGGATGACAAATTACGGCGGAGTCGATACACCCGATAAGCGAAACGGATACTATCCAAAAGATTTTATCCCTAAAGAAAATCCCTTTTATGTCGCCCTCCCATACAATGACTTTGACGATAACGGGGAAAAAAAGCCAAACCTCTCTTCTTACATCCCTTGGGTAAAACAAAAGGATACCAAAAGTACTAAATCTGTATGTAAAAACAGATGGGTTATGATAACCAAAAACGGAAAAAGTGTTTTTGCACAGTGGGAAGATGTCGGACCCTTTGGTGAAGATGATGTAGCTTATGTATTTGGCGATGCAAAACCAAAAAATAGCATCAACAACCACGCCGGACTTGATGTCTCACCGGCTGTGAGAGACTATCTTGGACTCAAAGATATAGATAAAACAACATGGCAATTTGTGGATGAAAAAGATGTCCCGGATGGTCCCTGGAAAGAGATCGTTACAGATAAAAATGTAAATTGGGTCGATTAATCTCAAATATTACCATAAAAATGGTATAATTTCAGAAGCAGTAGCCGTCGTACCCTGTTCGTTTATGTATAAGGAAAAATCATGTCAAGGAGAATACTCTTTTTACTACTTCTGCCTCTTTTATCTATCGCCGCTCCGAAAGCTCCGAGTGATCTAAAATTAGTACCAAGCACTACCTCAGTAGATATATCATGGAAGGATAACTCAAATAATGAAACAGGCTTTAAAATCTTTAGAGACGGCAAACTTATACACATCACAAAAGAAAATGTTACCCGTTTTACAGACAGCGGCTTAGTACCGAATACCACTTATAAATATACTATCAAGGCTACTGATGACATAAACTATGATAAGTTAGGCAGATATACCCCTAAATTTTTTACAAACGGTAAAGAGGGTGACGGTAAATATATAGCCTACTATCCACAAGATGCTGTAAGTAGTGATATCCCCGTAGTTATTTTTATTAGAGGCGGCGGTCATACCACCATAGAAGAGTATAGCGGCATTATGCAGTTTTTGGCAAGTAAAGGATACTTTGTTCTCGGCGTGGATGTAACCTCTTATGAGAGTTGGTATGTTACTAAAAAGTTGGAAATTGCACTAAATGAGATAAAAACTAAGTATGGATTAAAAGTATCTAAACTTGCTATTTTGGGGCACTCATTGGGTGGCGGTCAAACATTTTATGCCATGAAAAAGTTTCAAAGTGACGGATATGGTACTAAAGGTAACTTAATACTCTCCATAGATGGCTGGTTTGCTTTTAATATGGATGAAGCTGATCTAAATCTTATAGATAGTAAAGTGGCATTTTTACAGATGAACGGTATTGAAGGTACCGGAACAGACCCGAGAATCAATCTTAAAATTTGGGAGTTATTAAAAGAGGCGGATAAATCATTTTATATCCTACCAAGTAGTGATCATAGTTATATCAAGGGGAATCTGGATAATATCTTACAAAAAAGAGACCTGCTCTTTATCATAGGTGCATTGGTTGATGATGCCTTTAGAGGTATAAATTTCGGTGCAAAATCTATTCCTCAAAAGTATAAAACAAGTTATAAAGATATATTCAATGCTCTAAAACCCGAAGACGCCTATACGGATGGAGACTGCAAAGGTAAAATATATAACGCTATTTATATCATAAAAAACAACGATATAGACTATTGTGATGTAGGCATAAATGATATAGAACGCTCTTTGGGAGCACGAGAGGTTGCCCCTACCGACATCTCAAAAGCAACAATGTTTGCGGCTGTAAACGGAGATGGAGATGAGTGCTCAAAAGCAAATCCCTGCAATATCCAAACCGCTTTCTCTAAACTAAGTAGCGGTGATGTACTCTTTTTAAGAGGCGGAGTTTATAAAATCGATAACCGACTATTAGTATCAGCAAAAGCAACAAAAAGCAATCCGATAATCATCGAGAGTTATCCGGGAGAGCAAGCCGTAATAGAGGGTAGATTTTCAAATATCGAGTATGCCAAAACTCATAAAAACCAAATGCATGTCGGAATAAAAGTAACCGGCTCATATATCCATATACGAAAAATAGAGATAAGATATATGGGGCATGAAGGTCTCATTTTTCGCAATAGCAGCAATAATTTAGTCGAGGGTTGCAACATACATCACAATATGCTATCCGGAATCGTAGCATATGGCGGAGTATGGAAAGAGGATGACCCAAACTATCTTATCCCTTATAGATACGGATATAATACCATTAGAGACAACATCGTTCATCACAACTCTGATGTAGGATTAAACGGCTCTTCAGGTGACGGCGGTAATGCTGACGGAATCACAATACTCTCCGGAAAGTACAATAAAGTAATCCACAACACAGTCTATGCAAATAGTGACGACGGCATTGATACCTGGCGTTCAAACGATACATATATAGCATATAATATTTCTTACGATAACGGCCGATCACATGGCGACGGCAACGGAATAAAGGCAGGCGGTAATTTAAACCAAAATGCCGGAAACGGATTAAGAAGTGTTGTGGAGTTTAATATCGCTTATAATAATAAAGCGGACGGATTTGATTTTAATGCAGGTAAAAAAGTTAAATTTAGACATAATACTTCTTATAACAACGGTGGATTAGGCTTTCAAGGCGGTGAAGATACTATTTTTCTAAACAACATTGCCGCCGAAAATAGCCAAAATAATTATGAGGGAGGAGTTGAAGGCGGAAATAACTCATGGAATATAGATGGCAATATAGAGTTTATGAGTACCGATCCTCATTCCAAAGAGTTTTTAAAGCCCACAAAAGATTCAGGTTACTCATCTATCGGAGCAGTTGTGGATGATCCCGGTAACGCAAAAATCTTCATCATAGGAGACTCAACCGTTCACAATCATGATGTTCCTGACGGAAACGGAAGCTATTATGAACTTGGTTGGGGAGATGTGATATCAGAATTGGCAAAAGAGCCTGAAAATATCTTCAACCGTGCAAGATCCGGTGCAAGTAGTAAATCATACAAAGTACCTTTTGATAATAAATACTACTGGCAAACAACCAAAACATTCATAAAAAATAGCGACATTCAAAACGGTGCCTTTTTATTGATTCAATTTGGACATAACGATGAACACCCGAATCAAGATCAACATACCGATCCCGGCATAGGAAACTCTTTTTATAATGAGTTAAAAGTGTATGTTGATGAAGCAAGGGAGATGGGAGTCGTGCCGGTACTTATAACACCGGTACAACGACAATATAAAGAGAAATATGACCATAAGGAATATGCGCAAACGATGAGAGATTTAGCTCAAAATGAGAATGTTATGCTACTTGATCTAACTGAAAAAAGTTTTATTGAGTTTTCAAAGTACCCATCTACCGAAGCGATTTATAATAAGTTCGGGTATGATGACCATACACATTTTAGTCCTACCGGTGCAAAAATAGTCGCATCTTGGATAAAAGAGCTCGCCTGCAAAGAGCCTGATAAATCCCTATGTGATCAATTTAAATAACATTTTCTATCAGAAAAAATGTTATAATTAGGGAAATTAGTTGCTTTTTAGCTTTTTTGTCTATTTTGAGGAAATTTATCATGTCAAGGAGAATACTCTTTTTACTACTTCTGCCTCTTTTATCTATCGCCGCTCCGAAAGCTCCGAGTGATCTAAAATTAGTACCAAGCACTACCTCAGTAGATATATCATGG
>JALWLO010000040.1 GCA_027084135.1 Campylobacterales bacterium | reverse complement strand
AGTTCCGCTTGTTTGCGCGCTTCCTCTTCCGCCGCTGCTTTTTGAGCCGCTAGTGCCGCCGCTGCGGCAAGGGCTGCTTTGCGCTTCTCCTCAGCCGCCTTTTTTGCCTCTTCCTCCGCTTTTTTCTTCGCTTCGAGTTCTGCTTTTTTACGAGCCTCCTCTTTGGCTCTTCTCATCTCCTCTTCTCTTTTTCTAGCCTCCTCTCTAGCCAAAGCCTCTTTGGCTTCAAGGGCTTCCGTTGCCATGAGTGATTGTCTAGTTAGTAGCTCCTTTTTCTCTCTTTGGTTTTCAGCTATTAGTAAAGCACTCTTTTTCTCTTCTTGCGTTGTTTTGGCTTCTGTTTCAGCTCTTGCTATAAGTATCTCTTGATCTTGCTTCAGTCGCTCCTCTTGTGCTTTTTTTCGTGCTAACTCCTCTGCCTTTTGCTTCGCTTCGAGTTTGGCTTTTCGTTTCGCCTCTTCTTCCGCTTTGCGTTTTGCCTCCTCTTCCGCTCTTTTCTTGGCTTCCATCTCTGCTTTTGCTTTTTGTGATGCAACTAGTGCCGCCGTTGCTAGTGCTACCTCCTTTTTGATCTCTGCCTTTCTTTTAGCTTCTTGCTCGGCTTTGAGGGCTAATGCCTCTTGCTTCCAGATTTTTTCCTCTTCAGCTAATTTTTTGTCAAATGCCTGATTCTCTTTTTGTGCTAATCTATCAAAAAAGAGATCCTCTTTTTTCTCATCCTCTAAAGCCTCTCTATCCTCTATCTCTCTTATCTTTTTCTCTAAACGATCTAACTCTTTTTGCTCTCTTTTAAATGCTAGTTGCCGTTTTTTATCTTCAGCGATTGCTCTTAACTTATCCTCTTTGATAACTCTCTTCTCATCCTCTAAAGCAAGCTTTTCCGCTTCGCTCTTTATCTCTTCATCTCTCTTTCTGATATCCTCTCGTAGCTCTTTTTCATACTTTGGAGTACTCTTAAGATAGCTATCGTTCATTGCGTCTATTTTAGCTTTTAGCTTTTCATGTTCAAGCTCTTTTTTATGGTTGTAAAACCAGTTAGAAGGTTTAAAATCGGAGTGATTGTGCGACTTTTCGATCTCCTCTTTGAGATGCATCTCTCTTGTTTGGAATGAGTGAGTATGACTCTCTTCATGACTCTCGTGGATCGTTTTGATATTTTCTTCAGATTTGGTATCTTCTCCACTGCTGCATCGTGTGATTCCAAATAGTGCAAATAGCGCAACTAAGGCTAAAATGATCTTCTGTCTTAAGTTTGAGTTCATGTAGAAGTTCCTCCATTAATATTTAGAAGATTATAGTTAAAAAAGGTTGAGAAAATCTTTATTTTTAGGAGCTTTGTAAGAGGTTTTTAAGCTTATTCTCAGGAACAACTTTAAGTTATATGAAGTTTTTCACTTGGTGGAACAGAGGGGAATCGAACCCCTGTCCAAGAGCAGTTGTCATCTTGGCGTCTACATGTTTAGTAGCGATGAAGAAGTCTCGGTAAAGCCTATCCATCGCCCCAGACTAGCTTTACCAAAGCTCAAAGGTTTCAAGATAGCGGTGAGCAACCGCTACCCCTAAGCTACTTATTTGCTATGAAGCTATGCCGACTTCAAGTAGCCAGAAGTCTATGGCATAACTGACCGGCCTTATGGCTCTTACGCCGCTAATGCGTGCGCAGGTCTGTAATTTGTATTGTTTGCGTTTATATTTAGGTGGATCCTTTTAAGTCGATCCAGGACTACATGCAGCCAAGGACAACCTACTCCTGTCGAAAGCCAAGTCTGTCCCATTAGGGCACCGATAGGGACTATATATAGTCCCTATCGGTGCCCTTAAAAATCCGTAAATTGCACTATCCAACACATCATCTGCATCAATGTATCTAAAACACTTTATAGTGCAATATACGGGTTGAAAGGCACTTTTAACATTGTAAAGTTTTTAGTACCCTCATGTTAGAAATATAGCACAAACGATGCTATTTGTCAAGCGTTTATCTCATCTTTGATAACTCTTGCCAACTCCTGCATTTGGGCTATCTTTTCGTTATAGTCAAGCTCATTATCGAGCATGATGGATATAAATGCACTACCGACGATTACACCATCGACATTTTTTGCCTTTGCTTTAGCCGTCTTTGCATTGACGCCAAAGCCGATGTAGATATCTGTATCACTTGCCTCTCTTATATGCCTGATAACAGTTGAAAGATCCTCATCAGCTCCGCTTCCGGTTATACCGGCATAAGCTACAAGGTATATGAATTTTTTGGCATCTTTGGTGATGCGTTCTATCCTCTCTTTGGAGTCGGTCGGAGCTACGAAGCTGATGAGAGAGAGATCGTTTTCCTCACACTTTTTTGCATATTCTAAGCTCTCCTCATAAGGAAGATCCGGTATGATAAAGCCGCTTACGCCACACTCTTTCGCATCTTGAACGGTTTTGTCAAATCCTCTATGATAAAATGGATTGAGATAACCCATCCATAGTGTTTCGATATGATTGCTTATCTTTTTGGAAACGGCTATCGCATCACTAAATCTAAAGCCGTTTTCCAGTGAAAGTAGATTTGCCCTCTCTATCGTTTCACCGTCAGCTACCGGGTCTGAAAAGGGGATACCGAGTTCCAGTATATCTACCCCGGCCTCTTTGAGTGCAAGTGCGGCATCTTCAGTAAAATCGATATCAGGATATCCCGTGGTGATATATGCTACAAGTTTTTTCAAAATAGTTCCTTTGGTTTATATGAGGGATTATATCAAATAGTATCTAAGCAAATAAATTAACAGTCACTATCTTGTACAAATATAAAATATATTTATTTGAGTAACAAAAAATTAACACTATTTTGTTATAATTTCATCTAAGAAAACACGAACGGAAGGGGTGGCAGTGAAGAAGTTAAAGGTGTTGGCGATATTTGTAGTAACGGTTATCTTAATACTCATAGATACATCCAGTAGACTATAAAAAGAGCCGATTAAAACTTTTTTCATTTAACAATTTAGTTCTAACGCTTATCTTCATAAACACTATTGACGGATTTCTATTTCATATTGAAATAAAAATTGCATTGTTATCAATTTTGTGCTAAAATCCTCCTATTTACATATGAAGGATCATAATGAGTATTCATACCCCAAAGATTCAAAAAAAGGTAACCGTTAGTACCATCAAAAATATGAAAGGCAAAGAGCCTATCGTTATGATAACGGCGTATGATGCGCTTTTTGCTAAGCTTTTTGACGGCAGTGTAGAGATCATATTGGTTGGAGATAGTCTAAACATGAGCTTCTCCGGCAAACCCGACACACTCTCGGCAAATATGGAGTTGATGCTATATCATACTCGGGCGGTATGTAACGGTGCGAAACTTCCTTTAATCGTGATCGATATGCCGTTTGGTTCTTATACTTCCAAAGAGCTTGCTATCAAAAACTCAATACGAGCCTATCGTGAAACAGACGCCCAAGCGGTTAAGATAGAGGGCGGTAAAGAGAGAGCGGAGATCATCAAGACTCTGACCGACTCATCGGTAGCGGTTATGGGACATATAGGACTGATGCCGCAATTTGTACGAAGTGAGGGTGGATATAAGGTACGAGGTAAAGATGAGGAGGATATCCAAAAGCTCATCGAAGATGCGAAGGCGATAGAAGAAGCGGGTGCGTTTGCTTTGGTGGTAGAAGGTGTTAAACCCGAAGCGGCAAAGAGAATCACCGAAGCGGTATCAATCCCCACTATCGGTATCGGTGCCGGTATCCATACGGACGGGCAGGTACTGGTATGGAGCGATATGTTTGGATTTTTTGAAGATTTCAAACCAAAGTTTGTGAAGCGCTACCTTAACGGCGCGAAACTTGTCAGAGATGCTTTGGGTGAGTATGTGGATGATGTGAAAAATAGAAGATTTCCAAGTAGTGAGTATAGTTACTGATGGAACGAATCGTTGATGTAGAGAAGCTTAACTTTGAAGATGTTGATGAGGCATCACTTCGTCCCAGTAACTGGGATGAGTACATCGGTCAAGAGAAGATCAAAAGAAACCTCCAAGTCTTTATCAAAGCGGCTCAAAAGAGGGGAGATGTGCTTGATCATGTGCTCTTTTTCGGACCTCCTGGACTCGGTAAAACAACCTTAGCAAATCTCATAGCAAATGAGATGGGAGCAAATATCAAAACAACAGCGGCTCCGATGATAGAAAAGAGCGGTGATTTGGCGGCAATCCTAACCAATCTCGAAGAGGGTGATATACTCTTTATCGATGAGATACATCGGCTCTCACCCGCTATCGAAGAGATACTCTATCCGGCGATGGAGGATTTTAGGCTTGATATCATCATTGGAAGCGGTCCGGCGGCGCAGACTTTAAAGCTTGACTTGCCGAAGTTTACGCTTATCGGTGCAACGACAAGAGCCGGTATGATATCCGCTCCTTTGAGGGATCGGTTTGGGATGCACTTTAGGTTGCAGTTCTATTCGCATCAAGAGTTGGCGAAGATCATCCAAAAGGCTTCTAAGAAGCTTGACTTTTTCTGTGAAGATGATGCGGCGCTTGAGACTTCACGCAGAAGCAGGGGAACGCCTAGAATCGCCCTTAGACTCCTAAAGAGGATAAGAGACTTTGCCATAGTGGAGGATGAGGAGACGATAAAACTGCATCGTGCAAAGTATGCACTTGATGAGCTTGGGGTCGATAGTGAGGGATTTGATGAGATGGATATCAAACTGCTCAAGCTACTTATCTCCGCCAACGGCAGACCGCTTGGGCTCTCTACGATTGCCGCAAATCTTAGTGAAGATGAGGGAACGATAGAGGATGTGATAGAGCCCTATCTCATCGCTAACGGATTTATAGAGAAGACGGCAAGAGGCAGGGTAGCGACTGCAAAAAGCTATAGCCACTTTGGACTCTCTATGAAGCAGCAGCCAAATCTTTTTGAGGATATGGATGAATAGATACTACTTTCTTCTTGGGCTCTTTATCATCGTACTCTACGGCGTTTGGTATCTCTATCAACCCTTTTTGATGCCGATGTTTATCGCTTCACTGTTGGCGCTTGCTACGGCAAATCTCAATCTATACATCTCAAAATATATCAAAAATAATCTCCTAAAAGCGATAAGCATAACGCTAGTACTAGGGGTACTCTTTTTCGCACCGCTTGTTTATGCTTTAAATGCCTCTACCACTATAGTAAATAACTTTGATCCGACTGTTATAGATAAGATTATCGGGTTGAAGAAAGATTTTGTTTTGCCGGACTTTTTGGGAAGTGCCAAGCCCTATATCAAAAGCTTTCTTGACTCCTTGGATTCTCAAGAGATAGCCAAGAAAATCATCACGAGCGGTACACACATCGTTCAAAAAAGTGCCGGTTTTTTCAAAGATATGTTTTTGATACTTGTCTTTTACTTTTTTGTAAATCTCTATAGTAAAGATTTGGTTCGATTTTTAAAAGATACTTTGCCGTTTGATGATGATTCACCCTTTTTTAAAGAGATCTCGGGTGTTATGAGTGTAGTCTTTTACTCAACCCTTTTGACTGCAATACTGGAGGGGGCACTCTTTGCTATCATCGTGATGTTTTTTGGGTATGACGGTTTGCTTTTTGGGATACTGTACGGTTTTGGATCATTGATACCGGTGATCGGTGGTATTATACTTTGGCTTCCTTTGGCACTTTATGAGTATGCTTTGGGACACACCACAAACGCTATCATCATAGCGCTCTATTCGATCATCGTGATATCTGTGATAGCCGATACTTTTATCAAACCGATGATCATCAAATATGTTCAAGATACGATGACCAGAGATAGAACAAGGATCAATGAGATCGTCGTCTTTTTCTCTATCATCGCCGGACTTACCACTTACGGTTTTTGGGGCATGATCTTGGGTCCGGCGATTACGACATTTTTCATCTCTTTGGCAAAGATATATCAAGTACTTTTAAACGAGGAGAAAACCAAAAGTGCTTAAGCTTGTACTAGTACTTATCATTAGTACTATTTTGTTTGCCAAAGATGACTTAGTACTAAAGTTCTCTTCCACCAAAGTGGCAAATGCCAAAACCTTTATGGTGGAAGCTAAAGGGAAAAAACCCGAATATGTGGCATTTTTGGGCAAGAGATTTCCCTTTTATGAAAAGCCTTACGGGGACGGTTACTATGCGCTTGTATCTACAAACTATTATCAAAGACCAAAGCATACAAAAGCCGTTGTTGTCTATCTTGAAAACGGAGTGAAAAGGTATAGAAGCTTTGCTGTAGATATCGTTAAGGGAGAGTATAAAAAGGAGAAACTGACGGTAGATCCGAGCAAGGCGAAGTTTAGCCCGAAAGATAGAGCAAGGATAGCAAAAGAAGCGAGGGAGGCGAAGAGGATTTACAATACCTACACACCGACTTTTTATATCGATGAGCCGTTTGGTTATCCGCTACACTCAAAGATCACGAGCAGTTTTGGAAACAGTAGGATATTTAACGGGATACTTAAGAGCTACCACTCCGGAACCGACTTTAGAGCAAAAACGGGAACTCCGATCATTGCAACAAACAGCGGCGTGGTGGTGATAGCTAAAAATCGCTTTTTTGCCGGAAACTCAGTCGTGATAGATCACGGTCACGGTATCTATACCGGCTACTACCATCTAAGCAAGTTTAAGGTAAAGGTAGGGGATTTTGTCCATAAGGGCGATGTGGTCGGATTATCGGGAGCGACAGGTAGAGTAACGGGACCGCATCTGCACTTTTCGGTACATGTGGGTGGAAATTGCGTAGATCCGCTTCAGTTTTTGGAGCTTGTAAACGGTTGGTTGTTTTAGAGTAATTGATGCTTTTTTATATATAATTTGACTTGTGAAACTATCTTTATCAATGTTTCAGTGTATCTTAATACATCACTAAAGAGTTCAGATATCTCTGTTATACAGTATTCATGAGCTATATCATTTCTAAGTTTTCTGATTTGATATAGTGTTTTGGCATCATCTATCATCTCAAGTTTTTCGGCTAAGTTACATCTATCAATGAATGTTTTGGCATCTTCTTGCATAGTAATAAACAAATTTTTTAGCACTTTTTGGGTCAATATATCCGCTGTTCTGGCATAACGGCTCGTTAAGACTTCAAAGGTATCTAATTCATCGATAGAATACTCTTGTTTAAGACCGACAATATTAGCTTTGTCAAGTGAGTATTTTAATAGATCAACGGATTTTTGAAGATAGGCGAGATCTGAACCAAGCTGATCCCTTAATGCTTCTATATTTTTCATAATGCAACCGCCTCATCAAGTGCTATCTCCTTAAACGGAGAGTTGCTACCATATTCATATGAGACAATGTCAATCTTTTGTTCACCAAATTTTCTAAAAAAATCAAACTCTATAGAAGCGATTTCATCACGAGTTAATTTTCTGTCAGATAGTACTAAAATATCAATATCCCCACCTTTTTTTGTGGTATCAACTCGTGAGCCAAATAGGTATATATCGGAGTTTGGCAGATAAGTTTTTATAGATGATTTTAATGTTTTAGCCTCTTCTTTACCCAGTCTCATAATAACCACCTTTGTTTTACCTTTTATCCCAAACTTGTTATACAGGCATTATACCATAAAACAAAAGCGGATTTTCTATCTATCTCTTTTCAACCGCTTTAGTACCGGAAAACCTCCGCAACACAAAGTATAGTACTAACCCCAACAGAAACATCAGCATCGAAAACTCTTGTCCCTTTGTCATCCATCCGCCGTAGATGTAGCCTATCTGCGGGTCGGGTGCTCTAAACATCTCGGCGCTAAATCTCGCCACCGCATAGAGCATGAGATAGATAGAGATGAGTTGTCCGTCAAAGCGCTTCTTTTTTCGGATGGTATACATGATGATAAAGAGTACCACTCCCTCTAAAAATGCCTCATAGAGTTGGGAAGGGTGCCTTAGTACCCCATCGACCAATATTCCCCAACTCACATCGGTTTGGCGACCGATAAGCTCTTGGTTGAGGAAGTTTCCGATTCTACCGAAGATATAGCCTGCCGGAATAGCAACGGCGGCGATGTCGAGCATAAACCATTGATTGACTTTGTATCTGTAGCTAAAGAGGGTTGAAGCGATAAAAAATCCTATCAAAGCACCGTGAAAACTCATACCCCTGATGCCGACAAAGTGACCGTTTTGGAAAGGGTTGAAGATATCCCAAGGATGTGTTAAATAGTCACTAAAATTGGGTTGATAAAACATCAGATAACCGACTCTTGCCCCGAGTATCACACCGATCTCTACCCAGATGATGTATTTATCAAGCAGGGATTGAGATATAGGGAGATTATCCTTTTTGACGATCCACTTTGCCATATAGATACCGACAAGAAGTGCCGTAACATACATGATGCCGTACCAGTGCACATGTATATCGCCGATACTAAAGGCTACCGGATCAAAGTGCTCATAGATGTGATTCCAGTAATTCACCTTAACGCCTCCGCTATCAGTTCTAACGGATTTTTAAATATCACCTCGCTATCTTTGGCATTAAGCGCTTCGCTTATCTGTACCCTACACGCGCTACACTCGGCACTTACATAGGTAGCTTTGGTCTCATCTATCATCGCGGCTTTCGGAGCGCCGGCTCTCTTTGCAAGGTCAAACTTTTCACTCTGCATAGTAACACCGCCAAATCCACAGCATCTATTTGGATCGCTCATCTCAACCATATTGTAGCTTTTTGAGAGTAGGTTTCTTGGCTCTTTCCAGATATTTTGCACCTTTCTTGCATGGCACGGGTCGTGATAAGTTACTGCTTCATCAAACTTTTTGCCCTCTTTTTGCAGTAGTTCACCAAGCTTAGTACTATTTGCAAGCCACTCGGTAGCCATGTGTATCTTTTTAGTTAGCTTTTTAGCTCTCTCTTCCCACTCAGGCATATCACGGTTTTTGAAAAATATCTCCCAATCATGCTTGATCATCGCCGAACAGGTAGCTTCTGGGATAAGCATCGCATCTATCTCATCAAAGAAGCTCTCAAAGTATTCGATATTTCTCTTTGTCATATACTCCACACTCTTCATATCTCCCGTAAAGTATGCCGGTGCTCCGCAACAGAGCTGTTTTTTGGGGATAAAGATGTCGATATTTAGTTTTTGGAGTATCTCAACGAGGCTCTTGCCGATACCCTCATAGTTATAGTTTCCAAGACAGCCGATAAAGATGGCGACTTTTTGAGTTTTTTGGCTCTCGTTTTTGGCTGGGATAAGTTCGGGATATGAGTTTAAAAAGCTCTTTTTCATCATCGATGGAAGCAGTCGCCCTTTTTTTACCATTGGAAGAGAGAACTTCGCCCTAAGTCCTCTGCCTTTGTTATCTTCGCTCAATGCACAAGTTCTAAAGGCGTAGCCAAACTTCATAGCAAAATCCATGATCTTTCTATTTCTAAGTAGAAAGAAAAATGCCCTTTTAAACCAAGAGATCCCAAACTTCTCGGCTATATCAGCTCTAACCTCCTCTATCACCATATCGGTCGGCAGGGAGTTTGGACAGACATCGACGCAATTTGTACACAAAAAGCAACTCTCAAAGATATTTTTTGCCTCTTTGTCAAGGGGTAGATTTCCTTTTTGGTACTGCCCCAAAAGCTCGATAAATCCCCTAGGAGATGTCACTTCATCGCCGTTTACTTGGTGGATCGTACAGACCGGTATGCACTTTCCGCACTTGATGCAGGCATCACTCGTTTCGCTAAAGTTAAATATCTCTCTTTTGCTCATCTACACCGTCTTTGAGAAGCTCTTCTCAACCCCTTCAAATTTGTGCATATAGGCATCAAAGACCATAGAGATGTTTCGTATCAGCATACTACCGGTCAAGTCAGTACTAATCGCATCTTTGGTAACCGTTACAAGTCCCTCATCTTCAAACTCTTTGAGCTTTTTGATAGACCCATCAAAGTAGTCAAAAAAATCTATTCCAAACTCTCTTTCGATGCGAGGGATATTTAGCTTAAAGTTACTCATAAGCTCCATGATAACCGCTTTTCTAACAAGATCGTCACTGTTTAATCTGACACCCCTTTGTATCGGCAAAACTCCTCTATCAAGCGCATCTTCATACTCTTTGAGCTTTTTAAAGTTTTGAGCGTAGTAGTCTCTTCCTTCACCGATACTTGTCAAGCCTATCCCTATGAGGTCGGCTCCGCCTTTGGTAGTATAACCTTGGAAATTTCTGTGAAGTTCACCTTTGTCGATAGCCAAAAATAGTTCATCTTTAGGCTTAGCGAAGTGATCCATACCAACCATCTTATAACCCTGTTCACTCATATAGTCTATGGTATATTTTAGTATCTGAAGTTTTGTTTTTGGTGATGGCAAGGTAGTCTCGTCGATCTTTCTCATCGTCTTTTTCAGCCATGGTACATGCGCATAGTTAAAAATCGCAAATCTATCGGCATCGAGCGATCTCGCTTTGGATAGTGTCTCTTTGAAACTCTCGAAGCTCTGGTAGGGAAGCCCGTAGATGAGGTCGATATTTACCGACTCTATTCCGGCGTTTCTTGCTATCTCTACCGCCTGTTTGGTTACATCATAGGGCTGTATCCTATGTACCGCCTCTTGAACTTTCTCATCAAAGTCCTGTACCCCAAAGCTGATACGGTTAAATCCCCCCTCTTTGAGTACCTTCATATGCTCTTTGGTGAAAAATCTCGGATCTATTTCACAACTTATCTCCGCATCATCGGCAAAGTTTGTGAAGTAGCTCTTGATAAGCCCTATCACCTCTTGTAACTGCTTTGGCGTAAAGAAGGTCGGTGTCCCGCCGCCAAAATGCAGCTGTATCACCTCTCTTTTGGTATTTAGCGTTTGTGAGAGTAGCTCAAGCTCTTTTCGCAGGTAGCTGATATATCGCTCTTTATTCTCCTCTTTGGATGTAAAGACGACATTACAGCCGCAAAAGTAGCAGGCACTTCTACAAAAGGGCAGGTGAAAATAGAGTGAAAGAGGTGTGGAGTCATCCTGCTCTTGCAGAGCCTTTTTATACTCCTCTACTCCAAATGCTTCACTAAACTCCAGTGCCGTCGGATAGCTTGTGTATCTGGGTCCAGGACGCGAATATTTTGTAAATTTATCAAAATCAACCAACTATTTCTCCCCATTATGATTGTTTGTTAACTGCATAGGGGGAAAAAAGTCTTTCAAGTTTACAAATAAGTTAGGGTGTTTTGCTTTGATATCTTTGATGAGTTTGTCAAGATCGATGCTGATAGGTTTGTTATCGTGCTCTTTGGAAGCTAGTTTTCGTATCTCATCCATCGCCACAACCCACACATCATCAAAATCTTGAGGGATATTTTGCCAGATGGTTTTCTCAAGCTTTAGGTCAAAATTCTCCTTTTGAAGCCTTTTTAGCATATCTACGATGGTTGCAAACGCATCAGTCGGTACAAATGCATACGCTTGCTTGGTATCTTCCTCATCTATCGCAAACATCGGCTCATCTTCACTCCATTTGCCAGACTTTAGATGTAACTCTTTGACATTTGGATCATCCGTCTTTTTGATCTCGAAAAGGTTACTCTCCTTCTCATCAAATCCTAAACTTTTTGAGAGATTTGAAACCTTTTTGATAAGTTCATTTTTTTTATCCCCGTTTTCCATAACTTATCCCCTTTTATTATCTAACCAAACCATTATACCCTTTTGTGCATGAAGTCTATTTTCAGCCTCTCTAAAGACCTCTTGGCTATGGCTCTCTATCACCTCTTCACTCACCTCATATCCTCTATATGCCGGAAGGCAGTGGAGGAAAATAGCATCATCTTTTGCTAATGACATCATACTACTATCTACCATAAATCCGCTAAAATCTTTCAATCTCCTCTCTTTCTCATCCTCTTGCCCCATCGATACCCAAGTGTCAGTCGTAACGACATCCGCCTCTTTTACCGCTTCTTTCGGATCATTTAAGATAGCTATCTTTGCACCGCTCTTATTTGCTAGTACTAATGCTTCATCTAGGATACTCTTATCTACCTCATACCCTTTGGGTGTGGCTACTCTTAGTTCAAAGCCGAGTTTTGCGGCAAGATATAGCCAAGAGTGAGCCATATTGTTTCCATCTCCTACATATGCGACGACAGGCTCTTTATCTTTTCCAAACTCCACCATCGTCATATAGTCCGCCATCAGTTGCAGAGGATGAAAAGAGTCTGTAAGAGCGTTGATAACCGGAACTTTCGAGTAGGATGCAAACTCTTCAAGATCACTCTGTTTATATGTCCTTATCATTACCATATCGACCATAGAGCTTAGTACTCTGGCGGTATCTTTGAGCGGTTCACCCCGTCCTAGCTGGGTATCGTTAGATGATAAAAAGAGTGCATGACCGCCCAGCTGATACATTCCAACCTCAAAGCTGACTCTGGTTCTGGTTGAACTTTTTTCAAATATCATACCGAGAGTCTTGCCGCTAAGCTCCCCTGTTATCGGGTTTTTCTGCATCCTCTTTTTGATACCGAAAGCCAAGTCTATCATCTCCAAGAGCTCCTCTTTTGTGAAGTCTCTTAGAGTTAAAAAGTGTCTCAAGAGTTATCCTTAATGTTATATTTTATAGCCGTTGATGTGAAGATCCTATTCCATTAACGGTCATCGTTTTGAAAAGAGTGTATTTTAGCAAAATTTAAGATTTTTTTCAAGTTTTTGAAATCTAAAGCCGTAGATGTTACTAAAAATATCTTTGAAATGTGATATCATAAAAAAGATTTGAACTCAAAAGGTCATATAAATTATGTTTAAATATCATGCAGAAACGAAACACTCCTACTTATCTGTTAGACGGGGTGGGCATCGGCTTGACTGGTCTATGCAGCCGTCTCCATATAAGAGATACCCCGAACATTTGCCTCGTTTTGCCTTTGATAAAGGTGATGAGGAGGATATATTTTTATACCACATAGGGGGAATCAATGCAAAAAAGAGTTACCCGGCTGTGTGCTACTACCTGCGGATGAATCCGGCGGCAGGAGCGCTCTATCCAAATGAGCTCTATCTGCAGATCCGTGGTGTTGAGGGTAAGCAAGACGGCATCTACCACTATGAGGTAGCTTCATCCTCTTTGACTCTGCTTTACGGTTTGAAGGATGGAGAGGGGATAGAGCCGTTAGTAGGGGAGAAGAGGGCGGTAAAAGGCTATCTATTTTTGGTCTCTATGATTCCTTGGCGTTCAGCTTGGAAGTATCGAGATAGAGCTTTTAGGTATTGTCTGCTGGATGGGGGTCATCTGCTTGGCGGAGTGGAGATGGCGGCTCTTTTGAAACCTCATGCAACGAGATTTATCTATGATATTGACAGAGAGGCGCTAAATCATTTTTTTCATTTCAAGGAACAAGAGTTTTTCATATCGGCGGCAGTTGTAGGAGTACCTATGCGTGAAAGATATGATCTTGCCGTACCGGAGGTGATTTTACCCTATGTTGATGCGACAGATACCTTCTCACCCACACCGCTTATAGATAGAGCGTATGAGGAGAGTTCCATCTTACAAAAATGTCATAAAAATCACAAAGCTACACACTTTGAATATGAGAAAAGCCGTTTGCAAGAGGCGATATTTCGCAGAAGATCTTGTAGAGCTTTTGAAGCACAAGCTGTTACAAAAGGAGCGTTAAATTATATCGAGAGTGTTCTCTCTCAACCGGTGATGAGTGACTGTGATGAAGCAGTAGATATCTATATCGTTATCAATCGAGTAGTAGATATGCCGTGCGGTATCCGTCTGGATGGGGCGTATATAAAATATGGTGATTTTAGTAAAAAGACGGGTTATCTAGCGCTTGAGCAGTACCATCTGGCTAGTGACGGGGCATTGGTCTTTATAATGGTATCAAGAGGTAAAAACTATCAAGCCCTCTATCAAAAAGCGGGTATCATAGGGCAAAGACTCTATATCGCCTCTGAATATCTTGGACTTGGATGTAGCGGTATAGGGGCATATTATGATGATAAGGTGTGTGAATTTTTGGAGATCGACAAGGGTGAAAATATGGTACTATATATGATGGCTGTGGGGAGATGTTTGCAAGAAAATTAATTTTAAATTAAAATTATCTCACTATTATAATAAAAAATTAAAAAGGTTGTATTTATGTTTAAAATGATTCTATCGATAGCATTAGTACTAAGCTTTATAGGTTGTACGCAAAAAAGTCAAACAGTCTCAACCGCTAAAGCAAAAAAGACTTTAACAGCGAAAAAGGTGGTAAAAAAGGTTACCGATAAAAAAGCACTCCAAAAGTTACCCAAAAATAGTCCAAAGATCATCTCAAAGCCGGTAGCTCAAAAAGCTACTCCCGAAGTGATTTCCAAACCGGTTGTAAAACCTGCACCTACAAAACCGTCCTCACATGCAAAAACGGTCGTTTTTCCGACAGTCAATGATGGTACGATTGTTATGACGATGGATGATAATATCTTATATATCAAAGATCCTAGATATTTTGGGCAGAAGGTCTATCTATTTCTATTTGGCAGAGATTGTCCCTATTGTCGTCAAGAGATTGGAACAGTTAAACAAATCGCAAAAACACATAAGATTATAGGTGTACACGCACATAAGATGATAGGCGATAGGGCTCTAACGAGATATGTAAGAAGTATAGGGTATAGCTTTCCTATCTTATCCTTTAAAAAGGATATCAAGCTGATAAGATTTTTGCTACACCATCAAATCTGGGATGGATCGACACCGGCCATCATCGAAGTGGATGAGTATGGAAATCTAAGAGAGGTGGAGTTGTACAGTCTCTTAAAATAGCGGTTCGTCCATCTCCTCGGGTATCTCGAGGTTCATCAGTTTGAGGACGGTAGGGGCGATATTGTTGAGTCCGCCGTCTTTGATCTTCTCTACACCCTCAGCCATCACAAAGCAGTAAACATCGTAAGTGGTGTGGTTGGTAAGCATTTCTCCTTCACCGCTTTTCATCTCTTCACAATTTCCGTGATCACTGGTGATGACGACGCTATACCCCTCCTCTTTGGCTACTTTTAAGACATCGCCTATCGCCTTATCGACGCTCTCGACCGCTTTGATCGCCGCTTCATAGTTGCCGGTATGACCTACCATATCTCCGTTTGCAAAGTTTACAACCACAAAGTCATACCCCTCTTTTAGCGCTATTTGTACCTTTTCACCCACTTCAAAGGCGCTCATTTCAGGCTTTTGATCATATGTTTTCACACTTGGGCTCGGTACTAAAACTCTCGTCTCGTTTTCAAAGGGTTCCTCTATCCCGCCGTTTAGGAAAAAGGTGACATGAGCGTACTTTTCGGTTTCTGATGTGTGAAATTGATTAAGTCCCGCTCTGCTTATCACTTCGGCGAGGGTATTTTTCGGCGGCTCCTCTTTAAAGAGTATAGGATAGTTAAACTCTTTGTTGTATTCCGTCATGGTTATGACATTCACTTTAGTACTAAGCTTTGGAAATTCACTAAAACTTTCATCTCCGATCGCCGTAACGATCTCCCGCATCCTATCACTTCTGAAGTTGGCAAAGATAAAGCCGTCATTTTCCTTGATGCCTTCATATCCTTCAAACGCTACCGGTTCGATAAACTCATCGTAGATCTCTTTTTGATACTCACTATCGATATACGCTTGAGGAGTAAGATCGGTTTTGGGCTGGGCTTTTGCGACGGCATTGTAGGCTCTCTCGACTCTCTCCCATCTCTTGTCTCTATCCATCGCATAAAATCTACCGCTAATCGTGGCGATCTTGATATCCTCATCACAGATATCCTCTATCTCTTTGACATACCCCTTAGCACTGTCAAATGCCACATCTCTCCCGTCGGTGATGAGATGCATCCATACCTTTTTGTCCTTTTTCTTAGCTATCTTAGCCAACGCTTTAATATGGTTGATATGAGAGTGCACACCTCCGTCACTCGTGAGACCTATGATATGGATATCGTTAGAGTTCTCTAAAAGGCTGGTTAGTACCGGATTTTTCTCAAGTGATCCGTCCTCTATCGCTTTAGATATTTTGACTAAGTTTTGATATAGCACTCTTCCGCTTCCTATGCACATGTGTCCTACTTCGCTATTTCCCATTTGACCTTCCGGAAGACCGACTGATAGTCCTGAAGTCTTTATAAATGAATGTGGAACATTTTCAAAAAGGTAGTCGTAAGTAGGCTTTTTTGCTTGACAAAATGCGTTAAATTCGCAGCTGCTTCTATGCCCTATACCGTCAGTGATGATAAGTAGTGCTTTTTTTGTTGTCATTTAAATGTCTCCTTTTCAAGAAGCAAAGCTCCTTGAAAATTCCCCTCACTAAAGCTTCGCCTTTGGCGAGAGAAACTTTCATGATTTCTTATTGGATATGTAGTTTTGAAGTATGAAAGTTTCATCTTACCCTCTCCCTCTAAGATAAATTTTACTAAAATAATCTTTCATTTTTTTTAAGCATTAATTTAAGGAATCGGTTTGCTTTATCTCATATATCAATATTTTCATATAAATCTTTTTCAATATATCACCGTTCGTGCGGGTATATCGTTTTTTATAGGATTTATTTTAACATTATATCTCATGCCGAAATTCATCGCTTGGGCAAAGGCGAAAAAGGCAAACCAACCCATCTATAAACATGCACCCCAGGGTCACCAGTTAAAAGGTTCAACACCAACTATGGGTGGAACGGTTTTTCTCACCTCTACGCTGATCGCTTCACTCTTTGCTATCCGATTTGATAGTTTTTATGCGATTGGCGGGATATTGTCACTTTTGCTATTTTGGGCGATAGGCTTTAAAGATGATCTCTCAAAGATAACCAACAACAAAAATGAAGCGGGACTTACAAGCCGCTCTAAGATGCTCTATCTCATCATCGCCTCTGTTATTGTGGGGGGCTATCTCCTTTGGGGCGGATTTGATACGAGACTCTTTGTGCCGTTTTACAAATATCCAGTGACCGATATGGGCTATTTTGCGCTTATCTTTTGGACATTTGTGATGGTAGCTACAAGCAATGCCGTAAACTTGACCGACGGACTTGACGGGCTTGCGACGGTACCCTCTATCTTCTCTATTATGAGTCTGTCGGTCTTTGTGTATGTGATGGGTCATGCGATACTTAGTAGCTATCTTTTGGTACCGAATTATAAAGGTATCGGTGAAGTTGCTATCATATCGACGGCGCTTATCGGTTCGTTGATCGGATTTTTGTGGTACAACTGCCACCCGGCGGAAGTCTTTATGGGGGATAGCGGAAGTTTGGCACTCGGCGGGTTTATTTCATACCTTGCGATTATCACCAAAAATGAGTTTTTGCTCATTGCGGTCGGCTTTGTATTTGTGATGGAGACGGTATCGGTGATACTTCAAGTGGGAAGCTATAAAACAAGAAAAAAGAGGGTCTTCAAGATGGCGCCGATACACCACCACTTCGAGATCAAAGGTTGGGCTGAAAATAAGATCATCGTGAGGTTTTGGATCATCGCCCTTATATCAAATCTTTTGGCACTTATCACACTTAAAATCAGATGATACTCTTTGGATACGGCAAGACAACCAGAGCGATAGCTAAGAGATTCGGTAACTGCAAAGTGTATGACGACAAATTTTCCGCATACACGATGGATAAGTACGGCAATGAGTTTTATCCGAGTGAAGATTATAAAGGTGGGGATGAGCTAGCGGTTACGAGTCCCGGTATCCCGCCTTCAAATCCTCTGATAAAGCGAGCCAAAAATCTCATCAGTGAATATGATCTCTTTGCCGATAGGATGCCAAAGTCAGTGTGGATAAGCGGTACAAACGGCAAAACTACAACAACAGATATGATATATCATCTGTTAAAAGAGAGAGGTGCGGTTTCGGGAGGAAATATCGGCTCACCGCTTGCCGATCTTCCTAGCGATGCACCCCTTTGGATACTTGAAACCAGTTCTTTTACGCTTCACTATACAAAAAAAGCCAAGCCCGATATCTATGTGCTGCTTCCTATCACACCCGATCACATCTCATGGCATGGGAGTTTTGAGGAGTATGAGAGGGCAAAGCTAAAGCCGCTTGAGATGATGGATGAGAGCGGGGTAGTGATCGTTCCTCAAAAGTATGAGCATGTTCATACTAAAGCGAAGATGATTACCTATAGCAGTAGCGATGATCTAGCCTCATATTTCGGTATAGATATGGATAAGATCAATTTTAAAGAGCCCTTTTTACTTGATGCGCTTCTCGCTATGGGGGTGGAGAGGATTTTATTTGATGAGCTTGATTATGAGCTTATAAATACTTATAAGATTGGAGCACATAGAGTAGAGGAGTTTATCGACAAAAAGGGACGAGTCTGGATCAATGACTCCAAAGCGACCAATGCCGATGCGACCATAGCGGCTCTTGGGGCTTTTAAATATAAAAAGATATATCTGATACTCGGCGGAGATGATAAGGGTGCCGATATGGGTGAGCTTTTTAAGTTTTTAAAAGGATTGGATGTGAAGATATTTGCTATCGGAAGCAATGCCGAGAAACTTATGGAGTTAGCTAAAGCGTATGCTATCAAAGCAACTTTGTCAAATGAGCTGGAGCGTGCAGTCAAAGCGATCGATAAGTTGCACGGCAGTGATGCCGTAGCGATGCTATCTCCTGCCGCCGCCAGCTTGGATCAGTTTGACTCTTATGCGCAAAGAGGTGAAAAATTTTTAGAGTTTGTCAAAGAATTAAGATAACTTTTAAACTTTTTTGATATACTTTTGACCTCTTTTAACACATATGTTAACGGCCAGATAGCTCAGTCGGTAGAGCAGAGGACTGAAAATCCTCGTGTCGGCGGTTCGATTCCGTCTCTGGCCACCACTTCTACTACTACTTAATAATAAATTTTCTTGCAAAAATCACAAAAAAATTTCAAAGTTGCAACTTTAGTTGCATAAATGTTGAGTCATTAGTACTAAAATTACTTCTGAAAAAAATAAATTCAACACAAGGAAGGAAAAGATGAAAAAGATAGCGTTATCACTAACGGTTGCACTACTGTTAGGGTGTAGTAGTTTGGTTGCTAAAGGTTCTGCAGATGCTGCCAAAAGTTCCGCTGAGGTGGGAAAAAGTGCAGTAACTACGGCTAAGAGCGATGCAAGAAGTGCAAAAGCGACTTCTATCAAGGAGGCTATAAAAGCTGTTGCTTTAACGAGAAAGGTGCTTGTTGATCTAGCGAAAAAGGATACAAAGAGTGCCATCAAAGATCTCGAAGATGCTATCGGAAAGTTGGAGGTGGTACTAGCGAGTGAGAAGGCACCGAAACTCTTGCCGATAGATAGCAGTGTGAGTGCCATCGAGTTTGCAGGTGGTCCAAAAGAGATAAAAGAGACTATCAAGCAGGTAGAGGATCTTCTCGATGACGGTAAAGTACAAGATGCTAGAGTCTTACTCGATACGCTTCAAAGTCAGATCAATGTCATCACTGTTAGCTTGCCGCTGGCTTCATATCCTGATGCGTTGAAACTAGCGGCTAAATATCTTCATGACAACAAAGTGGACGAGGCGAGGGTAGTACTAGAGACCGCACTGAGTACGCTTGTTGAGGATGTGGCGATCGTGCCGATACCGATCGTCAAAGCGCAAGCTTTGATCAAAGTTGCCAAAGAGGTAGCTAAGAGTGATAAAGATCAAGCGTTAAAACATTTAGCGGCGGCTAAAGAGGAACTCAAGAGGGCGAAGTTGCTTGGGTATGTCAGCAAAAGTGATGTGACCTATAAGGCACTCGATGATGCGATAGATGCTGTAACGAAAGAGGTAAAAGGTAAAAACAGAGCGGAAAAACTCTTTGATGATCTGATCGCTAAGCTAAAATCCTTTAAAGAGAAAATCGTCAATAGTGACGATAAAGAGAAGAAGTAGTCCAAAAAGCCTATATACCGCTCGGTATATAGGCTTTAGTACTAGTGTAGATAGATATTTGTGAGCGAACCGCTTCCCCGAACCGCAAATCCGTTTACATAGCCTGAGTAGTTGTCATTATAATCTATCGTAGCACCCGGATAGAAGCGATGTAGATCCTCCAAGATATCCCTATCATAGTGGTGCCATTGCCCATCTCTTGCATGCTCTCCTAACGAGATATGCATAAAGCTGTTGGTGTAATTTGGATAACCGTTTGGTGTCGGAGTATAGACTAGATCGCTCCATTTGATCTCTCCGTCAGCGGTCTTGAATTTGAGTACGACATAGATGATAAAATCCCCCTCAAACTTACTATCCCAAGCGATATGAAGCTTGTTTTGGTATCTTGGCATGGACTCCCAGTTATATTTGATATTGGTATCATATCCTAAGATATGGTGAGAGTTCTCTATATTGTGAGAGTGAAGCTCTAGAACATATCCCTTCTCCGGATCTCTTATATATCTAAAGTAAGCGCCTGTCGGGTCTGGATCGTGTAGATTGACATTTGGTGCTTGAGGATTTGTAGCGTCTACGATCATCACTCTCTCATCACCGGTGCCTCCCTCATCTTCGCCGCCTTGATCCTCGTCTTGATGGGTATATCTAGCGATGGAGCCGTTAGAAGGTAAAGGGGCGGTCATGTTCCAGTTGTTATCATAACCCTGTACGGCTACACCGAAACGATCTTCAAGATCAAGATCACTTTTTCTGATTTTCATCTCAATGGTATGTTGGTTTTTTCTATAGGCGATACTGTTTCCAACTCTCTGAATCGAAAAAGTTGCACTATTTGTTTGGGTTTTATAAAGCGTTCCGACGGTTCCTACGATATAGTCAAATCCACCGTCATTCCACTGAGTCGGTTTATAACCGGTGGTACTTTGGTTGTCACTATCGATGAGTACGATACTGTTTTGATCAATTGCATTAGTACTAGTGATCAGAAGATAGAGATACTCATCATCGGTTGCCACTTTTAGTGTGATATCTCCTGAAGTTGCCGATGCATCTATATCGCTCCAGTCATTTGGGTTTGCGTCGATGGTAAGTTCTGTATCGATATGGGTATTGTTGTTGACCACATTGACTATTCTGGTTGTAGTGGTTCTATTGCCGGCTCTATCGGTTGCGGTATAAGTGACGGTGTATCTTCCGACGATAGATGTATCTACATCCCCATCTATTCTTACACTCACCTCACCGTCCACATCATCTGTAGCGGTCGCTCCAAGCTCTTGATAGGTCTCATTGAGGTTTAATGTGATTTCACTATCACCTATTAGTGTGATGATAGGAGCAACGGTATCGCCTCCCTCATCTTCGCCGCCTTGATCCTCGTCTTGATGGGTATATCTAGCGATGGAGCCGTTAGAAGGTAGAGGGGCGGTCATGTTCCAGTTGTTATCATAACCCTGTACGGCTACACCGAAACGATCTTCAAGATCAAGATCACTTTTTCTGATTTTCATCTCAATGATATGTTGGTTTTTTCTATAGGCGATACTGTTTCCAACTCTCTGAATCGAAAAAGTTGCACTATTTGTTTGGGTTTTATAAAGCGTTCCGACGGTTCCTACGATATAGTCAAA
>JALWLO010000039.1 GCA_027084135.1 Campylobacterales bacterium | reverse complement strand
CTCTTATATCTTTCTTCTCTTGTGATAAATCTTGCTGAATCTTCATCTTATAATCCAAAGCTCTCTCTTGCCCGTTAATCAAAAACTCTTTATATTTTTCAAAATCATTCTCAAATACATGTTCGATCAAAAACCTATCTAACTTCGGCTTCAACTCCGTAGCTCTCAAAGTGGCTCCGGGTTGATCGCTTTGAAAATGGATGATCGGGGTGTGTTGCTTGAGGGTAAATTTTAGCTTGTATTTACTTGACACCGTTACCTCCTTTTTGGGTATATACTATCTCTACTTTTTGAGGTTTGTCTACCTTTTCACCTATCATGCACATTGTCACCAAAACCAATGCCACAAAAACTACAATATACAAAAAAAATGAAAGTCTATCTTCATCATTTTCATTTTTCATCTGTTTTACCCACCCTTGTCAATTTTTTAAAAGCAAAATATCCTAAAAAACCACTTGCAATAATAGACACCAAGCCTATCATGAGAGAGCGAAATGATTGATCATAATTGTAAATAGACATACTAAGTAGTGCAATCATCAGTGATGGAAAGATAAAAATACCGCTTATAAGGTTGAACATATGCTGTAACTTTTCCTTACTTTTTTCATCTTCTTTTGTTGCTTGAAGATCCACAAACTCAAAAAGTTTTGTGAATTTATTATCAAGTTTTTGTATATGTTCATCGATACGCATCTGTTTTATCATCATATCATAGAGCTCAATACCCTGATCTTGATGGGTCACTTCTTTGAAATAGAGTCTGTTATAAAAAGTGAGGTAGAGTTCATAGAGCTTTTCAAGTTTATCAATCTCTTTTTTATTTGCAATCGCCGCTATCTCATCTGAAAAACGGATAATGGAGGCTCTAGTTGCCAATGCAAGTGTGACCATTTGGAGGTACATTGTTTTTGTGTGTATAGGAATAAAGTCGGCACTATTTTTTTTGAGAGTATCTAAATCTCTGCTCAACACAACCAAAGAATATCTTGTAATTCCATAAATAGTTCCATAATTTGTCCATCTATCGTAAGTTGCTTCTTTAAGAAGTCTCTTTTTCATATCATGGTTTTGAACCGTAGCCCAACCGTTATCGACAAACACATACCTATACCAATCATCACTAACATAATAGTTTTTGCTCAATAGTGAAGATAAACCATCATTTCCATACCACGAGATAACAAACATCCTATCATCCAAGATCGGCTGGATATAAAATGTCCCTTTTGCACTTTTATTTTGTGAAAATTGTCCACCTAAGATCTCTAAAATGTGCTTACCTATCACAATGTCTTTACGAGATTCAAAGGTAAAGTTTTCAGTTACATCTATATCTGATGTTTTGATGCTTATATAATCAGCTAAAAATGCTTTTTTTGTTGCTTCAGTGCTTTTATCATCAATAAACTGTGGATACATCCTTCTTCCGTAATCATTGATCCGTAAAATATCTTCAAAATCTTTATAAGACCGATTTTCAAGTGCTATAGACAAGATACTTACACCGGAAGTAAAGATTTTTAACGACAAACCTACAATATTGAGATTATAGGTATAACATTTTTCATATTTTTTGATATGAATTATATATGATGAGTTTGTTAAATTATCTTTTCTCTCAAATAAGTAGGAGATATTGTCATTAGAATCATCTTGATTGTATATAGCATCTCTGGCGTAGTCATAAAAATAGGCATATTCATTGTAGTGTTCGGAGCTATTTGCCAAATTGAACGGTTTAAATTCCCACTCTTTAGATAACTTTTGCTTCAACTCTTCTAGCTTAAAACCAATTCGTGTATCAACAGGTGTACTTTTATAAAATTCAAACTCTTTTTCAAACCCCTTCTCATTCCAATCAAAACGAAAGGGAAACATAAATATATGTGAGCTATAAAGTGTTGACATCAGTTTACCTTGTGTAGAATATTTTGAATTTTATCTAAAACAAGTTTAAATAATAATATAATTTATAAAATTAAGAAAATAAAAAGATATTTTTGAATTAATACTCCGTTAACACTTCAATAACAGTATGATAATTTCAAATAACTTATAATTCTACATCTTAATAGATAGGAAGTGCATTATGAAAACAAAAATATTTAGTTTAGTACTAGGGTCATTTGTACTCTCATTTGTGTTAGCTTGCGGCGGTGGGGGCACACTTAACAAAGAGGGAGATTCTTCCGGTGATGACGGTTCCTCAAACGGCAATACTCATAGTAGCAACAGAAACTATATACTCACCGCATGGAATGATCTGGGTATGCACTGTATGGATGGTAAAGATTTTTCGGTATTTTCGATATTGCCACCCTACAACAACCTCCATGCTCAGCTAAAAAAGAGAGACGGCGGGCTGGTTACAAGCAGTGTTACGATCACTTATGAGGCGACGCAAGGTACAGATGGGAAGATCAACACAACAAGTGCTACTAAGACAAACTTTTGGAGCTTTAGTAACAAACTCTTTCCCAATAGCAACTTGGCAAATGATGTAGGATTGACGGGCAACAAGACCCCCTCCACTACCCCTCAAAAACTAAGCTTTAATAAAAGTACGAGATATTGGGAAGCTGAGGGTATTCCGATCACGCCATATAATGACGACGGCTCTAAAAACTACTATCCGTTAGTACTAGTAAAAGCAATAGATAGCAAAGGCAAGCTCTTGGCTTCGGCAAAAGTGGTGCTTCCCGTCAGTGATGAGATGGATTGTAAAGCATGTCACGCTTCGGGAACGACAGCTAGACCGGCTGGAGGTTGGGTAAATTTATCAGATAAAGAGAAGGACTATAAATACAACATCTTAAGACTCCATGATGAAAGGATGCCAAACGCTGTATCGTCTCACCTATCTTCTCTCAAAGCTAAGGGGTACAACTATGATCCAAACGGCTTAGAATCGAGTGCAAAAAAGGGAGAGCCGATCCTTTGTGCCGCATGTCATATATCCAATGCACTTCCCGGAAGCGGAGTGGGTACTATCAAATCACTCACATCAGCCATACATGGTTACCACGCTCATGTTAGAGATCCAAAAACAGGGCTAAGACTTGACGATAGTAAAAATAGAGATAGCTGTTATATGTGCCATCCGGGTTCCAATACAAAGTGTCTAAGAGGTGCGATGGGAGATGCCAAAGATAGTAGCGGTAAAAATATGATCCAGTGCCAAAGCTGCCACGGGGGGATGGGAAATGTCGGCGATCCCGCAAGAGTCGGTTGGCTTGATGAACCAAACTGTCAGGCATGCCACCAAGACGGCAAGCGATACACCAGTGCTATCGATCCTATGACAAACGCATTAAGAGTTGCACTTGATAGTAGATTTGCCACAAATCCAAATACTCCAACCCAAGGGCATAGTCTATATAGATTTAGTACCGGACATGGAAAACTTCAATGTGAAGCGTGTCACGGCTCTCCTCATGCTATATATCCGGCTCACAAAGCGGATAATCTACTCTCGATTTCCTTGCAAGGACATGCGGGAACGATTGGAGAGTGTAGCAGTTGTCACAAGAGCATACCGTCAACCGTTAACGGAGGACCTCACGGCATGCATACTGTCGGTGAGAGATGGGTAGGTATGCACCAAGATGTAGCTGAACATGGTGATAAAACACAATGTGCCTATTGTCACGGAAGCGACTTTAGGGGTACATCGTTATCAGCGATGATGAGTGATAGAAAGATGGCCGGTAAAACCTTTAAGAGAGGTCACCAAGTGAGCTGTTATGATTGTCATAACGGACCAAACGGTGAAGATGATGATGACTAAATGGGTAAAGGATAAAAGATGACAAAAAAATATACATTAGTACTAAGCATTGCAGCCTTTCTTCTTGGAGGGTGTGGGGAAAGTGAATTTCACGCAAAGCATAACCAAGGGAGAAACTGTTTGGAGTGTCACGGATTTAAGGGTGGAGGAACGATCTTTAACGACCTTCACAGACCAAATCTTGACTACAAAAATGCGGCGGATGCATACAATATCCAACTCCTTTTGGAAAATGGGGATATTATCACATTTGAGAAAGGAAACGGGTACGGAAATAGAAAATATAGCGGTGATATCAGTGCGATTGATAGATTTACTCCTCAAATCGTCGATAAAAACGGCACCGTTGTAAACCAATCCCGCCCAAATTCACACGATAGTTCAAGATTCGCGTGTAACAGATGTCACACACAAGAGGGCGCCAACGGAGCACCGGGAAGGATAGTCAATTTTGACTACTATGGGACATTAGGAGATCAACTTGATAGCAACCAAACAAACTAAAGGGGCACCTCTAAAGGTGTTGATTTGCAAAATAAGAGTAAAATCACCCTATGAAGATACTGTTACTTGAAGATGACCAGATACTCAATGAGAGCTTAACCCTCTTTTTAAAAAGAGAGGGTTTTTCAGTTGATAGTGCTTACGATATCAATGAGGCTGAGGATTTGACTTACCAAAACCGCTACGACCTCTATCTCTTTGATATCGATATGCCGCAAGGAAGCGGACTCGAACTGCTCAAGGCTCTGCGCGATAGCGGGGATAATACCGCCGTCATCTTCATCACCGCCCTGCAAGATCTCTACAGCATGACAAAAGGTTTTGAGCTTGGTGCGATAGACTATATCAAAAAGCCCTTTGTACCTGAAGAGCTTTTGATAAGATTAAGAGCCAAATTCAAAAAAGATACACTCTACTATCAAGATATCGAATATGATGAGCCAAGCGGTACTTTGCGAAAAGATGGAGAGATCATTGATATCGGCAATGTCCAATTTTGCATCTTTGTTAAACTCTTAAAAAATTGCGGAAAAATGGTACTAAAAGAGGAGTTGTATGAGTGTTTGGATAAACCCTCAAGTAACTCACTGAGAGTCGCGATCACGAAAATCAAACAGAGACTCGCTGTTGATATCATCAATATCAGAGCAAAGGGGTATATCCTTGAGAAGCGTTGAGAGAGAGTCCTTTATCAAAAGTTTTTTGCTCTTTTTTACACTTCTTGAAGCCATTTTAGCGCTTCTTTTTCTCTCGCTTTATAGAAACGCTATCCAAGAGTATAAACAGGATCTCTTTAAGAGTATGCTTCTTTGTAGTTATACCCTTGATTGCGATCGATTCGGCTACGATTTTACACCCAAAAAGAGTCAAAAATCCAATGATCTCACCCTCTCAAACACTATCTACTCCATCTTCCCCTTGCCCCAATCCAAAAAGTATGACATCAAACTCTCATACCCTAAAAAAGATTATGAAGCGGATATACAAAGGATAAAACGAGATAAATTGACCCAATTTGCTCTGCTGACTTTAGTACTAACTCTACTATCGCTACTTTTTACACTCTACACCCTCAAGCCGCTTAGGGTTGCACTAAAGCTCAATGATGAGTTTGTCAAAGATATACTTCATGACTTCAACACTCCGATCACTTCGATACTCCTAAATATCAATATGTTCAAAGAGGAGCATAAAGAGAATATCTTTGTGAAAAACATTTCTCACAGTATCGACAGCCTCCTGCTTTTGCAAAACAATCTTAAAAGCTTTTTAACAAACTCCCAAAAGAGAAACACTACCGTCAATCTCTATACCCTTATGAGTGAAAGAGTAGACTTTTTTAGAAATATCTACCCAAATATTCTCTTTGAACTAGAGGGGGTAAAGGGTGCGAAGATCGAGACGGATAGAGACAGCTTGGTACGAATAGTCGATAACCTTTTGGATAATGCCGCCAAATACAATAAAAGAGGCGGAGAAGTAACGGCAACTATCGATAAAAAGGGTATCACTATCAAAGATAGCGGCAAAGGGATAAAAAACCCCAAAGCAGTCTTTGAGCGTTACTATAAAGAGCAAAGTAGAGGTATCGGTCTGGGGCTTCATATCGTCAAAAAGCTTTGTGATGAACTTGATATCGGTATCTATATAGAGAGTAGGATTGGTGTGGGAACTACTGTTAGATTAGTGTTTGCAAAAGGTGGAGCATGAAACAGCTAAGCGCTAGTATCGTTGCGATGCTCACTCTTTCATTGCCGTTATTATGTGATAGCGATGATATCGATAGGCTTATCGATACACTCCAAACGACCCCTGTAGAGAAGAGATATATCTTGATAAACAGGCTAAAAACCAAACTGATCAAGCTAAAGGAGAGAGATAGAGTAGAGGCATTAAAAAAGTTAAAATCACTTCAAAATCCATCAAAAAAGGTAAATGAGGCAAATAGAACCGCTAGTACTAGCATAAAAGAGAAAAATAGCACGCATCAAGTAGAAGATATTATGGAGATAGAGCATATAGAGATACACAGAGAGTTAAACGGAGGTGGAGATGAGTAGAGTATTGTTAAGCTTGCTACTGCTACCGGTAGTATTCAGCGCCAAAAGTCTAACAGATAGTGACTTAGACGGTGTGATAGATGAACTTGATAGATGTCCAAACACCCCGCTCTCTCATCAAGTCGATAGATACGGCTGTACCAAGCATATCTTGACTCTGCCTCAAAATAGTAGTGATAAAAGGGGATATCTCTTAGTCGGATTTAGCAAAAATAGTGATGTAGATGACCAAAAATCAAAATCACCCAAAAGGTTAAACTTAGTACTAAACTTTATAGATAATAGCTGGAGCTACACTCTCTCCGGCGGACTCTATACCAATATGGGCGATAGAAAGTATGGCGATACAATATTGAACATCAAAAAATCTTTTAGTATGAGGCAGTTAAAAAGCTATATCGGAGCGTCGATTATCGCCCCTACCGATGACTTTAGCGGGAATAGGGTTGATTACGGCATATCCGCTTCTCTCTACTACTACAAAAGTGACAAACTCTCACTCTTTGGGGGTATTGAGAGGAGATGGATAAACGATAAACCTATCGGGACATTTCGATTTCGTGACAGCTATGAGCTAAACCTAGGAGTCGGCTACTTCTTTGACGAAACACTCTATGCAAACCTATCGGGTTTTATCACCAAAACCAAATACAAAGGAGAAGAGATAGAAAAATCTCTCGGCACAACACTCTATAAAGCGTTAAATCCAAAACTCTTTTTGCTAGGTTCATACATCTTTGAACTACATGAACCCAAAGATAGCCTCTTTAAGCTGAATTTGGGATATCGAATTTACTAATTCTCAACCCCCTCCACCAACATATTCATAACCAATCGAATGATGATCTCTTTTTGCTCCGGCAGCGAGGTCGCCACAAGCAGAGTTAAAGCTGCGAGTGCATTGTCGTTGATTCTTGCTTCGCCGTTTGGTTTATGAAGTATGCCGTTTTTATGCAAAAAGAGCCGCCCCTATCCGCTTGTTGCCATCGTTAAACGGGTGCCCTTTAACGATATAGTAGAGCAGATTTGCCGCTTTTTGCTCTACGGAAGGGAGCAGATCTTCACCGCCAAATGACTGGTAGATATTTAAAAGATTCCCCTTGAACTCTCCTGCCTTTTCGTTGCCGAACAGCTCTGTGGCTTCCCCTTTTGCCATTAGCTCTTTTTTGAGTGCCGCTATCGCCTCTTTGGCTTCGTCATAATCAAGAATAAAACGATTCTCTTTGGTTGCTATCACCTCTTTAAGCGTCTGCTCATCATACCCTTGCAACAGTGCCCAGCTTTTTGCATAGTTTCCGATAATCTCTATAAATCCTTTGGCTTCACTATCTGCAAGAACTCTGCTCCCTACTGCTTGTTTGATGGTTTCGATAGTGCGCTCAAGCTCGGCAAGTTTCTCTTTTTTTAGCTTCTCTTGGTCAAGTGCGTAGCCTTTTAGAAGATACTCTTTGAGTATTGTAGTTGCCCAGCGACGAAATTTTATTGCTTTTGATGAATTTGTTCTATAGCCTACTGCCAAGACGATATCCAAACTGTAAAACTTTACAGGCTTATCACTATTTGCAATGTGCATTTTTTGCACATTGCTTTTTTCATCCACCTCTTGATCTTTTAAAATGTTGTTAATATGCCTTGTTACGACTGTTCTATCTTTGCCGAATATCTTTGCTATATCACTTTGTGTCAACCAAATAGACTCTTGCTCAAGTGTTGCTTCTAATTTTAAAGCCCCGTCATTATAAATAACTATTTCGCTCATATCTCCCACCCCAACGCCGATAGTTTTTTTCGTATCTCATCTTCTAGTCTGTGCGACACTTCGAACTGATCTTTAAGTGTAGTGGTAAGCTCTGCCATCTTTTCACTAAATGGGATACCGTCATCCTCCTCTTCGGCTACGCCTACATATCGTCCGGGGGTTAAGATATACTCTTGTTTGGCTATCTCTTCGGTTGTTGCGGCGTAGTATTTGCCTAATTCGTTTACATCTTCGCCACTTCTAAAGGCGTGGAACTTTTGGGCAATCGCTTTTATATCTTCTGGGGCAAAGGCTCTCTGTTTTCTGTCTATCATATACCCTGTTTCTCTGGCATCTATAAAGAGTGTTTTGCCCTTTTGCGGTTTGTTGCGGTTGAGTATCCAAATGCTTGCAGGGATTTGCGTGTTGGCAAAGAGTTGCGATGGAAGGGCTACGATAGCTTCTACCAAATCATCTTTAATAATCGCTTCTCGTATCTTATCCTCTCCTCCTGTTGTGGTGCTAAGGCTTCCGTTGGCAAGCACCAATCCTACCACACCGTTTGGAGCAGTATGGTAGAGCATATGCTGCATCCACGCATAGTTACCGTTTCCTTTTGGAGGTGTGCCGTATTGCCATCTTGCATCGCCCTCTAGGCTGGCATCCCACCACTCATCTTGGTTGAATGGCGGATTTGCAAGCACAAAGTCGGCTTTGAGGTCTGGGTGCTGATCGCGAGTAAAAGTATCGGCAGGCTCTTTTCCAAAGTCGAAGTCTATCCCTCGTATTGCCATATTCATCGCTGCAAGCCGCCAAGTGGTTGGGTTTGACTCTTGCCTATAAACCGATATGTCTTTTATCTTTCCGCTATGCTCTTCGATAAACTTTTCACTCGAGATAAAAAAGCTGCCGCTCCCCATAGCCGGGTCGTAAACTCTGCCTTTGTAGGGTTCTACCATCTCTACTATTAAATTTACAATCGATTTTGGAGTATAAAACTGCCCGCCTTTTTTGCCCTCTGCCGCGGCAAACTGCCCCAAGAAATACTCGTAAACATGACCTAAAATATCTTTTGCTTTAAGCGATTTGTGACTAAATGGAATAGTTGCAATCAAATCGAGCAAATCAGCAAGTTTGTTCTGCTCTATCTGCAGTTGGGCATAGTTTTTGTTAAGAATTCTTTTGAGTTTCGGGTTTTCTTTTTCTATCAGCTCCATCGTATCATCAAGCAGCTTTCCAGCTCCCTTAAACTCGCCGCCAAGCGGAAGCTGCGAACCGATAGAGAGCCGAATGTTATCTTGAATATACTGCCATCTTGCCGCAGGAGGCACCCAAAATATATTTTTCTCGGTGTAGTAGTCGCGGTTTTCGAGCTCCTCTTCGATAAACTCGTCGGCATCTTCGCCTAGATAGTAGTCGTTATTTGGGTCTTTAAACGCAGCTATCAACTCTTGGCGTCTCGTCTCGAAACTATCGGAAACATACTTTAAAAAGACCAAACCAAGTACCACATGTTTATAAACTGCAGCATCAAGCGAAGGAAGCAGTTTATTTGCCGAAGTCCATAGCTTTTTCTCTAAATCTTGTAAAAATTGTTGTTCACTCATCTCTTGCCCCTTAAACCCAAATTTTGCATTAAAAGGTACATCAGATGTGTTGTGCTCAGTGTGTAGGGGTGTTGAAGGAAAATGCAGGCGCTCCCGGAGGGTGCGTCGAGGCTTTACTTCAATCGCCCATACCGCCGATGATCAATACAGATGATGTATCGGCTAATGCAAAATTTAGGTTAAATATGGACATATTTTAGCAAAAAATACAAATATATAGATCTTAGCGCCAATTTATGTTATCTATGCTACTCCAACACCACCCTATCTCCCATACTCTCATAAAAGGCTATCACCTTGGATGAAACGCGAACGGCTCTTTGAAGATATCCTCTAAAATCCCCTTTTGTGTACTCAAGTGCGAGGGTTTTCGGATCGGTAGCTCGTGAGAGTGCTACATAAAATTGGCTATCGGCAAAGATACTATCGACATTGCAGATGAGATTGTCGATACTCATACCTTGGGACTTATGTATCGTTATAGCATAGGCTACGCGTAAGGGAAATTGGCTAAATGAGGCTATCTTTACATCATCCACTTCTCCCTTATGATCCACCACACTTTGCGTCAAATCATACGCATATCGCTCCACCTTTATGAACCTACCACCCTTCTCTACTACAACCATATCATCATCGATATGCTCCACGATCCCCTTTTCACCGTTGTGGTAAAATCCCCACCTATTTGTGGTAAAGAGCACCGGCACCCCCTCTTTCAAAATAAGTTTTTGCGGTACCGGCAAAGCGTTTATCCAGCTATTTACCCTCCTCTCATCCACCCCCTCTTTTATCTCCAACTCTGCCTCAAAACTGCTCTCAGTCCCCTCTTTTTGGGAAAGTTTTTGAAAGTTTATCCTATCAGCTTCTCGATTTGTACCAAAGAGTATCGTTGCATCTTCAGCCGCTACTTTATGCTCTCTCAACCCCTCTAAATAGTGAAAAACCCTCTCATTCAACTCTCCCCTTCGGATAAACTCCAGCATCTCCATAAACGCCTCATCTTCACACCGCTTCACTCCCGTAAGCTCCACATTGATAAAGTCAAAGTACTCCCAAGCGCTACTCTCAAAGGCGTATAGATTCTCCCCAAATATCGTCTCGTTAGTACTAAAAGCTTTCTGTACCGGAGGCAGTTGAAAAAAGTCTCCAACCGCCAAAATCCTACCCTTAAATCCCCCCGACCTTAAGCGATAGAGTATCATATCAAGCGTATCGGCACTTACCATACTGATCTCATCTATCACTATGAGCTTTAACTTTTTGAGTATCTTGTGTAACTCGTTTAGTCTCTTTTTATTGTACCTGTCGCTTCTCTGAAGCTCTTCAAAGTTTTTCGATATACCAAATACAAAAAATGAGTGCAGTGTCTGCCCGCCCACATTTACCGCACTGATACCGGTACTCCCCAAAACCGCTATCTCACTCTTGGCTGATCGGTAGTGATCGATGATTTGCCGGGTTAAGAAACTCTTACCGACTCCCGCACCTCCGGTTAAAAAAAGATTTCTCCTATCAAGAAGCTCAAGAACTCTCTCTAATCTATCCATACTTGATTATAATGAATTCTTGCTATAATCTCCCAATGAAATTTCAGATAGACAAAACAGACGGTCAAGCCAGAGCTACCACCCTCACAACCGCCCATAGTACTATCACTACTCCCGTATTTATGCCGGTTGGAACGACAGCGAGTGTAAAGTCTTTAGATACAAGAGATTTAACAGAGATACTTGGTACTAACATCATCCTTGCCAACACTTACCACCTCTATCTAAGACCCTCACCCGAAGTGGTTGAGCATTTTGGCGGACTTCACGGATTTACCAAGTACGATAGAAGCTTTTTGACCGATAGCGGCGGCTTTCAAGCTTATTCACTCTCGGATATGAGTAAGTTTAGCGATGAGGGTATCACATTTAAGAGTCACATAGACGGCTCCACCCACCACTTCACTCCTCAAAAGGTGATAGATATCCAAAATGCCCTAAACTCGGACATTATGATGATACTTGATGATTTGATCGCCCTACCGGCGACTGAAGAGAGGCTAAAGCTCTCGGTCGCAAGAACGACAAAGTGGGCGCGAGAGTCGATAGTATACCACCGCTCAAAGCAAGAGAGAGGTATCGGAATAGATCAAAATATCTTCGCCATCATCCAAGGCGGGGTGAGCCAAACATATCGGAAGATCTCCGCAAATGAGCTATGTGAGATGGACTTTGACGGCTTTGCTATCGGGGGGCTGAGTGTCGGTGAAGAGAGTCAGGCGATGTACGACACGGTAGCATTCACAACCCCGCTGATGCCGAAAGATAAGCCGAGATACCTGATGGGTGTGGGAACTCCCGAAGATCTGGTTGAGTGTATCGATAGGGGAGTTGATATGTTTGACTGTGTGATGCCCACCAGAAATGCCCGAAACGGTACTATCTTTACAAGCTTTGGCAAACTAAATATCAAAGCCGCAAAACATATCCTAAGCGATGAGCCTATCGACAGTGAGTGCAACTGCCACACCTGCCAAAACTACTCCAGAGGCTACCTATGCCATCTCTATCGAGCGAAAGAGCTGACCTACTTTAGACTTGCCAGTCTGCACAACCTCCACTACTATCTGACACTTATGAGGGAGGCGAGAGAGGCGATATTTGCGGGGAGGTTTCAAGAGTTCAAGAGAGAGTTTTACCATAAGAGAGGGGTTTAGTACTAAACACTATTATGAGCGTCTATGGGTTATTAGAGGTGCCCTTATATACTTATCTTTATCTTATCTGTTACATATTGGTGTATCAATGCTTGGATAAGGTTTTGGTATGGTATAGCATTTTCAAGTGCTTTTTTCTTTAGCTCATAAAGATCATTTTCAGAGATACGGATAGATATAGCTTTTTTCTTTTGATTTTTGAGATATCCTTGCAACTCTTTTGTTCTCTCTTCTAAATTACCTTTGCTTTGCCATTCACCCCTCTCAACACTCTCTAAAATATCTTTCTCAAAATCATCTAGCTTTGGCATCTTTACCTCCTTTTTTGTATCTTTTTGTCATCTTTCTTGATGGTATAACTGTTTTTAAAAATATCTCACTTTCAGTCTCAAGATAAGGAACAAGATAGACATAGTTTTTCATCTCAATAAAAATGATAAATATATCTTGGTTTGGATATCTCTGCCTATTTGGATGTCTAATATCATCCAACAAATTTCCGGCTTCCATAGCTAAAATAACATCTTCAAAACAGACTCCCCTATCTTTTTTGAGAAGTTCATTTTTTTCACTGTTAAATCTAACCGTTTTATTTTTTATCACTCTTTAATAACCTACTTCGTATATACATCGTATGATACAATAAAAAAGGGCAATTGTCAAGTACTTGTATTAGTCCACAACATATGGCACTCACTGTGATTTTCTACTAAATATTGTACCGGAGATTTCATATTAAGAGAATGATGAGGGATAATAGTATTGTATTTAATAAGCCAATCAGCCAAATATTCATTAAAAAGATCAATATCAGTAAAGAGTAAATCTTCATAAAAATCAATAAACTGTTCTTGAAGCGTTCTATTAAACCTTTCATTGTGTGCATTCATTTTAGGACTTCTTGGATATGTCCAATAGTGAGTCAATCCTTTGTTTTGTAATAGCTGTTCAAACTCCTTCATAAACTCACTGCCGTTATCAGAGAGTATTGAGAACTCTCTATGGGATAGATTAACTTCAATATTTCCAGTAAGTCCGTCAATCAATGCTTCTAATACCTTAGCTGTATGTTTAGAGTGTTTAGAAGGGAGTGCTACTGCAAATGCTATACGGCTATGTGGATCAACAAGAGTCATAATATATCTTCTAATGCCGTTAGATACTTTTTGTATAGTATCTACTGCCCACAAGTGCATAGGTTTAGATTTAAGGTTCTTTGGTTTTCTTTTTTTAAACTTTCTTTTTTTGGGTTTAGCTTTACCGTTTCTATCTATTCTTAGAGGAGTAATCCTCATCTTATCTTTATCTTTTGCAATGATTCTCCCTATAGTAGATTCAGAAATCATATCTAAGTTATTCTCTTTACACCATGGTTTTAGTATATGATAGAGTTTTGCCTTACCGATATTTGGATACTCCCCTCTTAATCTTCTTATCTCTTCAACTATCTCTTTTGCAACAGCAGACTCTCTTGGATGCTTTGGTGCTTTTGATTTTGGTTCTAATGCTCTAATACCTCCTTTTTTAAACAATGACCTATATCTATACACTGTCCTTTTACTTATCTCAAAAGCTTCAAGGGTTGCATCCAAGCCATATTTCTCATAAAAAAATACAATCTTATATCTTCTCTCTGCCTCTTTACTTGCCATATCATAACCATAGCAGTAATAAGCAAATCTTTCAAACCCTCTCACTCCATGAAACAGGTAATCTGTCTGCATCTCTCATTCCCTCTTGGAGTGCCATATGTTTTTGAACTTATGCAGTACTTGTATTAGCCCTCAACCTCCTCATCACCCCTTCACAAAACTCCAACATCTCCACATTTCCCCTCTTTTTCGCTCCCTTTTCCAAAATCTCACACTTCTTTTGTATCATCCGCTTTGCCGACTCACTATCGAGATGTTTTAAGAGAGCCTTTATGCGAAATCTATCCATAGAATGGTACTTCAGTGAGAGTTGATCCCCATGTCCACCGTGCTTTATAACAAGCTCATCCTCTATCAACCCTATCTCATACTCTCTTGAGACTCTAAGCCACAGATCATAATCCTCACACACCTCCAAACTCTCATCAAAGACCCCTACCCTCTCAAATAACGACCTGTGCATCACTACCGAGCTTGGGGCGATTTTGCAAAACTCCAGATTCTCCTCGAAGCACTTACCGCTCGGTTTTTTGTGGTGGGCTTTCCGCTTTACTCTTTTACCCGCTCTAAGCCACTTCTCACCCGTGTGCACGAAGTGTATCTCAGGATGTCTTATTAAAAACTCCATCTGCCTCTCAAGTTTAGTACTAACCCACTCATCATCGCTGTCCAAAAAGGCTATCCACTCGCCTCTGGCTCTTTTGATGCCCTCATTTCTCGCTTTTGAGACACCGCTATTTTTCTCTAATCTAACAAGCTCGACCCTCTCACCGTAACTCTTGAGTATTTTAGTACTACCGTCGGTTGAAGCGTCATCAACTACGATGATTTGGGAGGGTTGTAGGGTTTGATTGAGTGCGGAGTCTATCGCTCTTTTGATGAACTCCTTGCGATTGTAAAGGGGGATGATGAGGGTTATCACCTCTTTTTCGTCGCCTTTTCAAAGTAGAGCCAAAGTCCGCCGATAAGTAGTATCAGTATCACCGGGTAGAGCCAGATATTATTTTTCAAGAAGCTAAAGAAGTTGATGATCTGTTCCCCTCCTTTGTAACTCAAAAGCCCGAAAAAGAGAGCAAAGAGAGCCGATGCGGGAGCATTGAGGATGCCAAACTTCACAAACGAATATTTGCTAAGCCCCATCGCTATCGGTACTAAAGTCTTGACACCGTAGATGAACTTTTGGATAAATATGACAAAATCACCGTACTTTCGTACGAGCAGATGTGAGAGTGCAAATTTGCGTCTATGGTTTTTCATATAGGGCTCAACAAGCTGTCTATTGTAGCGAGCCAGATAGAAGAGTATCATATCCCCGAGATAGTTTGAGGTGCCTGCGGTTACGATAGATGCGGTTAGATCCATTTTCCCGGCGTACGAAAGGGCACCCGCCGCCACAAGCCCGAAAAAACCGCCCCCCAGTGAGTAAACAAAGAGAGCGATATAGCCGTAAGTCGAGAGAGAGGTAAAGAGCTCTTGCATCAGTTAAAGACTCTATCGAGATAGATAACCGAATACGGCGGTGTGATCTGATAATTATTCATAATATCGGTCGGTGAAACATCCTTGCCGTAGTATCTTCTATTTGCCTCATCATCCACGATGATAGAGCTTCCGGAAAGACTCACTCCCGCATACAGCCCTTTGGTCAAAGCGTATGCGTAAACTTCCGATTTTAAAAAGAGATCTCCGTTTACTCCCGCCTCTCTGCCGACAGGACCCGCCGCGACGGAAGCATCTACGCCGAGAGTCAGTTTTGAGCTGATAAGCCCGTCGATGCTCTCATGCGTTTTGAAAGCCAAAACCAACTCACTCTTGCTCGCACCTATCTGAAAGCCGACACTTCCGCCCATAATCTTCACAAATATCGGATTGCCCCAGTGTCCTTTGTCATCTTTTACAACCAATACTCCATCACCGTACCTGCCGCCGACGATAAGTCCGGCTTTATAGACAGCCGGAAAAATCGCCACCGCTTTTGCCTTTTGGAAGAGTATCGGCGGTATCGCATTTTCGGGTAAATTTAACATCTTTTTGATGACATTTGCCGCCTCTATGACTCGCTTATCCTCTTTGGTTAAAACCTGTGCATGTATATTGAGTACAAAACCTATCAAAATGACAATAGAAATGACCCTCTTTAACATCTAATCCCCTTTTTTATATACTTCGCAAAGTGTCCGCCAAGCTTCAAAAGCTCATCAAAACTCCCCTCTTCCGCTATCACACCGTTTTCAAGCAGATAGATATAGTCAGCTTGCGTGATAGTGGAGAGTCTATGTGCGATAATTATAGTGGTTCTTTCTTTTAAAAATGATGACAACTCGCTAAAGAGTATCTCCTCAGTCTCCACATCGAGCGAAGAGGTGGACTCATCGAGGATGACGATATTTGGATCGGCGACGATCATCCGAGCGATCGAGAGTCTCTGCCTCTGCCCGCCACTTAGTCTCACGCCGTTTCTCCCTATCGTCGTATCAAGCCCCTTATCTAAACTCTCTATGAACTCTTTGAGTCTCGCTACCCTTATCGCCTCGCTCAATAACTTCTCATCCACCTCTTCGCCGAGAGTGAGATTGTATCGGATGGTATTGTTAAAGAGTAGCGGGGATTGTAGTACTAAAAATATATGCCCTCGTACAACATCCAACCCTATCTCTTTGTAGCTGATACCGTCTATCAATATATCACCCTTGTCAGGCTCATAAAATCCCACCATCAGTTGCGCCAGTGTGCTCTTTCCGCCGCCGCTCTCACCTACTATCGCCACTTTTTGAGCCTCATTCGCTCTAAAGTTTATCCCCTTAAGTGTAGGTGTTTTACCGTCATGGGAGAAGTAGATATCTTTTAGTACCAAAGTGTTGGTTCTTTTGGTACTAAAGGGGTTTTTGAGGTGTGGGTATCTTGGCTCAAGCTCCAGATCAAAAAGTGTGTTTACCCTCTCTAAAGCCGCCTTTGCGTTGTGGTAGCTGTACTGCATATTTAGTATCTCTTGAAAGGGGTTCATGATCACCCACAGATAGCCAAATATCGCCAACATCTGCCCGATGCTTATCTCTTTGAACTCCACCGAAAGCAGACCGGCACTTCTAAATATCTCAAATCCGGCAAGGAACAAAAAGTACGAAAACAAAGCACTCACTTCGCTCTTGTAACCAAACTCGACTGATATATCCTTGATCTGCCTCGCCCTATCGACAAGCGCATCGAAAAACTCCCGCTCTTTATTGCTCGCCTTTATCTGCCAAAAGAGATCCAAACTCTCCCCGAGACTCTCCTGAAAAGTTGCGATGGTCTCATTTTGTTTGCGCTTGATCTGCCCTACTCTTCTGGCTATCTTTTTGGTAAAGTAAACCACTATCGGCATAAATGTCAAGATAAATAGCCCCAACTTCCAGTTGATAGAGACCAAAACCGCTCCGATGCCGATGATACTCAAAACCGAGATGATAAACTTACTGATACTCTGCGATAAAAAGGTGTCTATCGTCTCCATATCGACGATCAAGAGTGAGTTGATCCTCCCGCTTCCGAAGTTCTCAAACGCCTTGAGCTTAACCCCTTTGAGATGCTCCAAGAGCCTCTTTTGTATCTTATAGGTGATATCTTTTGAGATTTTGGTGAAGTAGAGGGTTTGGAGAGAGCTTAGAAGGAGATATATCGCTCTGAGAGTTATCGTTAGTACTAAGGTGGCAAAGATATAAAATATCGGCGAGTGCGGCGGCGGGAAAAAAAAGTCGATGGTAGCCAACACCTTGCCCGGCTTTTTCAGGATGATCTCATCGATGAGATAGGGTATCAAAAGTGGGATAAAGAGTGAGACCAAGACCGCCAAAAGCGCTATGAGATTGGCGATAAAGAGCTCCCGCTTGTACCCCTTTACCCACTCAAAAATATCTCTGAAAGTTATCTTCATAAAATAGTACTTGTATAACCCAAAATATCGCTGTTACCCTCTATCAAAAGCCGACTAAGAAGTGTATTTCTGTAGTTTAGAAGATATCCGGCTTGCTTTTTCTCATCTTCATTTAGACTATTTAGTCCATAGATGGAGCTTAACTCATCTAAAAAGCCCTCACCCTCTTTGCTATTTGTATTTAAAAGTACGCTTGATAGCGGGATAGCCAGTTTATTTAGCTCTTTTATGGCATCGGTACTAAAGGATGTTTGTAAAAGCAGACTGTTTAAGTTAGTACTAAAGAGATTTTCATTGGATGAGCCGGTCAGAGCATTGAGGGCTTGGAGTTGCGTAAAGCTATAAAGAGCGTTTGTTAAGCTGGCTATCATCTCTTGCTTTTGAGGCTCTTCACTTTCATTGAGACTATTGACGATCTGCAAAATCTCATCGAAATTCACGCTATTTAGCCTGATCTGACCGCTATTGACAAGCTCAAGCGCCTTTTTCGCAAGCTTGCCTATATCTTTCGTACTAAGGGGCTCTTTCACACCCAAAAGCGAAAAGATATCATTATCGATTTGCGATATTTGAAAGAGGTCTTTTGCATCTTGAGAAAAGTTCACCGAGTCGATGATAGCGTTTTTGATAGCCGTAGATAGGAGAGGCTTCGTACCGGTAGTACTAAGGGTTGTCGGAAAGGTTTGCGTAAGAGCGGATATAGATGAGATGATATCTGCCATACTTTTTCCTTTCTCTATCTGCTTTAGTACTAAGATTTTAGTACCGATATTTTAACGACGGACTCTTTAGCTAAACTTATTTTAGCATAACTACACTCTATCCCCTAATAAAACAACATATCTCACATTTCTACCGGCTGTTCCCTCTACCTGTTTTATGAGATTTTTAGCGACAAGATCAGCTATATCTCTCTTGGCTGTGGCTGGAGAAGTTTTTGCTATGGAGATATATTTTTTTGTATTGAGAGCACCTTCGAAACCGTCAACTCCCGCATCAAGTAACTTATTGAGCACTTTTATTTGACGAGTGTTTAGCGGATACTCTCTTGCCTTGTCCCAAAAATTGGCTTTTTGTATGGCTATTTGAACCTGTTGTAGTGATATTTCTATCGCTTTATTGATCATATCTGTATGCCAAGTTATCCACTCTGTTAGGTCTAAGTTTTTATTATACATCAGCCTTTGGCTTTGCTCTAAAAGCTCATAGTATCTCTTTTTATCCTCCACTATGGCTGTAGATATGGAGTAGTAACCGTCATTTAATCCAAGCTCTTTTGATAAGAGATAGTTTGTTATCGCTCTTGCAATTCTACCGTTTCCATCATCATAAGGGTGTATCGTCACAAACCAAAAGTGGGCTATAGCGGCTTTTGTATAAGGCTCTTGCTTGTCTCTATTTACAAACTCCAAAAAAGCGTCCATCTCTTTATCTAAAATATCCGGTGGCGGTGCGATGTAGTGTGTCTGTTCTCTGCCGCCTTTATAGGAGATAACAGAGATATCCTCTTTTCTAAATTTAGCTACATTTATTTTATAGAGTCCGCTATAACCGTCAGGAAAGAGCGTATGATGCCATCCGTTAAGTCGTTCTACTGTAAGCGGCGAGTGATTTGTACTGCTATCCATAAACATAGCCACAAGTCCATCTGTATGTTTTGTGGAGGTATCTTTTTTTGTAACGCTACCGGATAACTTTTTTAAAATAGATGAACGAACACTCTGACGATCTAAAATCTCTCCTTCTATTTGAGAGGATGTAACGATTTCATTGATAGAAGATTCTACTTTAAGCTCATTGCTTTTTTGAACTCCAAGCATAGTAAGTATGCCGTCTAATCTACCGCTGTTTTGACTCACAGACAATAAACTTTTACTCAACCGATCTTTATCGTATCTGAAATGAGGATAGTTATCATCTTGCCATATCCAAATTTTCTCACTCTGCATCTCTACCCTTGCTCTATGTGAGCCGATTATTTAAGATAATCGTATCATAATATGAGCTGATTGTCAAATTTAAGCGGCTTGAAGTACAATAACTACACGCTTTATATCAATCCAATCTCTTGGGAGATGTCTTTGATGAGTTTTGAGAGTGAGTATTTATGCAGTTCATTTTCATCAGGAAGATAGTTGCCAAATAGATCTTGCTTGACCTCCTCCTCCGTTTTTTGTGTCAGTTGTGCTAACTCTCTGATACGACTATCTGGATAAGCTTTGCGTTTCTGTATCATTTCAAGTACTTTATATTTATGGTGGGCATAACGACCGTTTAGCTCAAAGACTTCGATATATTTTGAGTACAGATCGCTAAAATCCTCTTTCAAAAAAAGCTCAAAATCTTTCTCATTTTCAATTATTAAATGTGGATTGCTCATAAAAGTTTTAAATCGTACTCTCTCATCAAAGTCAAAATTGTCAGATGTCGGAACTCTCTTGCCGATATTTTGCTCCTTTTTTAGTTTAGAGTTGCAAATATAACAAGAGGGGATAATATTGTAGAGGCTGAGTGCCAAATGGGGATATTCTGTTTTTGGCAAAATATGATCAAGCGTATAACCGCTTTTTGTATTTTTGTTTGTTGTTTTAAACAGATTGATAAAGTCTATATTGCAGTAGTAGCAAGTATGAATCTCTAAATGCTTTTTAAATATATCAGAGATATGTTTTTGATATTTGTTTTGATAGTCAAAAAGTTTTGCAATTTCATCATTTATACCAGTCGGCAATTTTATCTTAGATAGTTTGTCAAACGAAGAGCATAGCAGAGTTCGTAAATCACATTTGATATGCTTTTCAAACTCCTCACGATATATCTCTTCAAGTGTTTTATTGCCATAGTATCGATGCTTTCTTTTTGATAGATCAGTATAATAAACATCCTCTATCTTGTGATATTCAGTTACTTTTATCACTTTTTAACTTCTCCAAATATGCTTCTGTGCGTATAATCTCCTCTTCTTTTGCCGCATCTTTTCCCAAAAGGATTTTTTCGATTTCAACAAGATGATTTTTGATAACCTGCTTGAGATAATCATCGCCTATGATTTGTTGTATTTGCCAAAACCTCTCTTTTATAGTACTGTATTCTCTTTTGAGTTCCTCTAAGTCGCTACTATCTTTTCTGTTCTCTTCTTCAACTTTTTTATGAAATTTAATGATCTTATCTATCTTTCTCCTCGCAAACTCCCCCATCAGTCCATCATCCATAAAGAAGCTGTCGCTTAGCAGTGTATGGATATTTGCTCCGAAAGTCTCCTTTTTCTCTTTGAGTCCATCTACTACCATGCAGTTTCCTTTTTCATCCGTATCCAAAAAGATGATGTTTTGTTTCGGGATGTCTGAGAGTAGGAAGGGGGAGTGGGTTAAAAAAAATATTTTAAATTTCTTTTTACTTTTTTTTAATACATACATCAACTCATTTAATAGACTCTTTTGCCAATTAGGATGAAATCCCATTTCAATTTCATCAAAAAAGATGTATATTGATTGATATGATTCTTCTGAAATATTTTGTATCTGATATAACAAAGACATTAAAAAAATGAATTTAAATTTTTCACCACTGCTTAATGATGAAAGAG
>JALWLO010000038.1 GCA_027084135.1 Campylobacterales bacterium | reverse complement strand
ACTTTACATAGAACCTTTATGCTTTAAACTTTAGGTTTGATCAATTATTTGACGCCGTAAGAGAAGATATATCCTTTTATTATGCTTTGTTGTTTGGAAGGTAGTTCATAAAACTTATCCAATAAGAGTTGATTTTGAGGTTTTTGTAGATAGAGTGTTGCTCCAATCCAACCCATTACAACTCCACACGCAATGCAAATAAGCATTATCTTACTTAAACCCAAGATATCTTGTAAACTTGTCATTGTTCCTCCCAAAAGCACTTTAAAAACAATTGCATCGTAAAGTACATTGAGAAACAAGATCACCGCGAAAATCATATGAAATCCGCGTAATTATTATATACATCTTAAACTTAATTTTTATTTTATATATTGCTGATATATTTAAGCACTTGGCGGAGTGATACTCTTTTAACCAAAAGTGACTATAATTTCTAAATCTTTTTTACTATAAAAGGAGAGCAGATGACGCCTATCGAGGATGTTAAAAAAGAGATGAGAAAGCTTGAAGAGCTAAGAGGGGAGTTTTATAAGTTTTTTGATGAGAATCTCCCAAAAAATGAGTTTGGCAGTTTCGACTTTAGCTCAAATCCTACACTTGATGCAAAAGAGGTCTATGAGCACTTTTTCAAACTTGACTACCAAGCAAGAAAGATCAGAGGACTTCTCATAGAGGCTAGAGATATCAAAGTAGGCTGATGGCATATATCACACTAAGTAGATCAAACTATTTTCACAACTTATCCCTACTTGCTGATAAATGCGGCGGAGTTGATAAGCTTAGTGTGGTACTAAAGGATAACGCCTACGGACACGGGCTAAAAGAGATGGCGACTCTTGCTAGTGAATTTGGCGTTACCAAAGCGGTCGTTCGAGATGAAGAGGAGGCTTTGGAGATAAAAGAGCAGTTTGAGGATATCTTAGTACTAGCCCCTCGAACCGATACAAATCCTACAGATAACAGTTCATTAGTACTAAACTCTCTAGAGCAGATCTACAAAACCAAACCCAAGACAAAAGTCTATCTCAAAATCGATAGCGGTATGAGAAGAAACGGTATCACCGCTGATGAGATAAGCGATGCGCTAAAACTTATAATTTCCAAAGCGTTAGTACTAAAGGGTGTGATGACCCACTTTGCTACCTCCGATGAGAGCGGGGATGCTTTTGAGATGGAGATGCAACGATGGTTAGAGATAAAAAACCAAGTAAAAGCGTTTTTAAATGAGTTAAACATTCCCCAGCCCTCCTTCTCGTCACTTGCCAGTCACGGAGTGCTTAGAGTCGGAAATATCGACGACGAGATAGTTAGGTGCGGTATCGCAACTTACGGTTACAACGAGTTTGATGAGAGTTTTAAGAAGATCGCTCTAAAGCCGGTACTAAAACTTCATGCGAAGAGGATCACATCAAGAGTCGTCAAACCCACCGATAGAGTCGGATATGGAAAAGTCGGGACTGTTGCAATCGAGACGATCGTCAGCAGTTACGATATCGGTTACGGAGACGGCTTTTTCCGATATGACGGCAAGAGTGATTTTTTTACGCCTGAGGGTGATAAGATAGTCGGCAGGATCTCCATGGATATCACTTCTGTAGCGTCCGACAAAGATGAGATCGTTTTGCTGGATGACGCAAAGGTGTTAGCTGATAGATTTAGTACTATCAGCTACGATATCCTTGTCAAACTCTCTCCACGAATAAAAAGAGTCGTTATCGACTAAAGCTCATTCGGTAAAGGGGCATTTTGGCTTATCTTGCCTCTATAGCCCATGATACCGTGAGCGAGATGAACCACTTTCGGGTAGCCCATATTGTCAAGTGCATACATCACCTGAGCAGTTCGATTTCCGGTTCTACAATATAATACGATATTTTCATCTTTTATCGCTTCAAGTTTCGGTAGATGCTGCTGTATCATGGATGTCGGTATCAGTAGATCCGTTCCGTCTATCGATGCGGCATCATACTCAAACACCTCTCTGATATCGACAAGTTTAAACTCTATCAGTCCCTCTTCTCTAGCTTTTAAGAGTGCTTCAAGCTGTTCCCCACTCATCTCTTTGGTTTGGAGCATTTGCTCTAACTCTTCTTTAGTGTATCCCATACTTCCCCCTTGACAAACCCAAAAAATTACACCAAAAGTATAAAAGACTTTTTGATACAAAATTTTGGCTAAAAAAAATTATTATACTATAATATATCCCAAAATTTGCATTAATCGGCACATCATATGCATTAATCATCGGCGGTATGGATGTTGAAGTAAAGCCTCAACATAGCCTCCGGCTATGCCTGCGTCTTCCTTTAACACCCCTACACACCGAGCACTAACGCATCTGATACACCTTGAAATGCAAAATTTGGGATGATCAAAAAATTTGCATCAGGATAACAAAATTGCAAAAATATAGCTTTGAAACCTTTCAAAAAGATATAGATAGACTTAGTACTAAGCTAGAAGGGATGGAAATAGAGGCGATAGTCGCTATATCAAGAGGTGGCATAACACTTGGGCATTTTCTAGCGTCAAAGCTCGGTATCAGAGAGCTCTATATCGTAAATGCGATAAGCTATGAGGATAAAAAGAGACTAGATACCCTCAAAATCAAAAATATTCCAAACTTGCAAAATTTTAAAAATATCCTGCTGGTGGATGATATCAGCGATAGCGGAAAGACTCTTGAGAGCGTAACTGAAGCGTTAAAGAGAGAAAATCCCTCTATTGATCTGACGACTTTAACACTTTACTATAAAAAAAGCTCCACCTTTGCCCCCGATATCTGGCTTCATGAGGCAAATGAGTGGATCGAGTTTTTTTGGGAGTACGAGTAGTACTCTAAGCCGGCTCAAGCCCTACGGAGAGAGCTTCTTGAAACTTTTGAGCATCTAAGCTGTAATGCTCACAAAGCTCTATCGCCATTTGTGTTGTCTTTTCTTGATCATAATTTATCGTGGAGATCGCTGTTTTGACAACTTTCAGTGCTTTGGAGTATGGTTGGATATTTTGTGGCGCATTCTCCGGGTGGTGAAGGTATTTGATGGCATTTACCATTGTCTCGTCAAAATTCCACTCCTCAAATACCACAGAGGTAACCTCTTCATTACTCATACCGAAAACCTCGATCTCTAGCTTCTCTAGCTCATCGATCGTACAACATTGGAGCGCAAGAGCTTTAAACTCTTGATCTTTTCCTTTTTCTACAAGGATATTTGAGAGTACGATTTTCCCCATCTCCATCAAAAATGAAGTCAGAGAGAGCACCTCTAGCATCTTCTTATCACCCTTGAACCAATTTTGCGTCAGTGCATTTTGTCTCTCCGTTATAGCAATAAACTCTTTCTCATCTATGCCGTATGCTGTCAAATTCAGATCTAACTTCTTCTGCAAAAATGATGAAAATGCAAAACCCTTCACCGTATCCATACCAAAGATAGAGACTGCTTGAGTGATACTCTTGATCTCTCTAGAAAAACCGTATAGCGGAGAATTTGCGGCTTTTAAGATATTTGCCATAGTCATTGGGTCATTTTCGATCACTTTTGCAAGTTCACCGACGGATCCGTTTTCGTCATTGCAGATCGCCATCACTTTTGATACGGTATCATCCAATGGTGGAAACGCCTTTACCTTTTCTAAAATCAACTCTTTTGTCATAACTTACCTTCCCCAAAATATTTTAGTTATATGACAATATCGACAATATAAAAAAAAGATTTAGCAAAACTATTTACATATTTGCAAATAAAATGCTACAATTTTTTATGAAAAAAGGAGTAATTTTATCTTTTTTAATATTGATAACATTTGTTGCCTTTATAAACCTGGAGGAGGATAAAACCATGCCAAATAAAAAATTAACACCCCAAGAGATCAACATACTTATACATAAGGGAACCGAACCGCCTTACAGCGGTAAATATAACGACTTTTTCGAAGAGGGTACTTACCACTGCAAGATGTGCGGCGCCCCACTCTATAGATCAAAGGATAAGTTTAGCTCTCATTGCGGATGGCCAAGTTTTGACGATGAGATAGAGGGGGCGGTTAAAAGAGTTCCCGATCCTGACGGTAGACGAACGGAAATCGTCTGTGCAAACTGCGGCGGACATTTGGGACATGTTTTTATAGGAGAGCAGTTTACACCCAAAAATACCCGCCACTGTGTAAACTCTCTCAGTCTTGAATTTGTCCCGGCAAAAGAGAGCGGCACCAAAGAGGCATACTTTGCGGGAGGTTGTTTTTGGGGAGTGGAGTATCACTTCGAAGAGCTTAACGGGGTTATAGAAGCGGTAAGCGGATATATGGGAGGAGAGACAAAAGACCCGACTTATGAAGAGGTTTGTAATAAAACAACGGGACACCTTGAGACTGTCAAGATAGTGTACGATCCCCAAAAGGTCGATTATAAAGATCTGGTAAAACTATTTTTTGAGATACATGACTTTACCCAAACCGACGGTCAAGGACCCGATATCGGTCCTCAATATCTCTCTGCCATATTCTATAACGATGAGAAAGAGAGAGCCGTCGCCCAAAAGATCATTGACCAACTCAGCGATATGGGCTACAAAGTAGTGACCAAACTGATAGATGCCTCTAAACATCCTTTTTACAAGGCTGAAGAGTATCACCAAAACTACTATAAACTAAGAGGCTCAAAACCCTACTGCCACAGTTATCGGAAGATATTTTAGCGTCTAAGGGATCTACACTCCCTTACGCTCTTCAAGCGTACCGGCAAGCTCCTTCAAAGGAGAGAAAAGATCAGTTGGCACCTTTTACTCTTTTTAAGGTAGTAACTAATACATTTATCCCCCCTCTTTTTTACGGATGATCCAACTTTTCAAACCCATCTAATTATCCAGATACCTTTTCACGATCTTGCTCCACGCTGTATAAGCCTCTTTGTTGATGTGAAGGTCATCATCCGAATAGATGGGTTTCATCACTTTATTCTCCGCTAAGACTTGATTAATATCAAGAAATGTGATCCCCTTCTCTTTACAATAGTTAATAAGCAAAGAGTTGAGTTTGCTGACCTGATCATTGTATTTTTCGGCAAAGCGTTTACCTGTGTAGAGGGTTGATTGAATATAGACTTTAAAGCCCTGCTGCTGCAAATAATCGACGATTTTTTGATAGTTCTTAAAGATATACGATACATCTCTACCGGCAATCAAATCATTGATTCCTATCATCAGAAAAACGGTTTTGATTGATGGATTGATATAGTGGAGTCTTTCTAAGACGCCCCGTGTCGTATCTCCGGAAATACCTTGATTGAGCACATCATCTCGCTGGAGTAAAGAACTCCATGATCCATAGTCCGTGATTGAGTCGCCTAGCATCAAGATTTTATAGTCTTTGCTATTTTTGAAAAAATTAAATTCCATTGTTTTGAGCTGATAATATCTACTATTTTTGGTATCGTGACAGTTATCCAAGAAAAACTCCTTGGTTGCTGACAAAATAGTCGGTAGGTTGAGGGCAACAATAACGATGATAGCTACAAAAAAGAGTATCTTTTTGATGGTAATCCTTTAACTGTTTTTTGTTTTTGTCGATTTTTTACTATAATGAAAATGGAGTCCGATATAGAGTGTATGATGAGTATAACCATCACTACTATAACCGATAAACTCTTGTTAAAAGGATTATATTTATATTTTTTTAAGTTTTGCTTTATATTAGCACAAAAACTCTATGTATCTTCAAAAGGCTATGCAGTGATCTACTCTTCTGTACCCTCTTGTCTGGATCGATTTTGGTGTCGGTGAAAATAATCCTGGTAACGAGTTAAAAGTAAAGCCCTAACTTTGTCTTTTTGACTTTTTCTCTTTAAAAGATAAGAAATCTTACTACCATACACATAAAAAGATATTTTAACTTTTTAAGCTTTTTTTCTTTATCTAACTCTTTTGC
>JALWLO010000037.1 GCA_027084135.1 Campylobacterales bacterium | reverse complement strand
CGTTGAGAGTAGTTATACTTCTATTTTTACTATTGTCGCTACTTGAAGCCAAAGTCTATGAGAAGTTGGTGTTTAGAGGCAAGGGCTTAAACTTAATGGTTGGTCCCTTTGCATCCTCTACGCTCTATAAAGTGATCGGTAAAACATATCCCCCCTTTTATACCCCTTGGCGGAAAGATCCTACCTTTGACTCAAAAGAGATAGAGAAGTACAAAGAGAAACTGACTGAGTATCTTGAATCTTTGGGTTACTACAAAGGGGAGGTTGAGATAGAAGAGCGCGGTGATAAGTTGGTAGCGACTATCAAGTTAAATGAACCGATAAGAGTTGCCTCTATAAAGGTGCATCCTGCAAAAGAGTTGAGAACTTTGGTGCTCTTTAAGAGAGGCTCCATCTTTAACACCGCAAATTTTAGCGCATCAAAAAAGAGGATAGAGCGATGGCTTCAAGAGAACGGACACCCCTTTTATGACTTTGACGCTAAAGCTTATGTAAACTTGGATAAATACAAGGTAGATATGGACTTTCATGTCGATAAAAACGGCACCTACTACTTTGGAGATACGACTATTAGCGGGCAGGGGGATGTGGATGAGGAGATCATCAGGGATGCCCTTACCTACAAAGCGGGGCAAAAATATAATATCAGAGAGATTGAGAAGAGTTATGATAATCTCTATGAACTGGGAGTCTATGACTATATCACCATAGAAGCAAATAAGAGCGAGATAAACGCGACAAAAGTCCCCATGAAGATAGGGCTGTTGATGGGTGAGACGAAGTTTCTAAAGGGGAGTATCGGCTATAACACCGATGAGGGAGCCAGAGGCTCTATCGAGTGGATAGATAAGAATTTCTTTGGAAATCTCAAGGTCTTTGATATCGGGGCAAAGGTAACGCAAGAGGGGTATGATATCTATAATATCTACTATGACCCGAGGATCATCGCTCCATTTATCGGAAAAATCAACTTCAAAAATGAGATAGAGTATAAAAAACGAAGGTATGATACCTTTGATGAGACGACACTCCAAAACCGTATCACATTTGGAAAGAGGCTCTTTGATATAGAGCACTATTTTGGACTTTTGACCGAGTATAGCAAGATCAAAGCAAAGAGTAAAGAGGCGCTTGATGATAGCGGAAACTACTTCATCAACTCTCTCTTTTATCAATTTTTGATAGATAAAAGAGACTCAAAGATTGATGCTCGCAACGGCTACTATATCTCTTTGTATTTGGAGCGCTCACTAAAGGCGCTGGCGTCGGATCTAAACTACTTCAAATCGCTACTTGAGATGAGATATATCAAATCGTGGGGAAGCAGATGGACAGCAGGCATAAAGACAAGAGTAGGGCGTATAGATAATGAAGTACCGATATTTAAACGCTTCTTTACCGGAGGTTCTATCACAAATAGAGGATATGAGTATAGGGAGCTTGGTGAAAAAGATAGTGCCGGCGTTGCGCTTGGGGGAGTAAGTTTGGTGGATGTGATGAGTGAAGTGAGATATAGAGTCTGGAGGAAACTTAGTATAGTCGGCTTTTACGATACCTCTTATCTCTCACGAGAGCCAAATGACTTTAGCGGAAAATTTTTGGGAAGCTGGGGAACGGGGCTTAGGTACGCTACACCAATAGGACCGATACGGGTTGATTTCGGATTTCCTGAAGACGGTAGCAACCCATATGTATTTCATATTAGTATAGGACAGACATTTTGAAGTGGATGAAGCGACTTGGACTGCTTATTGCAATGTTAGTACTACTACTTGTTATAGGGCTCTTTTATGCACTAAATAGCCCAAAGATGCTTAATAGCGCACTCCAAACCTACATCAAACAAAGCGGTGTGGATATCAAATATGATGCTATCAAAGGGGGAGTCTTTAGCGGACTTGAGCTAAAAGGTTTTGACTACAACAGCGGCGACATAAAGGGTGATGCGAAGCTTGCGGTGGATTTTAAAGCGCTAAAGGATGGAATAGTCAAGATAGATGAACTCAATATCTCACATCTGCACCTCTCACAAAAGTTTCTAAAAGCGCTTACTTCAAGTTCCGGTACTAAGGATCAAAATAGCTCAACTTCTATCCCTATCAAAGAGATCAAGATCAAAAAGGCGCATCTGGATCTGGAGGATATCAGCTATGATGGATACCGTTTAGAGCGTTTAAATCTGGATATCAAAGATTTTCACTCAGACTTAAAGCGCTTTTGGGGCGGTGTGAGAGCAGAGATCAAAAGCTCGGTAGCTGACGGAGCCGTGAGGGCTGATTTAAGAGGCAAAAGTTATAGCGGGGATATTGACTTGACTCCAAGAGTTGCTTTTTTGCAACCCTTTATGAGTGATAAAAATATCACCCTCCAAACCCCGCCAAATCTCAAAGCGAAACTCATCGGAGACTTTGAGAAGGTACAAATACAAGGAGAGGTATCGGGCGGCAGGATAGAAAAAGGGGAGTTGTGGGTAGAAAATGAGACTATCCCGTTTGATATAAGTTATGCAATAAACTCAAAATATATAAAAGCCAAGATAGACTCGACACTAAATAGCTCTATCGCAAAGGCGGATACCACGCTTGATAGCTCGCTCAACCTTCATGATATCAATCGTACCTTGAAGTATGATATAAACCAAACTTTAGTACTAAGCGATAACTTTTCAAATAAGCTAAAAGAGCAAAATATCACCATCCAAGAAGCTCCTATTTTCAAACTATCTCTCATCGGTGATATGAAAAAAGCTAACTTCCAAAGCACTCTTGTAAAAGGAAGCGTAAAGGTGGGGGAGATGGAGATAAAACCGAAGCACTTAGTACTAAAAGGGGAGTTTGATATAGCCGAAAAAAACCTTAGTACCACATTTGACTCAAATATAGACTCCGATCTTGCAAATCTCACAGCAAACGGTGATCTCAAAGCTGATCTTAACGATATCAACCATACTCTTTTCTACCACAGCAAAGCTCAGTTGAAACTGGGTGAAAGCTTTATCGCTTCAAAGATCAAAGATAGCAATATAACACTAAGCTCACTATCACCCATAGCGTTGGTACTAAAGGGAGATGCAAAGCGTTTAGATGCCCTTCTTAGCTTAAGCGGTGAGGCAAAGGTTGACGGGATAGCGTTTAAGCCGACTATCAAAGATAGCAAGTTTCATCTGGATTTACAAACAAAAGAGTTTGATTCAAAACTTTTTGCTACGATTGATAGCGGTGTAGGAAGCGTCAAAGCGGATGTAGATGCTTCGGGAGATTTGGATGATATAAACGCTACACTCAGATATAGTGCACTGCTCCAAGCAAAGAGACTCAAAGCGTTTAAGGGAGTCGATTTGAGCACATTTGGGGATATAGAGGCAAAGGCTAACGGAAGTTTAAAGCGTCTTCAAGCGGATATCGACTCAAATCTTCTTCAAGCCAGACTAGATTCGGATGATTTTAAACGATTTGGATTTAGCGTTAGTACCCAAAGAGACATCTATATTGGAAAAATCTATAAAAAGATTGATAAAAGTCTTATAAAAAGTTATATCGCTTTTGACGGCGAGGGTGAGTATCGGCTTGGGGATAATTCATTAGAATTGAACGCAAAACTGCATAGATTTTACTACAACGATAGAGTATTTAGAAGTTCAAGATTTAAGTTGCTATTAGACAGAGAGGGCTTTACACTCTCGCCTCTAAAGATAAGCGGAGGGGACTTTTTTGCAAATCTCTCAGCCAAAAAAGAGGGGGAGTATATCGTCGCTACACTTCAAAACCAAGCGATAAATCTTAGAGCCAAATATAAAAAAGAGCCCCTTTTTGTGGATGCGGTCGGCAGAGTAGCGTCCATAAAAGCGCTTATCAAAGAGGTCAAGAAACTCTATCCTATCGATACGGGGGTTTTAAATATAGACGGAAGTGCTGACTTTAGGGCAAAGATGAGAGGTGAAAATGTAGTACTAAAGGTAAACTCTCACGCTATCAAGCTCGATGCGGGAAGGCTTGAGAACTTTGGTATCGTAGCGATATATGAACCAAAAAGTAAGCCAAAGAGAGTACGGTTTAAGAGGTTTGGCTTTGATATGAGGGGATTTGGCGATAAGAGGATGAACAAGAGGGTTAGACTGGTAAGAGAGGGGATCATCACCTTTGAGGAGGAAGATGCAAGTGTCGATATAGAGCTTGAGAATCTTGCGAAGTTTAAAGCGCTAAAAAAGGGTGAAAATATTGACGCCTCACTTGAAGCTGAGCGCTTAGTACTGGCTTTGAAAGGTTACGGCAAAACAACGATCACAAGCAAACTAAAGGTAAAAAAGAGGGGTCAAAAAAGCTGGATAACGGGAGATATCAACTTTCAAGATACCGAGATCAACTATAAGTCGCGCTATCTTGATATCTCAAAAGATAGCGATATCATTATCATCTCAAAAGATAAAAAGAGAAGCGATAGCGATTTTAGAGACTTTACCGCGATGGATCTGCACATCACAAGTAGCGATGAGATACTCTATAAGGTAGATGACGGAGAGGTGGAGTTTAAACCCGATATCAAGATCAAAAAGCGTTTCGGTACTATGCCTGTGATAACGGGGAAGATAAAGGTACTCGGAGGCTTTTATGATTTGGCGGATAAGAGATTTAAGATCAACGAGGGGGCGGTTGCCTTTAGAGGACAGAAGGAGCCAAATCCTCTGCTCGATCTGCATGTAGAGTATGATGATTTGGATGAGATCGATATCTTTATCGATATCTTGGGGGATAAAAATAGACCGAGACTCAAGTTCTCCTCAAAGCCGATGCGAAGTAAAAAGGATATCTTCTCTTATCTTCTCTTTGGTATGAGCGCCAGTGAGAGTGAGGGGGCGATGAGCAGTGCAAATAAAGCGGCTGAGAGGATATTTGGGAGGGCTGTTTCTAAAGATCTGGCAAGGGAGTTGCATCTGGATCGTCTGGATCTTACCAGAAATAGCGACGGCGGTATCGATGTCAAAGCAGGAAAGAAAAGGGATAAAAAGACCATCATCTACTATCAAAATAGATCAACCAAAAGCTCGATTATCGTTGAGCGAAAACTCTCAAAAGATTGGGAAGTAGATGTTGAGATAGGACAAGATGGACATGGTGTGGATTTTGTCTATAAGAGAGGGTTTAAGTAGCTATTGATAGATATTGGAACCTGCAAATCGATATGTTTTTACCATAGGACCTAACTCTTTGATGAGTGTTTTGCAGTAGGAAGAGGGATCATTGGCGTCGGCTAATGTGAGTGTACCGTTTGCATCATCGATCGTAACAGATAGACACTTTTTTGTTTTTGCACTATTGCCAAAATATGCGGTTTTGCCCTCTAGCGTACCTGTAAAGGTGGAGAGATCGGTTTTCATCAACTCTTGGTCGGTCATCTTTTCGACTTCTGCAAATTTGCCGTGGGCGGTATAGTATGAACCTAAGTCAGTTATCATATTACGAACTCTTTGAACTCCGGTGGCTACTTCGGCATCATCTCTAGTGGCTGTAAGTTTTGGGATGGCTACTGCGGCAAGTATTCCTAGGATAATAATTACAAAGACAAGCTCTATCATCGTAAAAGCTTTTTTCATTGCCTCTCCCAAACTTTAATTTACTCTTAGATAGCCATCAATATGGATATCTAAAAATAAATTAAAAAGATAGGAGTCGATTTGACTCCCACTCTTTATGATTAGTTATAGATAGAAGAACCACCGAAAGAATATGTTTTTTTACTGGTAGTTCCACCATTGTCTTTATCAAGCATACCGTTTTCTTCAAGCGCATTTGCTAAACCTTTACAGAAGATACTGCTACTTGGACCGCTACCTTTTTCAATAGTTAAAGTTCCATTAGTATCGTTTACTGTTATCTTAAGACAATCAGCACCTCTTTTTGTATCAACATAATACAAAGGGGTAACACTATTATTTAGATCTTGAGTATCTGCTTTAGTAGTTCCCGTTGTATCAGTATATAATGCCACATTTGTAGCATCGCTTACTTTTGCAAATGAACCGTGTGCAGTATAGTAAGAACCAAAGTCTTGGATCAATGATGTAACCTCGCTTGTTGCTTTAGCTATCTGTGCGTCATCTCTTGTAGCCGCAAGCTTTGGAATCGCAACTGCCGCCAATATACCAAGTATTACGATAACGAATACCAACTCAATCATAGTAAAACCACTTCTTTTCATAAAGAACTCCTTTAAAAAATTTTTCCCGACTCTTTTATTCGTCGTTGTAGCTAGATCGGCACCTTTTGAAAAAACTTTAGCACTTATTGTTAAATTTGTCTTTTTTCAAAAAAAAAGATTATAATTTGTTGATAAAAGTTTTTATAAATAGTAATGATAGGATGTAGGATGTAGGATGTAGGATGTAGGATGTAGGATTTGGGATTTGGGATTTGGGATTTGGGGTGGGGAGTGAGGGTTAGCGCTTTTTGAGGCTGAGGGTAAGGGTGAGATTTTGATCGTTTTCTACTTTGATGATAGCATTTAAGTTGGAGAGTTGTTTGAGTATCTTGATAAACTCCGATTTTTCATCTCTTGAATATTTTCCACTCTGAATGATTTTCTTATCATCTTCATCGAGATAGTTCGCAAGATCTTTGAAGGTAAATTTTAATGCGCTACTACTCTTCATCTCCGCAATATTCTCCACATCGATGTAGAGCACTCTATCTTTAGGGAGATATTTGTCGATATAGATCGTAAGAGATTTGATATAGTTAAGCAATGCATCTTGACTCTCTTCATCATATCTCTTGATCGACTCGTCGATATCAAGGGTGATCTTTCGATCAAATATTTCAAAACACTTTTCTAACTCGGTTTTGAGATCCTTATGCCTCTTTTGGAAGGATCTTAGTGCCATCAGTTCGACACCCTCATGCGCCTCCCGCGGTTTTTCGACTTTAGGTGTATTGATCTCTTGTAGATTTTGGGGCTTCGTTTTCTCCTCTTTTGTACTAAGAGGTTTTGGATCTACTCTTGGAGCTAAGGGTTGACTTTTGATCGTTGCAAAATCCTCTTTTGCACTACTGTTTATCTCGATATATTGATCATCGTCATTTGAGACTTTTACCCCACTTCTCCTATCGAAAAAGAGGATGATGATCAAAAATATCAGCAGAAGGAGGGCGATAGCCATATCGGTTAAAAATCTATTGTGATAGCTCTCATCATGTAGTACACGATCTTCTATCTTGTTTAAGAGCTCTCTTTTCGTGCTTGCCGCTTTAGAAAAGAGTTGTTTAAAGTGGATATCTATCTCCTCTCTCTCTACTTGGTAGTTACCGTCTAATATATGTTGCAATATCTTTGTGTGAAGCTCATGGAGCTGAAATATATCTATCTCCTTCAACGCTTTTGATAAGCTTTCATCTTCGATATCTTTTGAAAATCCCTCCTTTGGGTTTAGTGCACTATCAAGGAGCTTTAACTCATCATGCTTAAGCACTCTTTTGGATAGTACGAGATAGTGATAGTAGCTTTTGAGGTTATTGAATTGGACCTCGTTGATGCTGAGCGTTTTGAGTGCATCAAAAAGGGTTGCTTCGTTGGGGAGATTCTCTTTCATCGCCTCTATCTTGTCGCTTATCACTTTTGCAGCGTGATTCGAAAGCGAATTATGGGAGATCATCTCCTTGATGATATCCTCTTTGAGTACATCAACGGCGGCTCTAAAAAAATTGAGTTCACCCTCTATCTCATCTCTATAACCGTTTGGTAGTAGATGAAGCGCTTCATCACTCTTTTTTCTGGCGCTTTGGACTCTCTGAAAGTCGATATTGCCGTTTGAGCCGATATAGTCGGCGCTGATCGTCTCCTCATCCATCATAAATTTTACAAGTGCGTAGCTGTTTTGCAAAGAGATGATATTGGCTTTGATACCATCTCGTTGTTGGTAAGCTTTATAAGAGATATATCCATCCCATAACGCATAGAGCATGGCGAAAACGAGAAGAGAGGTGATTAGGAACTTTTTCATCTCTTCTCCTTCTCTAAAGCATTTGATAGGAGGTAGATGATGGTTGGGATATCGCTTTGGTTTTGGGTGATGAGACTTTTTAGTGTATGCCAAGAACCGCTATCACCAAAGCTCTTATCGAGTCGCTTTACCTTATCTAGTACTAACGCTTTGGTCTCTTTTGTATCCAGATAGTCGAGATTGAGCGCTAGATAGAGCTTGAGTAGCTTGTAGAACTCCGTCTTGTTGCTATCGGCTTTTGTATCGATACTCTTGATCCCCTCGTAGAGTGAGTCGGAGATATCGAGTATCTTGATTTGACTCTCTTTATTATCTTTCCTCTCTAGTAGCTCTTTGATCTCATCTTTTGAGTAGGCGATGAAGTTTAGGATATTTTTATCGGCATTTTTCTGACTCTTTGCCGCACTTCTAAGACTCTCGGATAGTTTGTCGATATCGGAGAGGATGCTCTCTTTTATCGCTTCGTTGCCGCTTTGTTTGAGGCAGAGATACTCAAACGCAATCTTTTGGCTCAGATACTTTATCTCATCGGTAGCCACACTGTTACTAGCATAGCTGTTTGTAAGTATGAATCCAAAAAGAGGCGCAACGAACCATCTTCTCATCTCTAACTACCTACATAGAGCTTGGTGATCTCATCCATCTTTTTGGTGATATCGTTTGTACTCTTAAAGACGATAAAAGGGAGTCCCCCTTTCTCTATATTGAGATAAAACTTATAAACGATACCCCAAAGTCGCGCAACTTCATTTAGCTTTTTATTGATAGTCGGGGTGTTCGTACTGTTTGATTGTAAAAATTTTAAATTGTCGGCAAACTCTTTGACCGCCGCTCTCATCTGATCGACTGTATTTTTATCTTTGATACCGGATTGGTAAGCTATATAGTACTTTGCTATCCTTTGAGAGAGCATCCGCTGTTTTCCCGAAATAGCGATGATCTTTGATGCAGGCATATGGAAAGTTTTTTCTAGTGAATCCACAACATATTGACTTCCCTCCAGCATAGACTCACTAAGATCTATCGCGATTTGTGCATTATCGAGTGAAAAATTCTCTTTTAAAAGCGCTTTGAAGTCTTGACTGCTCATCTCGGTAAACTCTAAAAGATTTCTAATCTCTTCAATATTCACTGCCTCTTTGAGCTTTTTTTGATTTGCCAAAAACTCCTCTAGAGAGGCTTTGAGCTCTTTTGAGGCTCTGCTGGCAGCGATATGATTCCCTTTGTAGAGATAATCTTTCGCCATCCTTTGTGAAAGCATTCTCTGCTTACCGGCGATATCGATCAACCTCTTTTTATCTGCTTGGGTTATAGTTGTAGCACTACTTTGTATCGCCGGAGTTGTTACCGTCTGGGCAAGAAGCACACTACTTCCTCCGATAACTAGTACTAAAACCGATAAACTTCTCATAAACCTTTTCATTTTTTCTTACCTCAATTTCATTTCTCCCCACTATCGTCAGGCATTGGATAAAAGTTTCTACTCACTTTTTTGAGACAACTCCCTGAGCATCTCTTGAACCTCTTTTATGATTTGCTCTAGATGCGTTTGGCTCTCAAAGCTTTCCACATATATCTTATAGATATCTTCTGTACCGGAAGGTCTAACTGCAAACCAGCTATCCTCTAGTACTACCTTTAACCCCCCTATATCGGCATTATTGCCTTTTGCTTTAACTTCGATCTCCTTGACCCTTTTGCCGGCGATGAGATCCCTGTTGATATCATTCGGCTTGATCCCTTTGATAAAGGCTTTCTCTTGCGGGGTTGCCGGTACATCTATCCGCTTGTAAAAAGGTTTTCCAAACTTCTCGGTAAATTCATCATAGATCATTTGCGGATCTTTCCCCGTTACGGCTAAGATCTCGGCACTAAGAAGAGAGAGTATGATACCGTCCTTATCGGTACTCCAAGCCTCTCCGTCTATCCTCAAAAAGGAGGCTCCGGCGCTCTCTTCGCCGCCGAAAAATATCCTCCCCTCATAGAGATCATCCACAAACCACTTAAACCCAACCGGCGTCTCCTTCACCTCTCTCCCTAGACTCTCGGCTACTCTATCTATCATCGCGGAGCTTACTAGAGTCTTGCCGACTCCAAGCGTTTTAGACCAGTTGGGTCGATGTGTGGCAAGATACCAGATCGCGACACTGAGGTAGTGGTTTGGATTCATCAATCCGCCTGTGGGTGTTACGATGCCGTGTCTATCGAAATCGGTATCGTTTCCAAATGCGATATCAAAATCATCTTTCAACTTAACAAGTCCGTTCATGGCATAAGGAGATGAGCAATCCATCCGTATCTTGCCGTCATGATCGACGCTCATAAAGCTAAACTTCTCATCGACAAAGTTGTGAAGGATCGTCATATTGAGTCCATATCTTTCTTTGATCGCTTCATAGTACTTCATACCGCTTCCACCGAGTGCGTCTGCTGCAATCTTGATACCGCTTCTTTTGATCGCATCGATATCGATCACATTGACAAGATCCTCTACATAGGGGGTAACAAAGTCATACTCAACGATATCGTTGCTCTTAAGCGCCTCATCAAGCGGGAGAGCTTTGACCTCTTTGAGTTTGTTTTTGAGTATCTCGTTTGCTCTCTCCTCTATGATCTTCGTGACGGTTGTATCAGCCGGTCCGCCGTTGGTAGAGTTATACTTAAATCCGCCGTCGCTTGGAGGGTTGTGAGAGGGTGTGATAACGATGCCGTCGCAGAGCTGATCTTCTCTTTTGTTGTGTGTGAGTATGGCGTGTGATATGACCGGCGTAGGGGTGTAACCGTTATCTTGTGCGATGGCACACTTTACACCGTTTGCGGCAAAGACTCTCAACGCCGTAAGTTCTGCGGGTGTGGAGAGCGCGTGTGTGTCTTTGCCGATAAATAGCGTTCCGTAAATTCCTTGCGATTTTCTATATTCGCAGATCGCTTGACTAATAGCTAAGATGTGATCTTCATTAAAACTCTTTTTAGTGCTACTTCCTCTATGTCCCGATGTACCGAATTTGACTCTCTGTGCTTCTACTTCATAAGAGGGATTTTGTAAAAAAAAGTCGCTAACAAGCGACGGTATATCCTCTAGTAGCGCTTTTGGCGGCAATTTCCCCGCTAATTTACTGATACTCATCTATTCTCCTTGCTTTTTAGTACTAAGCCTCAACTTCTTCTAAAAATTCAGCCTTCTCAAGCAGTTTACTATCAGCTTTGCCTATGAAATATCCTTGAGAGAAGTCGATCCCTATCTCATTGATGATCTCATAGATCTCTTGGTTTTCAACATACTCGGCAACTGTTTTGGCTCCTATTTTATCTGCAAAATATTTAATCATCTCCACGGTACTCCTTGCAACCTTAGAGGTGGCGATATCTTTGATCAACGAGCCGTCTATCTTGATGATATCGGGTTCAAACTCGATAATCCTCATAAAGTTGGAGTATCCGCTACCAAAGTCATCTATCGCGATCTTGATGCCGTAATTTTTGGCTATCTCGATAAAATCTTTAACCCGATCATAATCTTCGGTATCCTTGTCTTCTAAAAGCTCAAAAATGAGTTTATGTGTAATATCGGAGTTTCTCTTTATGGTGTCGATCAGGAATGCGCTAATATATGGATTTTCGATATCCAAAGAGGAGATATTTAGCGATAACTCTTTCCCACTCTCTCTGATTTTATCGATAACCTTTTCGACAAGCACTTTTGTTACCTGTGGGTATAGCTTACCCTTTTTGGCAATATCCAAAAAGAGTGGACTTGGGTATACCATGTTTCCATGCTCATCACGCATTCTGACAAGAGATTCATATTTTGGTATCGTTTTCTCTTTATTGTCAAAGAGTGGCTGGTAAAAGGGTAAAATCGTGTCGTTTTTGAGTGCATACTTTATAGTATTAATCATATCAAGATTTGATTTGAGTTTTGCCTTTAGATCGGCGATGACATCACTTGAGAGGAGGTAATCTTTTTTCATATCTATCGCACATCTTAGCACCTCGTTAGCCTCTTCATAGAGCGACTCTTTTGATGCGGCGAAGCTCATGGTGACACTGAGGTCGAAATGGTAGCCGTTCAACTCAATTTGAGAGTTTTTGATACTTTCGACAAAGTTGAAACAGAAGGTTTTGATATCATCATTGCTTAAGAGTTCACTATTTTTGAGGAGGATTGCATACTTTTCTTGGGAGAGGTGGTAGATGTTTTCATAGCTGAGGTCTTGAAAATGCTCTTTTAAGATCTCGATAAATTTGATTTGCAGCTCTTGGATGATTTTAGAGCCGTAAAAGTTCTCTAGTGACTCCATGTTGTCTATATTGACTAAAAAGAGTCCTCTTTTTTCGTTCTTATCGGTGATATCTTTGACGAGTGCAAGTCTATTGGGTGCATTGGTGATCGGATTGAGGGTGGCTAGGGAGTACTTTTTATTGAGTGTAGAGAATTGTGCATAAGATTTGCATCTTGCCTGTAATTCCGCTTTATCGAACGGCTTGGTAATAAAATCATTGACTCCCACTTCCAAAGCCTTGAGCTTATCCTTTTTATCATCGAGAGAGGTGATCATCAAGATGGGTACTCTCTCAAGCTCATCGATTTGACGCATCGCTTTTGTCGCCTCAAACCCATCCATATTCGGCATCACCGCATCCATCAAAATCACATCCGGCTTTTTCGCTATAGCTATCTCAAGCGCCTCTTTCCCATCTTTGGCTTCGATAAACTCATACTCATCACTCTTTAGAGAGAGTTTGATCATCGCTCTATTGACATCTACATCATCCACAATCAAAAATCGTATCTTTTGATTAAGCATAATTCAACCTTTGTTCCTTTAGTTTATCGATATGATCTTTTATCGCTTCTAGTTTAGCGCTATAGTCAAAACTCTCCTCTCCACTCTTTGCCGCACTCTCTATCGAAAATGCTAAATCTGCAAGATGCTCTAACATCAGATTTGAGGCACTCCCTTTGATAGAGTGCGCTTCACTAGAGATCAGAGCAAAATCCAAGCCCTCTATGCCACTCTCTAAAGCAGCGATAGAGTTCTCACAACTCTCTATAAACATATCAAGCAACATCGTCACATCCTCTAATTCAAAACCGAGCTCTTTTGCTACCATCTCAAAATCTACCATCATATTACCTCCTGTTGTAATAAAATTGTTCTCATCGTCTCATATAGGTGCTCTTTGGATATCGGTTTGGTTAAGTACTCATCCATCCCGTTACCTAAAAATCTCTCTCTATCCCCCTTTAAGGCGTTTGCCGTCAAAGCGACGATAGGAGTTCTTTCCAATTTTCTCTCTTTTTCGATCTCTCTTATCCGCTTGGTTGCCTCAATACCGTTTAGATTGGGCATATTTTCATCCATCAAGATCAGATCATAACGGGATCTTTCAAACATCTCTATCGCTTCCAATCCGTCGCTTGCGATCTCAAAATCTAGCTCAAGCTGCTTGAGAATGATCTTCATAAACATCTGATTGGCTTTATTATCCTCAACGAGCAGTACTCTTTTGTTTTTGAGAGTTCCGCTTGTGTTAGTACTAGGCATAATCGGTAAGTTGTATCTACCCGGTTTAGCCTCGATATCGAAGTAGAAGGTACTCCCTTTGCCGGGTTTACTCTTTACTTTCAATCTACCTCCCAAAAGCTCGACCAACTTTGCGGAGATGGAGAGCCCAAGTCCCGTTCCCCCAAAGCTTCTTGTTGTTGAGTTTTCAGCTTGTATAAAAGGTTTGAAGATACTCTCTTGCTTCTTTGGATCGATTCCGATGCCGCTATCCTTTACCGCCACTAAAAGCCTCTCTCTTTTATAGCCCATATAGAGGGTCACTTTGCCGTTTTGTGGCGTAAATTTGATAGCGTTAGAGAGGAGATTTGCGATGATCTGTTTCAATCTAAGAGGATCCGAGTGAAGGCATGCGGGGATACTTTTGCCGATTTTAAGGTTGAGGGAGATGTTTTTTTCGGTGGCTTTGGCTCGAAAGAGTTTAACGATACTATTTATCTCTTTTTCAATCAAAAAGTCAGATTTATCAATCGTTAGATTGCCGCTCTCTATCTTTGAAAAATCCAATATATCGTTGATGATTCCAAGAAGGGCGCTACTTGAACTATTGATCGTATCGAGATAGTTGCGTTTTTTAGGGTTTTTCTCCTCCTGGCGAAGCAGATCGATAAATCCTAAAATGGCGTTGAGAGGCGTTCTAATCTCATGAGAGATATTGGCTAAAAATTCAGATTTGGCTTTTGAGGCTTCTAGTGCTTTGATAGTTGTTTTCTCAAGCTCCTCATTTGTCTTGATGATCTGCTCTTTGATAGGTATATAGGTAAGTATCAGAGCGGTGATAATAAAAAGGAGTGTAAAAAATCGTGCATAGGCGAATAGAGCCTTTTTACTTTCGACACTGTTTTCGATCTTTTGCAAATCGTTAAAAGCCTTTTTCGAAAGGTTATGCAGTATCTTTAGTCTTTGATCAAATATCTTGATTATCTCCTCCGACTGAACCGAAATAAGCTTTTGAATCGATAAAATATTTTTGATATTTCTACTCTTTATCCCCTCTTCAATCTCTTTTGCAAAGATAGGAAAATACTCTTTTATCGTTTTGAAAAGCTTTCTATCGACTCTATTTAAGGCACTGATATCGTCGTCTTCTGCGATATAGAGTTGAATTTTGCTATTGTCACCTATTTTTACCTTTCCACCATTTTTTAAGATATTGAGATATCGATTTGATTGTTCTATATTGCGTATCACTGACTCTTTGTAAGTATTGTAGTTGTTTTTTTCGATAAATGAGAGCGATTTGATAAATTCATATTTGCTATCTAAGGTTTTTGATTCTATCTGTTTGATGATGTCAAGTTTTAGGCGGGTATTTTTTGTCTGCTGATCGAGATTTGCCATGAGTGTTTCAAAAAGATATCCTAACGATACGACAATAAATATGCCTCCTATCGAGAGGTATAGTAGCTTTTGAAGATACTTGGAAGTTCTTTTTTCACCTATATGCTCTTTTGTCATCTATCCTACCGATTACAGTTTAGATACATATCGGAAGATGTCAAAAAATATTTAATTGAGTAGAAAAAGGGTTTTAAGAAGAGAGGAAGCAGATATGGGATTTACCCATATCTTTTTGGATTAAGGATTAACCTTAAATCTTTTTACAACACTATCAGATTTGTTAGGAGAGTATCTTTTATCGGTTACGGTAAGCTTTATCTCAACACATTTACTAGCCGCACTGCCGCAGATGTATTGGTATGTGTTACTGCTAGGAGTTGTGATTTGAGGACCGTGACCGGTGTGACCTTGATTATTAAAGCAGTCTTGGAAGTTGTAGTTTCTACTACCCTCAGGAACATCACAGCTTCCATTAACCGCATCATAACTTGAAGCATCCCATTTACACTCTAAACCTGAGGTGTTTCCCGGGCAATCATTTTTACTATCTTTGCATGATAAGTAGTATTTAGTACTATGATCAAAACTAGCTCCTGTAAACGGATTGTTGAGTTGCTCATCAGTATATACACCTAAAACAGCGGTCGGTTTATCATGCTCATTGGCTGAAACTGTTTTACACATTTTATGTTGTGTATCTCCGTTTAAGATGAGGCACACTTCATGATTGCTCAGATTATCAAACTTTTGATCTGTCAAGCCGTTACAATCGCTACCTTTACTCTCTCCGTCGATCGTCCACTCACAAATAGTGTTTGGCAACACTTGATTGACAGGTTTGACATAGAAAGGGCACCCCTGTTTGATAGGGTTTTTAGAAATTAAAGTATTTGTTCTTGCGTTGTAGATTTCAATATCATTTTCGGCCGGTGTAGGAGCTGCTACGGCAGTTACAACCGCTTTTCTACAATCCATTTTAATTCTTGTTTTCGTATCCATTGCCTGACCGTGATTGATATGTGATGTGGTAACACCGTTATTGACTGTTGAAGAGATGTTGTCATTATCTATGACAGCAAGACATACCTCATACTCTGCCGTTTTACTGGTGTCAAAAGTAAGTGTCACATTGTCGCAGCTACCGCCGGTCTCTTGCAGTTTGCCGTCAATGTACCATCTACACTCTTTGACCGTTCCATCCTCGTCATATCCGGTACCGTTTACTGTTAGCTTTCCGTTACTTGGGACTGTAAATTTTGCCCCTTTTGCGATAGAGGTTATCTCAGGTATCGGTGCAATACCCTCCTTACAACAAAAGCTATCACCGCCGCAACCGATTGTAAAAAGCGTTGCACCTAGAACGATTGAACTACCTACCAAAACTTTTGAAAAATTATTCATCAACATTCTCCTATAAAAGTAAATTATTTTAACTTAAAAATGAAAAGTTGTAACTATTATATTAATAAATCTTTAAGGTTTGCTTTAAAGATATTAAAGATATTAAAAATTTTTAATTTTTTTTAATTTTATGCAAAGTAGTGCTAAAATCATTTTATGACTTTACAAAAGAGAGCGACGGTTGTTGCAAGTGCAACCTCTACATTTTTAATCATCTTAAAACTTGTGATAGGCATAGTGAGCGGCTCAGTTGCGGTTTTAGCGAGTGCGATAGACTCGGTGTTGGATCTTATCGTCTCCCTTTTTAACCTCTTTGCGGTGACGAAAGCGGAACAGGCTCCGGATGAGGCGTTTAACTACGGTAAAGGCAAGATTGAGGCGCTGGCGGCGGTGATAGAGGGTACGATCATTACGATCTCAGGTATCTATATCTTTTATAGCGCGATTATGAAATATATCGATAAAAAGCCTACCACCATGCTAGAGACCTCTATCTGGGTGATGTTGGGCTCTTTGCTGATTACGATTTTGCTCGTCCTCTATCTCAACTATGTTGCCAAAAAGACGGACTCCCTAGTCATCAAATCGGATGCACTTCACTATCAGACCGATATCTATACCAATATCTCTATCTTGGTTTCGCTAGTACTCGTAAAATGGACGGGATTGGAGGTGATCGACTCTATCGTAGGCGGTTTGATAGCGATATATATCATCTATTCGGCGATCGAGATTATCAAAGAGGGGGTTTATATATTGCTTGACGGTGCACTGGAGAAGGAGTTGGTGGAGAAGATCAAGTATCTACTGATGAGTGAGGAGAGTGTCACCGGATATCACTTCCTAAAAACCAGAAGATCCGGCAATACCAATTTTGTCGATGTGCATCTTGTTTTTACTCCGGATATTTCGCTACTGGAAGCACATAGAGCGAGCGATAGAATAGAGGAGAGGATCAAGCAGTTAGATCCCTCAAAAGAGTGGGAGATCAATATCCACTTAGATCCCTATGATGACTCTGAACTTGAGGATAATCCCCACAAATACTAAACCCAAATTTTGCATTAAAAGGCGCATTAGATGCGTTGGTGCTTGGTAGTAGAGGCATTGAAGGAAAATGTAGGCGCATACGGAGTATGCGTCGAGGCTTTACTTCAAAGTCTCCGCTGCCAATGATCAATGCAGATGATGTGCCGGCTAATGCAAATTTTGGGTTTATACCTCAAGTGAGAGTTGATGCTCTCTATCGCTATCCAAAAAGGCGAGATTTTTTTCGATAATCTTTATCTGTTTTGAGGTTAAATTTTTTTCATTTTTTACAAGATCGAGCGCCTCGTCCAGAAGCGCTTTGGCTCTATTTGCCTCATCCTCATTTTCGAAGTTTGGGATATTGGAAGCTAGCGCATCTATCTGCTCAAAGAGCTCTTCGATGATTGCGATCTCCAACTCCTTAAGCCACTTCAAGCTCGACACTTGTCTCCTCCCTCCAAGCTTCAAGCAGTACCGAAGCGACATTGATCGCCTCATCCATCTTTTCAACAGAGTTACTGATGACGATGTCGGTTAAAAGCTTTATCTGATAATCGTAGAGACCATAAAGATACTCCGCGATCTCCCCGCCCTTCATATCCAGTGTGCTCATCAGCTCCGTATAGATGGCGATAGATCTGTTGATATAGTAAACCTTCTTCTCCATATCCTTTTTCAGTAGTGCGCTTTTTGCAAGCGAATTAAATTTTAAAACCCCCTCATAGAGCATCTCCACCAGTTTTGTCGGTGATGCCGTCATCGTTGAATTTTCTCTATATGCGTGATATCCACCGTTGTTATTCATCTATTTCCTTTCTATGTGTTATTTTTTTGAAAATTGTGACTGTATTAAACTATCTAGTTGTGATGCCGTATTGGATAGATTTCCTATCATCATATCAAATGACGCAAACTTTTTTGTCAAGATCTCATATCTATTTTCAAGCTGCTCTCTCGCCTTTTTGAGACTATCGGCTATCGCTTTGGCTCTATCGTCGAAACTGCTTTGCAGACTCTTTAGCTCACCGCTTGACTTTGTCGCCACTTCAAAGAGTGTCGTATTGAATTTTCTAAAGATACCTTTTGTATCATCTTTGCCGACAAAAAAGTTCTCAACAGCGGTTGGATCCTCCTTGATCGCTGAGATAAATTTTCCTCTATCAAATGAGATGATCCCTTTTTTATCGGTAGTTAAACCGTAATCATTCGCCATTTTGCCATCTTCACCGAATGTTGATTCAAATATATCTCTGAGCTTACTTTTGATACTTCTTATCTCACTACTACCTTGCAAAACTCCCGCAACTTTCTTATCTTTATCAAATTTGGTAAGATTAGTAATCGTCTCTATCACGCTATTATATTTATCGACAAACTCACTCATCTTATCAGCTATCTTGTCGCTATCTTTTTCAACCTCTATCTTTGTTAATCCGGTACTCTTTAGAGTGATATTTACACCTTCATAAACATCATCAAAACTGTTGCTTCCTCTTGTTACCTCTATGCCGTCAATCTTAAATTTTGCATCTTGAGCATCTTGCACACTATAAAATGTAAAATGTCCTCCGTTTGGAATCACAATATTATTGTCGGTACCGGTATCTCTTGATTTTAAGATAAGTCTGTAGGGCTTACTTTCTCCGGTATTTAAAATAGAGGTTTTGACTAAACCACCTGTTGTCTCTTCTATCCTCTTTCCAAGATCTTCAAGTGAATCATCTTCACTATATGATATGTGAAAAGTTTGACCCGCTATCTTTAAATCAAACTCTCCTGATTCTCCAAGTGGTCCATCTTTTGTATCAAAAGCTTTTGTTTTTCTGATATCCCTTGTTGCTAGTTGCTCTACATCGATAGAGAAACTCTGTTTTTTTGCATTGCCGTTTGTTGTGATAGTCGCGCTATCGCCTATAATATTGCTTTTAGTGGATTGGTAAAGTGCTCTATCAGACATATTGACCGATAGGTCAGAGAGATCATTAAGAAGCTTCTTTACCTCTCTTAGCGCTTGCTGTTTGAGATTGATCTCCGTCTGTCTCTGCTCTATAGGTCTGATTACAGCCGCCTCATCGGCACTTTTTAGCTTATCTATAAGATCGTTGTTTAAGACTCCGCTACTTCCAAGTCCAAGTGTCGCTACTCCCATGATTATCCTCTCCTATCCAGTAGTTTTCCAAGCTCATCCTTGATGCTTTCGGCAAATTTGATCGCCTCTTCACTTGGAAGTTTTCGTATCACCTTTCCGCTCTTTTGGTCGATGACCGTTATGATTGAGCTATTTAACTTTTCGTTGTATGAAAAGCTGATAGCAGTATCGCTCTTTTTGGCGATATCATTTAACTTTTTTGTCAAAGCTACAAGATCAACACTCTCTCCTTGAGCTTGATCACCCGATTTGCTAAACGCATCGGCTACCTTTTGATGACTACTGCTATTCAACCTCGTTGCATCGATCCCATGCGTAGTGGCATGTAAGATTGGTGCAGTCGGTTGAAGATGCGAAACTGTTGAAACCATCTGCCACTCCTTTGCCTGGGTTTTCTACTAACTACATCGGTTAAATTTTTTTAATCAATATACAATTTATAAAAAAAAGTGGATTTTGGATAAAATTTCAAGAAGCTATTACAATTTGTTACAAGGATACCTATGAAGATAGCGCTTATCATCAAATCACCTCTGCTTCAAAAAGCATTGATCACCTTTTTGTCCGGAAAGATAAGCTCCTATGAGCAGTGCGACTTTGTGATCGCCGATAGAGAGATCGAGACAAAAAAGCCGCTATTTCGGCTAGGTCACAAAGGAGAGGTCGATCTAAAAATCCCTTTTTCAAAAGAGCTTTTGCTAGAAAAAGTGGATCATTTTTATCAAAAAGAGCTCCTAAAAATACCTAAAAGTGCCGAAGAGGAGAGACTCGAGTCGGCTCTCAAAGCGCTTCAAAAGAGACAAAAAAAGAGAATCCAAAAGTTAGCGAAAAGCTATTATGAGTAGAGAGAAACAGCTCTATAAAGCGATCATAGGCGGCAAATACAAGGGTAGAAAAATTTTACTCCCCTCCAAGTCTAGTACGAGAAGCACAAAGTCTATCCTCAAAGAGTCCTACTTCAATAGTGTCCAGTTTGACATAGAGGGGAGAGCGTTTGTAGAGGTTTTCGGCGGTAGCGGCTCTATGGGCTTGGAGGCGTTGAGTCGTGGAGCGAAGAAGGCTTACTTCATAGAGCGTGATAGGGATGCATACCTCGTACTCAAGCAAAATTGCGCTCTCTTCGAGGAGCCGTATGAAGCGATAGAGGGGGATAGCTTTAAGATCTATCCGTCGCTGATAGAGAGAGTGGAGGAGGGGAGTCTGATCTATTTTGATCCCCCTTTTGATATTCGAGAGGGGATGGAGGGTATCTACGACAAAGTTTTGGAGCTTATGAAAGCAACACCGAAAGAGAAGGCTTTGATGATCTCTATCGAACACATCTCAACGATCAAATTCCCTGAAAAGATCGGGGAGTTTCGATTGAAAAAGCGCAAGAAGTTCGGAAAAAGTGCATTGACACATTTTGTGTAAATTTTATAATTTTGTAGGTTTATTTCCCTTTTTCAAATAGATAATTACTGTATTCTGCTAATGCCTTTACATATTTTTCAGCCACATATGAGTCATGCTGTTTACGAATTATTTCGTAGATGATATAATATTCCATTAAAAGATTGGTTCCTTGAATCCCAGGATTGTCAGTACCTACTGCAATTTTTATTTTTTTAGTTCTAATATCGAATTTATTTGGGGTTATATTAAGGGGTGGATGAAGTCTTAAAAAAGGGTGGTTTATATATTTATCTATAGAACTTATAAGAATATTTGATGTTGGTAATATTTCTACAACAATATCTCTCTGTGCTACGAAATACTCCATCATATAATCTTGTAAGTATTCATAAACAGTAATTGGGAAAATAATCTCTTCATTATGGAACTCATAATATTTGCTATTTTTTTCTTTTGTAGCATATGCCCAGTATAAAATATATGCATTATAATTGCTTTTTATGCTTGCATAGTACTTTTTTAAAGGTTCATTATCAATGATGTTATCAAAAAAATCTGGCAAAGCCGTTTGTATATAGGTTTTTTCAAAATTGCTATGGGTATAACTATCTAAGTAAACCTGCCTATTTTTTTGTAAGTACTGTTTTATAAACCAGGCGGTTTTATAAGTAGAGTCTCTATTTGATAGGATATCATTATTCTCTAGGTATTTTACAATTTTCATAATTTCTAAAGGACAATTTCGCCTTAACAACCATGCTGCTATATAGTCATCGACCAAAAATGTTTGCTCTAAGTCACAGTAAATTTCATTACCTAACTGAATAATTTTATTTTTGATCTCTTCTAGTGGATAAATTGAAGTATGGTGATTAGAATTTAATATGAAATACAAAAATAGTAAATTATCCATATACTCACCTTTTGTGAGTGTTATATGCTTTCTATCTTTTAAAAATAATACAGGATCTACTCCTAAAGCAATTGCATGCCCTAATCTATCTTCATCTTTTAAATTTAAAAAGACTATAGCTTCAAATATAGCTCTTAGTCCACTAATTAAATCTCTAAACTCTTCCCCGACATGATAAGTATATTGTAGTTCTATTTTGCTTGGTAATGTTATACACGCATCAGTTTCTATAGCAAAACCACTACTAATG
>JALWLO010000036.1 GCA_027084135.1 Campylobacterales bacterium | reverse complement strand
AAAAACAGACAAAACACAATAAACACTTTGCTGCTGTACGCTCGATCGTTGAACTTCCCTTTGCCTTTATCAAGCATCTGATGCACTATACCCGAACAAGATTTCTTGGATTGGAAAAGAACGACCAGTATCACCTGCTTCTGGCTGCAGCCTATAATCTCAAAAGAGCACCCGGTGTAGAGCGGAAGCTGGCAAAAGGATGAAAATGAGAAAAAATAGCCTGAAAAAAGGTAAATCTCAACAAAATGAGAGTATATTTTTTCAAAAAATGGAGAAACTGATAACAAATTCTTATGAATAATTCGATGATGCGTACCAAGAAATTTACTTTTTTTGAGAGATGGGGTTATTCAGAGGGTTCCATTAGTATTGGTGGCTGAAATAACACCACTTAATGTACTATTCACATCAGCAATCTTCTGCTTATTTGCTTGAGCGGTTTGGTTTACTTCATCTATCTTGCTATCTTGTGTTGAGAGTGTTGTGTTTAGTGTTGTTATAGAGCTATTTACTTCATCTACTCTTGCATTGAGTGATGTGTTTATGTCTGAGATGTTTTGCTTGTTTGTTTGGGTAGTTTTGTTGATATCGCTTATAGCTGTTGTATCATCAGGTAAGCTTGTAACTATCCAACTCTTTGAAGTTTCATCATAGCTAAGTACTTTTCCATTGGCTAATCCTGTTAGATTTACATCTTTTAAGCTACTTAGGTTTCTATCGAGTGCTACTGTTTTATTTGTATCGTTATTATCTAATGAGATGATCAAGTGTGTGCTGTTGAAGTCTAATATATCTACTCCTTGATTATCACTTTGGGAGTTGTTTATGTCTGTTATCTTTGTGTTTAAGTTGTTGAGTTTGGTATCAAAGGTTGTGTTTATGTCCGAGACTTTTGTATCAAGGATATCCAAAGCGTTTTGTGTCGCTTTACTTATAGGCTTATCAAGATCGCTTGTGTTATCTACATTTTCTAAACCTATTTGAGCTTTGGTAACTTGGTGGGGATTATTTGTCGCTGATGCGTGATTTGAGAGTAGAGCGTTTAGGGCATCTACTATCTCTTTAAGAGTTTTTCCCTGTTTTGCGGATAGTGCTTTGTTAGCATCTGTTGATGTTAAGTTATCTACTATATCATCTGCTTTTAGAAATGTTGTTAGAGATGAGAGGTCTATAACTTTATCAACCTCACCGTCTCTCTCTAATGAGAGTCTTATCTTATCTCCATCCAAAATAAATTTATCTATCTTTTGGTTATCACTTGATGAATTGGATGAGTTGTTATCTACCCAAACAAGCTCTCCATTTGAATTTACCGATAAGACTTGACCATCTTTGGGTGCGGTTGGCGGGAGGGTTAGAACTATATTTTGCTCTAATGTGTCGGAAGATTTTATTTTGGTACTATAACTATTTGTAGGTTCATTTAGAATGATCCCTTTACCCCCTTTTAAGGTAAAATCTTTATCTGTAGAGGCGGCATAAAGTGTCATAGCAGTACAAAAAAGTAGCCACCCCTGTCTTTTGTTTATCAAAACTCTTCCCCCATAAAAACTTTAAACTTTTACATAATATCGGTCAACAACAAAATAAGTTTAATTACTCCTCCTCCATATCATCAAATATTTGAAATTCACTAAAAACAGGTTTTTGATATCTTACTTTTCTCGTTATAGCTTTTAAATGTACCTTATCTGTTATTTCATCTTTTGTTTTTGTTGTCTCTTTTTTATAATTAAAATCAAATCTATAGTTAAATCCAAAAGTAATAGTATCTATCTTGATAGCGTAAGTTCCTTCAGGCTTTTCGGTGCTTTTATTAACATACCTCACATAGTCTAAAAAGAGCCAACTATTATCAAGTAAGTTATACTCTACTCCCCCTCCGTACGAGACATCATTTTGTATCGTTACCGCATTGATCTGCGAAGTATCTTGTTTAGAGAGAGTATTTTTCGAGTAACCGGCAAGTGCATAAAAATTATATCTATCTGAAAAGTTGAAATTGGGCTTTAAAAATATACCTAATGTTACCGGATGGTATAACTTCTTCCCATCAGCTATGTAAAAACTTCCCCTAGCTTCTATATCCAACCACTTAAAAAGTAGATAATCATACTTTAGAGTAAAGTCGTACATACTCTCCTGCTTTATCGTGTAAGTAGTTGCATTTGTGATAGAGGCACCTACACCCAGACTATGCTTACTATCAGAGTAAACCGCCGATAAAATCAACATTAGTGTTAACAATATTCTACTCATTTATAACCGCCTTTCCTTGTACTACACAAATCTTTTTTTCACCGTTTTGGTAGTGCCAGATTCTTACTATTGTCGGATTGATCACCTTTTTAACTTTTTGACCGGCTTTTACCGTGATAGCGTTTGTAGTACTGTCTATATCGCCGTTGCAAACCGGTATAGACTTACCTGCATCTTGATCTATTCCCCAAGTTGTACTACCGCCGCCGCAGGAGCTTAGCATCAAAGCAAATAAGAAAGCTATCAGCCATTTGATCTTATTTAACATCTACACCTCCTATGATAAGCGGTACGGTTAAATTTACCTCTATTATAATCACGCTTTTAGAGTTTTTATTGCCCAAATCTTCAATAACAACTTTCGCATTTTTAAAATCATCCCAATTTTCAAGTGTAGGATCCTCATAAGAGCACCCCCTAAATCCACTTTTTATGGTTGCATTTTCATCCAGCATTACCACCGCATTTTTACTACACTCCAAATCCGCATCTGCAACAGCTCTATACTCAAAGCGAACCACCTTATTTTTCTCATCTAATGTTGTTGCTACATTTAACTCATTTTGAATAACAACTTCAGATTTTCTATCCTCTTTTTTTACCGTATATTTGATAGTGTGCTTAGAGGAATCCTCTTTTTTTATCAGCCAATCGTATCCGCTGTCCGTCTCTTCTTCGTCGTCATTAGTACTAAACCAAAGAATATTGTTGCCGTTATCGATAGAGTTTGGCGGATTTAGTGCCTCCGCTCTACCTATAATCTTGCTATCTTTTACCGAAAGACTATCCAAATCAATAACCTGAGTTGTTGCGAGATTTAATATACTCCAAACCCCTTCTACGGTAGAGTTTATATCTGCGTCATGAACCACAAATCTATCTATAATCTCTTGAACTACATTTGACTCAAAAGTTAAGCTCTTATAGGATACAAAGCTATAAAAGCTATTTTCTCCAAATATAGTACTCACTCCATCCCCGGTAAATCTAACCGTTGAAGTTGAGGAGGCGAATTTTCCTCTATTTATCCAATCTCCTTCAAGAGCAATATAACACTCCTCCTTAGCCGTAAAAACTGCCTTTTGAGATATCTTTAAAGAGCCCTCTATGCTTAAATTCTCTTCAGGAGTTAGCGAAAAGTGCTCCCCTTTTTCAATGGTTAAATTTGCAAAAAGTGACACTGAAAAGATAAAAACTATAGACAATTTTTTAATCATGATTACTCTACAAGTTTGAATTACTAACTATTATCGACTATTGTAGAAATTATTTTAATATGAAGTCTATTTTGAGTTGGGTTTTTAATAACCCCTACCAAATAAAGGTAAGGGTGTTTTGTTAGTACTAAGGTAGAATTTTAGATAGGATAAGATCAGCTATCTTCCTTTGTGCTTTATGAGATAGGTGTATCCTTGTTGCGGCTCCGTACTCATCCGCATCGGCATCTCTATACATTGAGAAGTCCACACCACCGCTAAAAAGTTCACTGAATGTATCTATCATCGGATAACCTCTCTCTTGTGCAATCTCTAAGTAAGCCTCTTGGATGATTCTGTTTTCTTTATCTAACCCAACGAGTTTATTTGGCATTGTTAGCATAAATATTGTCTTTGGCTTCTTGGCTAATATCTTATCTATACCGCTATATATGGCTTTTTTCAGTCCCTCTTTTGAGCCGTAATATCTAGCATCATTGATACCGAGAGAGATATTGACCACCGTATTTGCACCATCACCCGGTATCAACTCTAAGGTATGTTTCCAATCAAACTTATCACCACCCTCACTCCACTCTTTTGCGCTATAGCCCGCTTTTGCCAGTAGATAGGTTTGGTTACCTAATGCCTGCAACTTCGTACTAACTATCTGATAGATATCTCCGTTTTCATAGATGCTGTTTTGCTCTCTCGTGCTATCTCCGACAGAGATGTATCTCCCTTTTCCATCAGCAAATATATGCTTTATCTCATCAAAAGAGTAAGCAACTCCCTTAGTACTACTCTCTTGAGAGAGAGGATATCTAAAGAGTTTCGAGGTCAAAAAGCTCTCAACAACTCTATCCTTACTATCTACAAAATCAACCCCTATCTCAAAGCTATCTCCAAGTGCAAAATCACGCCTAGCAACCTTGATCTCTATCACACCGTTCATATCTCGAGCAACTTCGGCGACATCTTCAAATAGCTTCCACTGGTATGTACTATCATTGCTTAGTGATCTATAGAGCGCTCCCTCCACACCTATGGCATAATCAAATCCGCTCGTACTAAACTGAGGATGCTGATACCCCGTATCGGATCGAGCGTCACTGTTAAAGTATAGGATAGCTCCCGAATACTTGCTATCAAGTAAGAAATAGTAGAAGCTCTCATCACTATAAACCTTGATCGTTGAACCCCTTTGACGATATCCTTCTATATCACTCCAATCCTCTCCATGCCCATCAAGTACGATAGCTATCTCTTTTTTTCCTTGCTCATCTAAGCTATCTTGCGTATCTTGCGGTCGCTCCTCCCTCATGCTATGCTCCCTAAGATGATAACTCGCCATACCGTCGGGTAAACTGCTGATATATCTCCAATCCTCATCAAGTATAAATAGCTCCACCCTAAAACCGCTATCGATCTTCATGAGACGCTTTGGAAACTTTAGCTCCACTACATCCGCCTTTCTCTCGAAACTCGCTTGACCCCTCTTCTCCCACTCCCAACTACCCTCTTTAGATGTAGCAGCATAGATAGTACCGCTAGATCCTATGAGATAGTCAGCTCCTTTTATCGCTCTATAGCCACTATTTTCATTATTGTCACTATCTATGAAGATGAGAGTGTTTTGGTTATCTCTATCACCCTTGATCAACATATAGATATTTTCCTCATCACTATAGATCTTAAAGAGCCCTTTGCTATTTTTTGCAAAACTATCTATCTCCTCCCACTCGCTCATATCGCCGTCTATCGTGATATCTACAGACTTATTCAAACTACTCTCACCGCTTTGTAGGGGATCTTTATGAAGGAGTCTCTCTATATCATCTCCCGTTAAGGCTCTATTGTAAAAGTGCACATCCCCCACCTCTCCTACAAGGTTATGATTTGGAGTCCACCAAGGATCGCTACTAGGTCTTCCTATAAAGTTGTCATCTCTTAAGATATTTGGGATCTTACAGTATCCCCCTTTGTGATGCCACGCCACCCGTGTCTCCACCTCTTTTCCGTCTATATATATGTGCGGATAGGCATCTTGATCGATCGTTGCTACGATGTGCTGAAGTTTGCCCGGTTTTATCACCTCATCTACGGTAACTACATCGGCACAAGGATTATAGTAAACATCCTCGTTAGAAAATGCAAAGTAGAGTCTGTTTTGGTTGTAGTAGCGATTGAGCCATATTTCATGATTGTGCTTATCCCCTTTTTGGGCAAGGGTAAATATCGTCTCCCAATCCTTCCCCGCACCTGCAGGGTTATCAAACTTTACCCATCCGGCAAAGCTAAATCCCTCTGAAAAATCGACACTTTCGGGTATTTCGGCGATCTTCACATAGGAGCTTCCATCTAGCTTGATATTTCCATTCGATCTTCTCACATCTCCCACGAAATGCGCACCTTTTGGAGATGATGAGCTATCAAAACTGTATGAGCCTATCTCACCCTTTTTTAAGGTATCGCTATTCTCTTTAAGCGCGTAGGATCTAAGTTGCAAAAGCGTCTCACTCTGCGGGATATCCAAACGCTCTTGCTCTGTATGGTTATCCAAACTTACTCCTGCTCCTACAGGACTGCTGCTCCTATCTACACTCTCTCCTCCACCACAACCGGCTAGTACTAGCGATAAAGCCAAGGCTATCCATTTAGAAACACGTTTTTGCATCTTCTCTCCTAAACAATTTAAGGATATAATTAACCAAATATACGCTATTTTTTCAAAAAATTGTGTAATATTT
>JALWLO010000035.1 GCA_027084135.1 Campylobacterales bacterium | reverse complement strand
CCATCGATCTCTTTATCGTCAATTATGAAAATGCCAGCCATGGATTTGGATTGAGTGAAAAAAATGCGAAAGAGTTGCTAAAGCTTCCTATTGATGTAATGACCGGCGGAAACCACACTTGGGATAAGAAGGAGATTATCAATTTGATGGATACCTCTCCTATTTTAAGACCCATAAATTATCCGGAAGAGGCACCGGGCAGAGGGTTGTTAGTACTAGAGCTTGAAGGTGTGAAAGTGGCTGTGATAAACCTCATGGGCTACTTTACGATGCCGATGGTGGATAATCCTTTTACGAAGATCGAACAGATAGTATCAAAGCTAGAGCATGAAGGGATCAAACATATATTTATCGATTTTCATGCTGAAGCGACTGCCGAAAAGAGAGCGTTATTGCTGATGTTAAAGGGTAGGGTGAGTGCGATTTGCGGGAGTCATACACATATCGGGACGGATGATTTGGTGATAGATAGCGGCACATCCTATGTGACGGATGCCGGGCTGATAGGGTGTAGAGACAATGCTCTGGGTATGGAGCAGGAGGAGGTGCTTAAAAAGTGTTTGATCGGTGTTGCCAATAAGTTTGAGGTTACAAACAAGTGTAAAAAGATATTTCAGTGTATTGTCACAGAGCTTGATAGTGAGGGTAGGGCGATTGACGCCTATAAACTCAAAGCTTTCGATGAGGGAGAGTTGGAGGTGACTCAAAGAGCCTATGTTGAACAGTAGCTATGACCTCCTTTTTCTCTTAAAGAGAGCGGGATATTTGAGGGAGGATGCACCAAAATTTTGGTGGCCTAATGTCGGAGAGTTTGAAGTGCTCATCGGTGCGATCCTCACACAACAAAGCAGATGGGAAAATGTAGAGAAGTCTCTAGAAAATCTAAGGTCAAAAGAACTCTTGTCCCTTGAAGGGATAGTTAGTACTAACGAAACGGTGTTAGCAGATCTAATAAAAGCAAGCGGTTTTTACAATCAAAAAGCGAAAAGATTAAAGCTTCTCTCTCAACATATTCTTACTGATTTTGGAGATTTTGAAAGCTTTAAAGCGTCTGTAGATAGGGAGTGGTTACTGAGCCAAAAAGGGGTAGGAGAGGAGACGGCAGACTCTATACTTTGCTACGGATGCAAACGCGAGGTGATGGTTGTAGATGCCTATACAAACAGGCTTTTGAGGGCATTTGGATATGAGTTTGAAAGCTATGGAGAGCTCCAAGAGTGGCTTGTCAGCGGCATTGAGTCCAACTATAGCAAGATAACTAAGCTTTATGATGAAGATATTGATCTCTTCACAATTTTTTCACGATTTCACGGCAAAATTGTAGAGTTTGTAAAGTGTCATAAAGGGGCATCACTAAAGACTAAGATAGAAAATTTATAGTTTTAAGTCATACCCTAAAAAGGTGTCTATAACAAGACAAAAAACTCTTTCGTTTATAAAAGAGGATTTTATGAGCAAAGACTTAAGTTATAAGAGTAATCAAAGGGTCATTATGGAAGAGATCAAAGAGTTACAAAGAATCTATAAAGAGAAATCTCAAGAACTGGTAGGGTGTAGAAGTTTTGCAAAAGAGCAAGCAATCAAAGCCTCTATGCAAGAGATTGAGGTGAAACTAAAAGTATTAAATAGAAAACTGCAAGAGCTTAGTACTAGTGTGGGCTAGTACTAGATCGCTCTCTCATCAACTATCTCCAGACCAAAGCCGCTTATCCCGATAAATTCCCGTTTTTTATGTGTGACAAGTAGTACGATATCTCTAAATCCAAGTAGATTGAGTATCTGTGCACCGATGCCATACTCTCTCATGTATGGATTTGGATTTTGACACTTTTGTAAAAAGATTAATACGCCTCCCTCTTTATCAAGTATCTCTATACTCTTAAGCAGTGCTTCAAGTCGTCCCTGGGTTAAAAGATCGAGATCGGTTCCTATATTGTGAAATCTTACATTATTACCGTTAGCGCCTCTTTTAAAGAGAAAAGCGACATGGTGAAGCTCATTATGATCGATAAAATCAACCCTTCTTGCCTCTTTTCCTAGAAGTTTAGTGTTAGATTCGGCGATCACTTTGATAAGGTACTCATTTTGCAGTCGATACTCAACAAGATCGGAGATATAGAGTGTTTGGAGATCATACTTTTTAGCAAACTTTTCCAGGTCATCTCTTCGTGCCATAGTGCCATCCTCTTTCATGATCTCACAAATGACGGCGGCTTCACTAAGTCCTGCCAATTTACAAAGATCGACACTCCCCTCCGTATGACCGGTTCTTACCAATACGCCGCCATCTTTGGCGATGAGCGGAAAGATATGTCCAGGTTTGACAAAGTCGCTCGGTTTGGAGATGGGTGATGCTAAAAGCTGGATCGTTTTATCCCTCTCAAAAGCGGAAATCCCAGTCTCACACTCCTTTGCGTCCACCGAAACGGTAAAAGCGGTCTCATAGGAGGAGTTATTCTTTTCCACCATCGGGTTTAACTCCAAACGATCTGCAATTTTTTTCGAAAGCGCTACGCATATCAACCCTTTGGCATGTGTAGCCATAAAGTTCACTTTTTCGGGCGTACTAAAAGTGGCGGCATATACCAGATCCCCTTCATTTTCTCTATCCTCATCATCGATCATGATGATCATCTTACCCTCTTTTATATCCTGAATAGCCTGTTCTACCCGTGTTATAGCACTTTGCGACATCTCTTCTCCATCTTTTTGCAAAATTATACACTTTTTTCCAAAAAGTTCTTGACAAAAAGAAAAAAAATTACTATAATCACATTCCAAATTTAGATCGTTGAATTGGGGTATCGCCAAGTGGTAAGGCAGCAGGTTTTGGTCCTGCCATTCGGGGGTTCGAATCCCTCTACCCCATCCACTTTTGGCGCGGAGTAGAGCAGCTTGGTAGCTCGTCGGGCTCATAACCCGAAGGTCGGTGGTTCAAATCCACCCTCCGCAACCAATCAATCAATTTTTGCTTTGTGCTGATCTTTATGCGGGAATAGCTCAGTTGGCTAGAGCGTCAGCCTTCCAAGCTGAGGGTCGCCGGTTCGAGTCCGGTTTCCCGCTCCATATATTCTACTTGATAAAGAGTAATCCGACTCCCATAAACCCTAATGTGATCAAGAAAAACAGACTCAGCCTGCTTCCTAGTTTCACCCCACCGACCCAAAAGAGGATGCCAAGTTTTACCGGAGAGTTCTTAACCGAAGTGATGAGGATTCTGTAAGCTGAGGCATCCAATAAAAGTTTGTCATCTTTTGCCATTTGACTAAGAGAGAGGGTGATGGCATCGACATCGGTGATACCGGAGATAAATGAGACGATATGTAGGCCGATATTTCTATATCTATTTTTCACAAATGCTATCGCTCCGTAAATCACTCCAAATAGGATGCCAATCTTTTTGCTTCACTTAGTTGTAGTGGATTTTTGGCAATTTTTGAGTTATTGAGGTCTATATTTGCTCATGGAGAGTGTTTAACTCTAATTTAGCATTAAGATGATTTATTGGCTAATGCAAAATTTGGGTTAAATTACATTTCTTCACATTCCCCACTTTTTAGTACTAAGTGTCTCAAGATTGCATACGGTAGGTGATTTGAGTGACGATATACTATATAGTTCAGAGATAAGGGAGAGTTATCATGGGGGATATATCATTACACCAAGAGGTTTTAGCGCAGATTCAAAGTCAAAACAGTACAAGCGAAGAGAGCGTAAAGGCAAAAAGGGCGTTTTCTAGAAGTGTGATGATATATATCGTAGCGGCGGCAGTTTTACCGCTCTTAGCACTTTTTGTACTATTATATCCTAATCGGGAGTTAGAGTAAACTCCCAAACTCCTGGCTATATGTTGTAAAGTTGTGTTTCGTGTGGTTATCTGAGAGAAATTTATGTAGTGCTTCGATCGAGTATCTATTTTGTGCTTTAGGGTGTCCCATAACCACAAAGTGCTCTTTTGTGACATCTCTGTGATAGAGATCAAGCATCTTTTGTAAATAGCTCATCCTATATCCGTCAAGTGAGGCGACGGCAGGAGTAAAAGAGGTCAGCATCCTGATATTATCCTCCCTCTCTCTACCTACCCCTTTTCCGTCTCCATATATCTTATGAAGCTGTGGATTGAGCTTTTTTGCTAGAGCATATTTGATGTAAAATAGCGGTGAGATCTTCATGCTTGCGATCGGCACCTCGGTAAAGAACCCGTTCTCATCTATCACCATAGGATCATCTTCAAAATTCCAAAAACTACTCTTTGGCATCCCTCTAAAGTCGAAGTAGTGAGTGGAGTTGTTTTTATATCCGTCGGCATAGAGAGTGCTATCAAGCTTGATATGATGTTTTTTGAGTGCATCTTTGAGTTTACCAAACGGCTGGATGCACCATCCTCCCGCACGGTATGCAAATACCTTCTCTCCTACGATATCGGTGAGAGCCTTTTTATAGCGATAAACGATATCATTTATCTCACTCGGGTTAAATTTATGTAGCCTGTACCTTGAAGTATCCATTATCCATTTTTCGTCATCATAAACAACATCCTCCCAATGAGGATGGATATGAAGCTGTATATCGTGTCCGCTTTTATCAAGTTCATATATTTGAGATGTGATGAGGTCATAATCTTTTTGTAAAGCGGGATACTCATCTTTGTACATTTTGAGTTTTTCCAGATAGCCGCTATCTACAAAGAAGTTTAGCTTTATCATGAATTTATCGACTACATTGAGTAGGGCATTGGTCGGCTCTATGATAGATCTCTCTACCGTACCGCTATCTTGAGCAAAAAAGAGTTCATAATCCAGAGTCAAAAAGATATTCATCTACGCTTCCTCTTCCACAAAGCTCTCAAAATCTTTCTGCTTCTTGCTTTTGCCCTCTTTATACTCGACAAATTTTACTTCTATATCAAGATCATCTTTAAAATACTCATATGCTGAAGCGATAAGCTTCTTTCTCGCCTCACTCTCATTGATGGAGTCATCTTTGATGATCTCAAATACCATTTTTCCTTTTTCATACTGTTTGGCAGAGTAGGCTAGCTCAATGCCGTACTTAAAGGAGAGATTTTTAAAGGTGTGGTTGATATTGATTGTTGAGTAAATCCCGTTTTTGCCGTAGATCTTGCGCCCTATCCTTCCCGTTACCTCTTTGATGATTTTATGAGACCTTCCGCAAGGACACTTGGTTTCATTATCTAAAACGATATAATCTCCAAGCTCAAACCTAATAAACGGCAGAGAGTAAGCCCAAAGATTGGTAATGATCGCTTTGTTATCCACCTCTTCGACGATCACATTTTCCATCACGATATGCATATTTCCATGGGGACACTCATAGGCGATAACACCCGCTTCCGCTGAGCCGTACTCACTGGTGAGTTTTCTTCCAAAAACCTCTTTGACCGTTTTGTGATAGCTGTCATAGACCTTTTCAGCAGTAGCTTTGACCATTTTGATATTGTCAAACTTATAGCCTCTCTTTTTAAAGTACTCCGCCATCATATGGATAGAGGATGAGTATCCCGCTATGTAGGTTGATTTTCTGATCCTATCTGCGGCTCTCTCAAACTCCTCATTGGTATAATCAAAAAATCGATATCTATTTAACAAAAAGTCCAGAAATCTTATCTTTACCTTATCTTTAAAACTCTTCTTAAATCCCCAAAAATAGAGACTCTTCTCCCAAGGCTTTACGCCATACCAGCTATATCCTCTATATTGAGCCGCTCGGAAGGAGGCATCCCACTGGAGATTTTTATTAAACAGAAATACATCTCCCGTAGTACCGGAAGTTTCAGCTTTGATAAGCGGTTCTCCGTTAGCATCGTTTCTAAGATCATCGGCATTTGCCTTTAGCTCCTCTTTGGTGAGTATGGGTATCTTTTTGAGATCATCTAGCGTCATAGTGTCTATATCGATATCTTTGAGTCGCTCTTTGAAAAAGTTCGTTTTGTTTTTTGCATGCGTTAAAAGCTTTTTAAGTCTCTCAAGCTGTATCGCTTCAAGCTCCTCTATGGAGGCGAAATCTGTTTTCATTAAATTATCTAAGTGCTCTTTCAAGTGTGGATTTTTAAATCTCTCGCCGGCAAGATAGAGATATTTGTGAAAAGTTTCATCAAGATTCATCACTATTTCCTCAAAATGTTGGGATTTTCTTTTACATGAATATATCGACAAAAATGATATTTAAATTAAGCTTAATAATTATTACTAGTATATTGA
>JALWLO010000034.1 GCA_027084135.1 Campylobacterales bacterium | reverse complement strand
TAAAAGAAATATTTTAACATCGATTTTTCCATTTATTTTTTTATTTACGGTATTTTACTTTTTGATTATTCGTCCTCAACAAAAACAGGCAAAAGAGCATAAAGAGATGATTAATTCACTCACAAAGGGTGATAAGATAGTCACCAACGGTGGGCTCATATGCACTGTTGTTAAGCCTGAAGAGGAGTTTATCAAAGTAAAACTTAATGATGATACTGTTGTTAAAATTGACAAAAATTATGTAGCAAAAAAATTGGAAGCATAAAATGAATTTTCGGCTGATACTTTTTATTGTGGCTATTCTTTTTGGGATAGGCTTTTCTATCCCATCATTAGTAAGCTTGGATAAGGGACCAAAGATTACACTAGGTCTCGATCTCCAAGGCGGTATGCATATGCTTCTTGGTGTCAAAACCGATGAAGCGATCAAGTCCAAAACAAAGTCGCTTGCATCCTCTATCAAATATTTTACCGATGATGAGGAGATCGTGATAGATGATCTCTCTATCGGAGAAGAGAGTGTAAGTTTTGCTCTACTAGACAAAGATGACGCACCGAAGATGGATAAGATGCTTAGTGAGATGAAAGGTGTGAGTGTAAAAAAAGATGGGCTAAAATATACCCTAACATTTACACCGCAAGAGAAAAAACTTATTAAAGATTATGCGATAAAGCAGGCGATAGATACCATTAGAAACAGGCTTGACCAGTTTGGACTCTCTGAGCCCACAGTCGCGAAGCAGGGTAAAGAGAATATCTTGGTTGAGCTTCCGGGTATCAAAACGCCTGAGCAGGCAAAGCGGGCAAAAGAGCTTATCGCAAAAGCGGCTCACTTGCAGTTGATGGCGGTTGATGAGGAGAGAGCCGACCAAGTCTATCATCTCTCAAATGAAGAAGCAAAAGCGTACGGAGATGTGATACTTCCCGATGTGAAAGAGCCAAATGTCAAATATCTCCTACATGAAGTTCCGGTACTTGACGGAAGTATGCTGACCGATGCCAGAGTTGCCTATAATCAAGCAAATCAGCCGATCATCACCTTTACGCTAAATAGTCAAGGAGCCAAAATATTTGGAGACTTTTCCGGCAAGAGTGTCGGTAAAAGGATGGCGGTAGTACTAGATGACAAAGTTTACTCCGCACCGGTTATCAGAGAGAGGATAGGGGGAGGAAGCGGTCAAATAAGCGGCGGTTTTACCGTCGAAGAAGCCAGAGATATTGCTATTGCTCTACGAAGCGGTGCGCTTTTAGCACCTGTTACGCTTGAAGAGGAGAGAAATGTCGGTCCATCCCTTGGAGCCGATAGCATCAAGCAGTCTCTCATCGCACTTATTAGCGGTTTTGTACTTGTTTTCTTGTTTATGATTATCTACTACGGATATGCCGGTCTTATCGCGGATGTCGCACTTGTGGCAAATCTCTTTTTGATTATTGCCGTTATGGCGATGTTTGGTGCTACCCTTACGCTTCCCGGAATGGCGGGTATCGTACTAACGGTCGGTATGGCGGTAGATGCCAATGTTATCATAAACGAGAGGGTACGAGAGCTTTTAAGAGAGGGGATGAGTGTTCGAGCATCTATCGAGAAGGGGTATGATAAGGCGATGACGGCGATTCTTGATGCAAATATCACGACACTTATTGCGGCGGTGATCCTCTATGCGTACGGCACAGGACCGATAAAGGGGTTTGCGATCACCATAAGTATAGGTATTTTGGCTTCGATGCTAACGGCTATCGTCGGTACACACGGCGTTTACGAATGGTTACTACCTAAGATATCGAAATCCAAAAATCTTAAAGCGTGGTTCGGTATAGATGTTGCAAGTGGGAGGGCAAAATAGTGGAGTTTTTTAAGACAACCAAGATTTATGACTTTATGTCAAAGAGTAAGATATTTATCGCTATCTCTGCGATATTGCTTCTTTTATCATATGGCTTGCTTTTTACAAAGGGATTAAACTTCGGTATCGACTTTGCCGGCGGTACGATTGTGCAACTCAAGTATGATGAAAAGGCGCCTTTAGCGGCTATCAGAGAGAGTCTAAGTAAGGATAAAGAGTTTAAAAACGCCTCTGTTACTGAATTTGGTACACCAAATGAGGTAATCATCAGGATAGCGACAAGTAGTGCCAAAGTTGCCGGTGGTATCGGTGATAGAGTGAAGGAGCTCTTGAAAAGTACAGGAAACTTTGAAGTCAGAAGAGTCGAGATGGTAGGACCAAAGGTGGGTAATGAGCTCAAAGAGAAGGGTATGATGGCGATGCTGCTCTCTATCTTGGCGATACTCATCTATGTTGCCTTTAGGTTTGAGTGGAGATTTGCACTTGCGAGTATTTTGGCGCTGGTACACGATGTATCTATTGCAATGGGGGCATTGGCACTCTTTAGAGTCGATGTAAATCTTGATATTTTGGCTGCACTTTTAACCATACTAGGCTACTCCCTCAATGACACTATCATCGTTTTTGATCGTATTAGAGAGGGGATTAGAGAGTCAAAGAGCAACAATGACCTCTTTAGTATCATCAATGAGTCGATTACAAAAACACTTTCAAGAACCACCCTCACATCACTCACTACCTTCTTTGTGGTACTCACACTCTTTCTATTTGGCGGAAAGATTATCTACGGATTTAGTTTTACGATGTTAGTGGGTGTCGTTGTTGGAACATACAGTTCGATCTTTATCGCTTCGCCTCTTCTTAAGTGGCTCGGATTTGATGTAGTCAAATATAAAGCCAAAGAGGCAGAAAAAGAGAAGCTTAGAAGAGAAAAAGAGAGAATGAGAGCTCAATATGAGGGCGGAAGAGTCTAAGGAGGTAAGAGATGGATTGGGGTAAGGTTATATACATATTTTTTGCGTTGATGAGTTTGACCACAACGGTTGGTTTTATCTTTGATCACAATGCTACCGCACTATTTATCGCGATGAGTATCAATCTAGTTTCAACACTGCTTAAAATCGGCGTTAAAAATATCCTCTCCGCTGAACTATTTGCTTCTTCATTGGTGGCGGACCTTCACCTGATACCGGCATTTTTATATTCTGAACTTGCTCACAATATGAAAGCCGCGGTTGCTATGGCGGTTGGAGCTATCGTTGCAAATGTCTTCTCTATGGCGTTAGTACTGATAGAAGCTTCAAAAGTTAGGGATGAGTTTTAATGAAGTACAATCCGGCTGAAATCGAGTTAAAGTGGCAAGAGAGGTGGAGAGAGCAGGAGGCGTTTGAACCCAAAGAGGATAAAACTTTAACGAAAAAGTATATACTCAGTATGTTTCCCTACCCAAGCGGTCGAATACACATGGGGCATGTAAGAAACTACACTATCAGCGACGCTATGGCGAGGTATTACAGAAAGAGAGGTTTCAATGTCCTCCACCCTATAGGCTGGGACAGCTTCGGTATGCCTGCCGAAAATGCCGCTATCAAACACAAACTGCATCCCAAAAAGTGGACTTATGAAAATATCGCCTATATGAGAAGTGAGCTTGAGAGGCTTGGGCTTAGTTTTTCTAAAAAGAGGGAGTTTGCTACAAGCGATGAGATATATACCAAGTTTGAGCAAAAATTTCTCATCGAGATGTATGAGAAGGGGCTCTTGTATCGCCATATCTCTACTGTAAACTGGTGCGAGAGTTGCCATACCGTTTTGGCAAATGAGCAGGTGATTGAGGGAGCTTGCTGGAGATGTGATAATCCTGTAGTCCAAAAGCAGATGCCAGGATACTATATCGCGATTACCAAGTATGCACAGGAGCTTCTTGATGATCTAAAGAAGCTGGAGTCCGGTTGGCCAAAACAGGTTCTCACGATGCAAGAGAATTGGATAGGACGAAGTGAGGGATTGGAGTTTGCTTTTGAGATCGAGAGTGAGTCTAAAGAGAAGCTTGATAGAGCGTTTGAGAAGGTAGAGGTCTTTACCACAAGAGCGGATACGATTTATGGTGTAACCTATGTAGTACTAGCCCCCGAACATCCGATCGTACAAAAGGTTCTTGAGAAAGCTTTGGTAGATGAAAAAGCAAAAGAGCAGATAAAAGCGATGCAGAGCATGAGTGAGAGAGATAGAGCCCAAGCAGGGAAGGAGGGAGTTTTTCTTAACCTTTTCGTAACCCATCCACTCACGGGGGAGAAGGTGCCGCTATGGTGTGCCAACTTTGTCCTTTATAGCTATGGAAGCGGTGCTGTGATGAGTGTGCCGGCGCATGATCAAAGAGATTATGAGTTTGCCAAAATGTATGATTTACCGATCAAAGAGGTAATTAGGGGTGAGGGTAGCAATCTTGATAAAGAGGCATATGTCGATGACGGGGTTTTGATAAATAGTGCCGAATTTAACGGTTTAGAGAGTGCCAAAGCGAGAGAGAAGATTATCGCACTTTTTGAAGAGAGGGGTATCGGCAAAAGGGTTGTCAACTATAAGCTTAGAGATTGGGGGATAAGCAGGCAGAGATATTGGGGTGCGCCGTTACCGTTTGTGCACTGTCCAAACTGCGGAGTTGTGCCTCAAGATGAGAACAATCTCCCCATTACTCTTCCTGAAGATGTAGAGATCACCGGTGAGGGAAATCCGCTAGAAATTCATCCGACATGGAAAGCGTGCAAGTGTCCAAAGTGTGGAGCAGATGCTACAAAAGAGTGCGATACGATGGATACATTTGTTCAAAGTAGTTGGTATTTTCTTAGGTATTGCTCTAGAAATCTGACCGATATGCCCTTTAAAAGAGACGATATTGAGTATTGGATGAGTGTGGATCAATATGTGGGCGGAATCGAGCATGCGATACTCCATCTACTCTATGCCAGATTTTTCACAAAAGTGCTGAGAGACTTAGGCTATATCGATATTGATGAGCCCTTTAGCGCACTGCTTACTCAAGGTATGGTACTCAAAGATGGAGCAAAGATGAGTAAATCCAAAGGAAATACCGTCGATCCTGATGAGATAGTACAAAAGTACGGTGCCGATACCGCAAGACTCTTTATACTCTTTGCCGCACCGCCTCAAAAGGAGCTTGACTGGAATGATAGTGCCGTTGAAGGTGCGTTTAAATTTTTAAGACGACTCTATGAGAGAAGTCAAAATGTGTTGGCTATCGAAGCGTTGCCGCAGATCGAGCACTCATCACTTACAAAAGAGGAGAAGTACGCCAGAAGAAAGGTTTATGAGGCGCTTCAAAAAGCAGAAGATATCTATAAAAATCGAACCTTTGCTTTCAATACCTTGATAGCGGCGGCGATGGAGGCGATGAATGCGCTAAATGAGCAGAAAAACAGTTTTGTATGGAGTGAGGGGTATTGGGTGCTTTTGAATATCCTTGAGCCGATCGTACCGCATATCACATGGGAGCTTAGCAATAGACTCTTTAGTCTGAAAAACTTTGGTGAGATTGAGATAGATGAGCGTGTTTTTGAGCAAGATAGCATCACTTTGGCTCTGACGATAAACGGTAAAAGAAGAGATGAGATAGAGGTTTCACCGAGTGCATCAAAAGAGGAGATACTCTCCATTGCTAAAGAGAAGGGTGCAAAGTGGATCGAGGGTAAGGAGATCGTCAAAGAGATACTGGTACCAAATAAGTTGGTCAATATTGTGGTAAAATAGTTGTATGAAAGCTATAATCCCAAAATTTACATTAGCCGGCACGCTTTGTAATGTAAGATTTGGAATAGTTTTTGTAACTATTTTTTTTCTATTAATAGGTTGTGGATATAAACCCACTTCCCTATATACAAAAAATTTTTTGGGCGATAGGATCTACGCCCATATAGAGACCTCGCTTGAAGATCCCGAAAATAGTGTCTTGATCAAAGATGCGATCAATGAAGCGATCATCAATAAGTTTCACTCCAAAATCGTCTCCAAAGATAGAGCTAGTTCAAAACTCAATGTAAGGCTTGATTCAGTCAAGTTTCTACCTATCAACTACGATAAAAACGGATATGTGATCGCCTATAAAACGGTCGTTAATCTAAAAACAACTTATGTCGATATAGATGGAAGGGAAAGGGTGATAAATAGTAGCGGAGATTACGACTTTAATATCGAGTCAAACTCCGTGATATCTGATACAAAGAGATTTAATGCGATCAAAGAGGCGTCCCAAAAGGCGATTGATGCATTTATCTCTAAAATATCTATCAATGGAGTGAAATAGGGTATCGTATGACAATCAACAGTATAGGTAAAGAGACACTAAAAAAGCTAGCGCATGACCGAACACCGCTGACTCCTGAAAATTATCAAAAAGCATTTTGTGAGATCGCAAAAAAGAGGGGAGTTAGGGTAGATGAGTGTGAAACGATCAAGAGGTTTACATCCAAGCTAAATCCAACACTCCAAAATGAGCTATCCAAATATAAGGCTTCCACTACCGGTGAACTCTTAACCTATCTCGTCTCAACGCTAAATAGGATAAGTTCAAACGGAGAAGGAAAACTCTCCCTAACACTCATCTCACTGATAAAGAGATTGTTGAAGGTTCTCTCTTTGCTTCACAACAAAGATGCGAGGGAGTTGGCACACGCCTCGCTTGAGAGGGTTGAACATCTGGCGGATCAGAAGAGTTTTGAGATCATAGAGGCTAGATGGGAAAACTTTATCGATAGCTATGATGACTCATTTTTAGATGATCTTACAAACTATATTGATCTAAAAAGCAAAGATTATGAGACGGTTGTAAAGTGTTTGCTAGAGAGGGTGAAAGAGTGTGGAGGAGATGAGAATTTAGATGAGATAGCAACTATCATCATCGCTTCGCTTACGCCCTCTATCGCGACAAATATGGATGATGAACTCTCAGCCATCACTTACGAACTCAAAACTACCCCGAAACTTTTAAAGAAGAAGGCTTTTCAAGAGGAGTTGAAGCTTTATATACGCAATAGAGTTACTCAAGATAAAAAAGAGGTACAAAGAAAGCTCAAAAGTATCGATGAACTTCTCTCGAGTGTATCTCAAAAACTTGTAAATTTTATTGAGAAGAGTGCCAAACATCAGGGCAATATCAAATCAATAAAAGATGAGCTGAGCTCTCTCGATTTTAGTCAGCACTCGTTTGAAATGACGAGAGAGAGACTTCTTGCTTTGGCAAACTCTCTTGAGTTGGAAGCAGGGAGTTTGGGTGAGTCAGTTAAAAGTGAAGATAGTGAGATCAAACGACTCAAGATGAAGGTTAAAAAGTTAGAAGATGCCTTGCGAAAGGTAAAAAAGGAGAGCAAAAAAGATTTCTTAACCACACTTCTTAATAAACGAGGGCTCGATGAGGAGCTCAATAGAGTGGAGAAGGGCTTTGAGAGATATGGTATCGAGTATAGTATCGTCTTTTTTGATATCGATAAGTTTAAGATGATTAATGATACCTTCGGACATGAAGCGGGTGATGAGATACTCAAACAGGTCGGTAAGATCTTAAAGAGTAAAAAAAGAGATACCGATATTATCGGAAGGTACGGCGGAGAGGAGTTTTTAGCGATTTTACCAAAAACTTCACTAAGTGGAGCTATTACATTTGCCAATAAGATCAGAGAAGAGGTAGAGAGGTTTGATTTTCTCTACAAAGGGGAGAAGATAGCGGTAACCCTAAGTGGAGGTGTTGGAGATAGAAAATTTTATAAGAGCCAAAAGGAGCTTATAGAAGTTGCCGATAGTGAACTCTATAAGTCAAAAGAGGCAGGTCGAAATAGGATCTATCCGCAAAATGGATAGCTTAAATCCAAAATCTACTAGACCTTCCAATACAAATTTGGGGTTAGAGGAGTTTTTATCAAAAAAATCTCTCTACTATGATAAGATAGACCTTGAGCGTATGCCTAAAGCTTGGGATAGTATCAAAGAGAGGATCAAGCTTCCAAAAATCATCCATATCGTAGGTACGAACGGCAAGGGTTCCACGGGGAGATTTCTTGCGCACTATCTCTATAAATGCAGTTTCAATATCGGGCATTACAGTTCACCTCATATATTAAGGTTTAATGAGCGCATCTGGCTAAATGGTAATGATGTGAGCGATGAAACACTTGAAAAGGCTCATAAAGAGCTTTCAAAACTGCTTAATACTAAATATTTAGAGACTCTATCATACTTTGAATATACCACACTTCTCGGTATGGTTATCTTTCAAAAGTGTGAATATTTAGTACTAGAGGCGGGACTCGGCGGTGAGTTTGACGCGACGAGTGTTTTTGAAAATATTTTGACGCTTGTTACGACTATCGGTATGGATCACACCTCCTTTTTGGGTGAGAGCATCAGTGAGATCGCTACGACCAAATTAAAGGCGGTGCAACAAAGAGCCATCATCTCAAAGCAACTCTATCAAGAGGTTTATGAGGTGGCGGATAGACTCTCTCTCAACTGGAGTAGGGCGGAGGAGTTTATCAGTGATGGTGAGAGTCTAGAGATAGAGAGAATAGTATCGGCGCTGAATCTGCCCAAAGTTTTTGAGAAAAATCTCATACTTGCTGTTGCCGCCTTAAAATAGATCGGCTTTGACGAGATAGATTTTGATAGATTTTTGGATATTAAACTTTTTGGAAGAGCTCAGAAGATCGCACCAAATATAACGATCGATGTCGGACACAATCCTCTAGCGGCTAAGGCACTTGCAAAACATTTTGAGGGGGGAAAGGTTACGCTTATTTACAATAGCTTTAGCGATAAAGAGTATGCAACAGTTTTGGAGATTTTAAAGCCGATCATCGAAGAGGTAGAGATCATAAAGATCGACAACCATAGAGCAGTCGACCCAGTAGCGTTGGAAGCTACGCTCCAAAAACTTGGTATCAAATATCATTACTTTAGTACTAAGGGTATCACAGAGTTTAAAAACTATCTCGTTTTTGGTTCATTTAGCGTTGTCGAGTCGTTTATCGATAGATACTTCTCTTGATCTTCTTGAGATCAAAGTGCAACTCTTTTGCCAGATCTTGAACCGTTTTTCCCTTACCGTTTTTGATGTCATCTCTCGCCCCATATCTGTAGAGCAGTCGCATCATCTTATCATCAAACATCATAAATGCAAAGTGAAGCGGCGTATTTCCCTCTTCACACCGTTTATTCGGTGAGATATTGAGTTTCAACATCATCTCTAAGAGTTCCGGTTTTCCGCTCATGATAGCGGCTACCAAGAGGTTGTTTCCATCTCGTGTTCTAAAGTAAGGATTTGCCCCTCTCTTTAAAAGCTCTTTAGTAAAGGCGACATCTCCCTTGGCAACCGCCACAAAGAGTGCTCGTGAGCGATCGGGAGCGACTGTATTGACATCTGCTCCCGCTTTTATCAGCCTTTTGATCTCGGCAAGATTGACATCAAGTATTGCCCTTTGAAGTTCTCTATCGAGTGCGGTGAGTCTATGTTTTTTGGGTTTGGAGACCTTTTTTGCCACTTGAGTCTTCTCTTTTGCTTGTTTACGCTTTTGGGGAGCAGGCGGCAGGTGATGTTTTTGGATGAGCTCAAAGAGTTTACACTCAGAATCAACCTTTCTCTTTTTCTTTGTTTTTCGGCAGGAGTAGATAGCGGTCTTTTTTGCTCTCTCTTTGGAGCTATTTTTGGCTGAAAATTTACAAACATACCTCTTTTGATCATCTACCGCAAAGGCAAACGCTTTAAACTCCGGCGCATCCTCATAGAGTTTGTAGAACATATGGCACGGTACTGGCAAGATATCTAAAGAGCTCTTTTTAACCGTCTTTATCTTGGTCAAATCGATCGCTTTGATCAACTCTGCTTTACTCTTTTTCGATCGCTTTTTTTGCTCCTTTGTACCGCTTTTGGAGTTGCTCTTTTTACTTTTTTCTCTTTTGTCGGCAGGAGCTTTTTGGGGCTTAGGGGTACTCTTCTTTTCCACTTTTACCGTTTTTTTATTCTCTTGTGCAATTTTTGATTTGATCTTTTTGAGATTGATAAGATACTTCTCTTCAAAGGAGAGTCTCTTCTTCGATTTTAGGTTGTCAATATCGATATTATAAAGCCGACACTCCCCCTTTATGCCTCTCTTTTTTCGACTCTTTTGACACGATTTGAGAGCCACCTCATTCGCCTTTTTTTGGGAAGATGCTTGAGAACTAAAGCGGCATGTGTACTTTTTATCTTTATCCGTAGCGATTGCAAAGGCTTTATACTTTTTGGCGTTGAGATACATTTTGAAGAAGAAGATACATTGCGGAGGCAGATCGTTTTGAGCCTTTTCGATAACACTTTTGACTGTTTTTGTATCGCTTTTTGCTTCGATATGAGTAGCCAAAATAAGGGTTACTAAAAGTATCAATCTGCCAAATTTTACCAACATAAAAAAGAGTATATCACCTTTTAGTAAATAGTCTATAAATTATCCCATCTCACAGTGAGAGATATCTAAAGTGTGTAGTATATACTCAAAAAACTCTCCCGCTTTTTTATCATAATCATCATGAAACTCTAAGCAATATTGACCGGTAAATTTATCGCTGGGGATGATTGTTTGCATCGGCGTAAGGTGAAATTTTGCTATCGCGTCATTGATGGCGTAGAATATCTTCTCTTTTTGCTCTTTGTTATAGTAATTTAGAAGCAGTTTTGAGTATCGCTCCTCCATCTCATGTATCGCCTTTATACAGGTTATTTTATTTTCTTGATCCATTTTTACTCCTTACATCCAATCTAAAAGTTTTTGCACATCATCGACTTCGTAACATTTGATATCGATCTTTTCTAGCGGCTTTTTCGCTACAATCGCCCTTTGAAAACCTTGAGCTTTCGCCTCTTTAAGTCTTTGATCCAAACTAAAAACCTCCCTGATATCGCCTATGAGGGAGACTTCACCGATAAAGATAGTCTCTTTGGAGATCGCTCTATCTTTAAAACTACTGACTATGGCTGCTATTATAGCTAAATCTGCGGCAGTTTCTCCTATCTTGATACCCCCTAAGATATTTACAAATACATCATAGCCGTTAAGTGCGAGTCCTAGTTTTCTCTCAAGTAGCGCTAAGAGCATATTGAGTCTATTGAGATCATAGCCGGTAGCGCTTCTTTTGGGATTGGCATAACCTGATTCGCTAACGAGTGCTTGAACCTCTAGTATGATAGGTCTGCTACCCTCCATCACGACGGTGATAGCGCTTCCTGCATGCTCCTTGCCTCGGCTGAAAAACTTTTTTGAGATATCTTTCGCACTCACCAACCCGCTTCTTGTCATCTCAAAGATACCCACTTCACTGGTGGAGCCAAAACGGTTTTTGATACCCCGTAGAAGTCGAAGCTCTTTATGGGAATCCCCCTCAAAGTAGAGTACGACATCGACCATATGCTCCAAAACTCTTGGACCCGCTATGGAGCCCTCTTTGGTGATATGACCTATGATAAATGTGGCTAAACCTCTATCTTTTGATTGACGCATCAGTTCAAATGTGATCTCTCTCACTTGAGATACGCTTCCCGGAGCCGAAGTGATATGGGATGAGTAGATTGTTTGTATAGAGTCGATAATCAAGATATCGTAGCTCTCATTATCGAGTTCGCTCAAAATTTTTTCCAGCTCTATGGCTGAGAGTAGATAGAGATTTTCATCATTGGCATCAAGTCTATTGGCTCTTAATTTTATCTGACCAAAAGACTCCTCACCGCTGACATAGAGTACCTTTTTGCCGCTTTTGGCTAAGTTTGAACCGATTTTGAGGAGGAGTGTGGATTTTCCGACTCCCGGACTTCCGCCGATAAGAGTCAAGCTTGCCGGTACGATCCCACCGCCTAGTACTAAGTCCAACTCTTTGTCGTTTGTCGAGATCCTTTCAAAGCTCTCCTCTTTCACTTTTGTGATGGGCATCGCCTCTTTTTGAGAGGAGCTATGTCGGTTGATCTCTTTTAAGAGTTGTTGCTGATCCTGTGAGAGTTCCATAAATTGGTCCCATTCGTTGCAGTTTGGACACTTTCCCATCCATTTGGCACTTTGAAAGCCGCATGCTTGGCACTCAAAAAGGGTTCTCTTTTTTGCCAAGCTTACTCCTCTTCGATAAATGAGTCAAGTAGTGAGTCTACAAACTCCTCTTTGTTAAATTCGATCAAGTCAGCCTCATTTTCGCCTGTTCCTATGTATAAGATCGGTTTGTTGAGCTCTTTTGCGATACCAAATAGCGCTCCACCCTTCGCCGTTCCGTCGAGTTTGGTGATAATCAGGGCGTCGATACCGATGATATCGTTAAAAGCTTTTGCTTGATTGATAGCGGCATTACCCTGTGTTCCGTCGATGATCAGTATTTTTGCGTGTGGAGCGCCGCTGAGCGCTTTATCGCAAATCCTCACGATCTTTTGGAGTTCACTAGAGAGATTTTTTTGGGTATGGAGTCTTCCGGCGGTATCGATCAAGACACGATCAAACCCTTTTGCAACGGCTGAAGATATCGCATCATAAGCGACCGCTGAGGGGTCATGCCCCTGCTTGGTCGAGACGATATGCACTTTTACCCTTTTTGCCCATCTCTCAAGCTGCTCTATCGCGGCGGCTCTAAAGGTATCTGAAGCGGCTAGTACTACCGACTCCTTTTTGATTGCGCGATAGTAGTAGGCAAGTTTTCCTATCGTTGTCGTTTTCCCTGCGCCGTTAATACCGAAAATGAGCTCCACATAGGGCTTGACATCACTTTTCGGTAGATCTTCAATATCGGCAAAATAGGCTAACAGTACCCTTCTGAGATCCCTTCTCTTGACTTTCTCACCCGCCGGTAGATAGTAGATGATCTCTTCTATCAAATCATAGCTGACATCCGCTTCGAGCAGGATATCTTCAAGCTGCTCTTTTGTGACGGTGCTTGACTTGCTAGGTGCTACCTTCTGTATCGATTCTGTCGTTTTAGTTAATACCTTTTTGAAAAAACCAAACATCTATCTTGAAAGTACCTCATCAATTTTCGCCGCTAGCATCTCCTCAGGGATTGCACCGATAAAGTGGGCGTAATATTCACCCTTCCTGTTAAATATCACAAGTGTCGGAAGCGATTGTATCCCGCCGAGTGCCTGTGATAAAAGGACATTGTTACTTGAGTTCATGATAGGGTAGTTAAATCCGTAACTCTTAGCAAACTCCTCTATCTCCATATTGTCCCTATCTCTCTCCATCAAGATGGAGATGAACTGTACGCCTTTATCTTTATACTTTTTTTGTAAATTGATAAGATGCGGTATCTCCGCTCTACAAGGCGGGCACCAAGTGGCGAAAAAGTCTAGTACTAAGACTTTTCCTTTAAACTTATCAAATATCAATCCTCTATAGTCGGCTATCACATGGTAGCTCTTTCCTTTTGTATCTTGCAGGTCAAACTCATTTTTCTGTTTCTGCTCATTTTGAACATTTGCACTCTCTCTACTCTTTTTGTTTGTCGCTTGCGCTTGCTCTGTTTGCGCGGTTTGTGAAGGGGAGTTCTCCTCTTTTTTATTACACCCGACAAACAGGATTGCCGTTAGTACTAAAGTTATAATATTTTTTGTTATCATCAAGATTCCTTAAATTGGTAAATAGCACGAGTGATTATATAGGATAAAGGCTTAAAATGGATAAGTTGTGCTTTCGAAAAGAGTCGATAAAGAGGCTAAGAAAAGCGGCGTCAAAACCTCACTACGGTATAGATAAGAGACTCTCCTCTCTCCTAAAGCGATATATCAAACGCCGTGGAGCCAAATCGGTTCTCTTTTATTACCCGCTCCCTATAGAGGTCGATATCAGGGATACGCTGAGAGATTTGAGAAGAGAGGGATTGGAGATCTATATACCATCTATCGAAGATAAAAGTTTTAAAATGGTAAAATATAGACTTCCTTTAGAGAAAGATAGATTTGGTACCCTAAGACCCAAAAGCAGTAGTAGAGCATATCATAGAGTGGATTTAGTCGTTGTTCCTGTCATCGCAGTAGATGGGCAGATGAGACGCATAGGCTTTGGGAAGGGTATGTATGATAGATTTATACCCAGTTTAAAAAAAAGAGCGGATATCGTTTTTATTCAACGAATCGGATCTAAAACGAAAAAAGTGATAACAGACGCTTACGACATAAGTTGTGATGCCTATTTTTTCTCTAAAGAGATCATGATAAAAAGAAGTAGAGATGTTAGAGGTTTTATACATAATCATAGCAGCGGTAGTAGGTTTTTTGGTCGCTTTTTTCATCGCAAAAAATGCACAATCTTCAAAGAGCCAAGTACTTGAGGAGCAGGCAAAAGCAAAAGCGAAGGTGATCGAGCATGAGGCGGAAAAGCTCCTCAATGATGCGAAACTCAAAGCGAAAGAGGTTGAGCTTGAGTTGAAAAATCGCTACCAAGAGGAGCTTGAGAAGCTAAGGGTAGAGCATGAGAAGAGGATGCATGAGCTACAAGAGAAGGATAACTCTCTCAATGAACTCTTTAAAGATGAGTTAAAAAATATTACGCAAGAGAAGGATGAACTCAGAGCAAAAGAGCTCGAGCTCAAGAGCAAAGAACAACAGATATCGGAGATTGAAGAGGAGTATAAAAGGAAGATCGTTCAAGCGGATGAACTAATAGAGAGAGCTGCCGGTATGACAAAAAGTGAAGCAAGAGATATCGTACTAAAGAGAGTCGAGGATGAGGCGAGGGGAGAGATAGCCAGTATCGTTCGAAAGTATGAGTTGGAAGCGAAAGAGAGGGCGAGAAAGCATGCAAACTATATCTTGGCTCAAGCTACGACACGCTATGCTGGAGATTTTGCTGCTGAGAGATTGATCAATACGGTAGATCTGCCAAATGATGAGATTAAGGGGCGAATCATCGGTAAAGAGGGGCGAAATATCCGATCGCTGGAGATGACACTAGGAGTCGATATCGTGATAGATGATACACCAAATGCGATTATGGTGAGTAGCTTTAACCTCTATCGAAGAGCAATTGCCGTAGAGGTTTTAAAAAGACTTCTAGAGGATGGACGCATACAGCCGGCTCGAATTGAGGATATTTACCAAAAGGTCTCCGGTGAGTTTGAAGAGCGTATCATGCTAGAGGGTGAAAATGTACTGTTGGATCTTGGTATCAGAGGAGTGCATCCGGAGATCGTAAAACTGATCGGAAAGCTAAAATATCGGGCAAGTTACGGACAAAATGCACTTGGGCACTCACTGGAGGTTGCACACCTTGCCGGTATCATAGCAGCTGAGTGCGGTGGAGATCCGCTTCTTGCGAAGAGAGCGGGGATACTGCATGATATCGGCAAAGCACTGACACACGATTTTGAAGGGAGTCATGTTGATTTGGGAGCGGAGATATGCAAAAGATACAATGAGCCTGAAGAGGTGATCAATGCGATATATGCCCATCACGACTATGAAGAAGCCACGTCTATCGAGTCGGCTGCCGTTTGCAGTGCAGACAAACTCTCAGCCGCAAGACCGGGAGCAAGACGAGAGGTTTTGGAGGCGTTCTTAAAGCGAGTGACTGATATCGAAGAGATCGCGACCAGTAAAAAGGGTGTGAAAAAGGCTTATGCGATCAATGCCGGTCGAGAGGTTAGAGTCATTGCAAATGCCAATCTCATCAATGACGATGAAGCAGTTCTCCTCTCCAAAGAGATCGCAAGAGAGATAGAGGATAGGGTACAGTATCCGGGCGATATCAAGGTGCATGTGATACGGGAGTTGAGGGCGGTTGAGTTTGCTAGATAGCGGTCTTCAAATCTGCTCATACTAAGAGTATGACGAATAGATTAAAAGAAATCTCTCTTTTGTCGATTTTAAATATTATGAGTATATTGAAGATGCTTAAAAAAGAGAGATATTTTTTTATCGGATTTGTTGTACTGGAACTTCTTCTATACGCCCTTTTGTCATACGATAGAGAGAGAAGGGTCGATCTCTATCTCAAGAGTTTAACCGCAACGGTCTTAGATGAGTACAATAGCCTAAAAAGTATGCAAATAAGAGAGTATAAGATCACAAAAAGTAAAAAGATTAATAGTGAAAGCGGCTCACACTCTACCTATGTGGATGATAGAGATGGTGGATATATCGTAACCTATATCGTTGATAAAGAGAGAGGAGAGTTTATTACCTTTAGATCCGGTGCCGAAGCTATTTGGCAGATCGATAGAGATTTTTGGCTTATTTTACTCTTTTCATCAATAGGGCTATTTCTATTATTGGGTCATATTATTAGAACAAAAAGTTTCAATGAGAAGTTAAATAGAGAAAATAGAAAGCTCTTTATGTCCAATAGATATCTTAAAAGTATTTTGGATCTGCAAGAGCAACTCATTATATTAACTGACGGTGACAAAATCATTGATGCCAATAAAAAAGTACTTGACTTTTTTGGTTATAGTAGTGTTGAGGAGATGGTTAAAAAACACCGATGTATCTGTGAACTCTTTATAAAACATAGTGATTTTTTTCATAAAGATCTAGTACCCAAAGGTGAGAAGTGGTATGAATATATCCAAAAGTTACCACCTGAAAAAAGAGTGATCAATATGATAAATAAAGATATGGATTCAAGAGCTTTTCAAGTTAGTGTCAATAAAGATACACAAAGTGAAGGTGTTATTATCACACTCTTTGATGTTACTGAGATCTATCTTCAAAAGAGACTTTTGGAGTTTAAAGCGAAACATGATCCGTTAACAGGAATATACAATCGCCAAAAGCTCGATGAAGTATTGGAAAATATGTGCAAATTTGCTGGATCTAGAAAAGAGAATAGTGGTGTAATTATGTTTGATATAGATCACTTCAAAAAGGTAAACGATAGCTACGGACATGATGTTGGAGATAGGGTATTGAAATTTGTCGCCTCAAAAGTGAGTTCATTGATTAGAGAGGAAGATATCTTCGGTAGATGGGGCGGTGAAGAGTTTTTGATCATACTCAGGTATGCCTCTTTAGAGGATAGCTATAAAAAAGCGCAAATATTATGTGAAAAGATTGCTGAAGCAAAAATGGAGGGAATTCCGCAAGTGACGATCAGTTTAGGTGTGACGAAGATCTATAAAGATGATACTCCTCAAAAGCTCTTTAAGAGGGTCGATCTTGCGCTTTATGAGGCGAAAAGAGCGGGGAGAAATAGGGCTGTTTTATATGATGAGATGGCTACGGAGAGCCAAATGCACGCAGAACTTCTAAAGGCTTAAGCTTCATAGAGTCCGCTGCTGAGATATCTCTCTCCAGTATCCGGGAGGATAGTGACAACTCTTTTCCCAGGCTCTTTTTCAGATAGCCTCTTTGCCGCTACCAAGTTTGCACCGGCTGATATTCCTATTAAAAGCCCCTCATTTTTAGCGATAAACCTTGACATATTAATTGCCTCCTCATCGGAAACGGTGATAATCTCATCGATGATCTCTCTATTGAGTATCTCAGGGACAAAATTAGCACCGATACCTTGTATCTTATGAGGACCGGCATGACCTAGGCTTAGAAGCGGTGAAGTTTCAGGCTCGACTGCTACCACTTTACATCCCTTAATCTTCTCCTTTAGCACCTCTCCGACACCGGTTATCGTCCCACCGGTACCAATGGCGGCTACAAAGATATCTACTTTACCGTCACAATCTCTATAGATCTCTAGGGCGGTTGTCTCTCTATGAATTTGTGGATTTGCGGGATTGCTAAACTGCCCGAGAATGATGGAGTTTTCTATCTCTTGATGTAACGCATCTGCTTTCGTTAAAGTTCCCGCCATTCCCTCCTCTTTAGGGGTTAGTACTAACTGGGCTCCAAGCGCTTTGAGTAGGGCTCTTCTCTCTAGACTCATCGATTCGGGCATCGTGAGTATCAGTTTGAGTCCTAAAGCGGCGCAGACGCTTGCAAGCGCAATACCGGTGTTTCCGCTCGTGGGCTCTATGATAGTGGTATCTTTGTCGATAACCCCTCTCTCTAATGCATCTTTAATCATATTCATACCTATGCGATCTTTGATCGAGCTGTTTGGATTCATAAATTCACACTTTGCGACGATCTCACTCTGATCGCTGCTTAGAGAGTTGATTTTTACAAGCGGGGTATTACCTATGAGTTCTAGTACATTGTTAGCTATTAGCATAATTTTTCCTTATGACACTTTATCTGATATTATACTAAATAATCGATAAAAAAGGTTGATTAAGAGGATGATTAAATATTTAGAAATAAATGCCGATATGTATAAAACTATTTTTATTTATAGGAAAGTTTCGGTGAAAAAGAGTTTGTTGATATGGGTGATCTCGGCTACCGTGCTGCTAGCAAACGCTCAAAACTATTATGAGATGAAAAAAGAGGCTAAGGCACTCTATAAACGTGGAGATAAAAGTCAAGCGATAGCGCTGACCAAAAAATTTATCAAAGCGCATCCATCCTCAATACGGGCAAAAAATCTCTTAGCTGTCTTTTATTATTGGAGCGGAGAGTATGATAAGGCTAAAGAGATTTTAACGAAGTTGGTTTCAAAGCATCACTTTCCTGAAGCAGAAAAACTTTTACAAAAGATTGAGGCAAAAAGCTCTTCTAAACCTCATACAAGCACTAGTACTAAGGTCAAAAAAACCTCTAAACAAAGAGATAGAAAGAGGGAAGCTAAGAGAGAGACTCTTCTTAAAAAAGAGAAGCTACCGCTTGATCTGCAATATATTTTAGAGCAGATTGAAAAAGATCCAAAAGATTTAATAAGCAGAGTTATTCTTGCAAATTACTACTTTAAAACCAAAGCCTATAAACGTGCTTACACTTTGGCAAAAGAGGCTTTAAAGCTCGATCCCAATAATGAGGAGATGTTAAAGATCGCAAGAGCTATCAAGCCAATCCATCCATCAAAAAGGCAAAAGAGTAAACGAAGTAGCATAAGAGAGGATATCAGTAAAAAGTTGGCTCGTTTTGAGAGGGAAAAAAATTATCTCTCCTATTTAAATCTCTATAGAGCTATCGTTGATAACCGTATCAAGCTCTCAAAGCATGAGCATGCGATGGCTCTCTACTCCGCCATAGAGATAGGTGATATGAATGAGGCAAAAAAGATCATCGATAGCGGTGTATTACCCGATAACCGCAGAACAAGAGAGATCAAAAAGCTACTAAAGAAAAAGGTTAAAGGGCATCAAAGATAGAGAGATCTATAGATGACTCAAAGAGATAGGGACGAATAAGTCTAGGTATATTTCGCTCTCTGCACCGCTCTTTAAATGCTTTTGGCATGACTACTTTGGAGTAGGGGGATAGATATATCTTATCACCCTTTAGTACTACTGCAAACGTTCCGCCTATAACACCTTCACCTTGTCTTACGATTTCTCCTTTTTGCGCACTTGAGGCGACATATCCTAGACTTTTGAGTCCAATATCAATGATTCTCATATCCTCTATCTCATCTGCTCCTCGTTGATAGATGAGTAGATTTTCAATCCGTTGGAGTAGCCTGGGTGAAAAGAGTCTCTTTTTATCCGTTGCCAGATAGGCAAAACTTCTTTTTACGCCTTCTCCAAACTCCTTTATAAATGGGTCAGCAAACTTCACCCTAAAGTAGTTTCTTCTATATTTTGGGTCGCTGTTACTCTTATCTATGAAATAATTGATAGCGTTTGTATGAAGATATTCAATCAGGTTATCTTTAGATGTAAAGAGCAGGGGTCTAACTAAACGATAACTTCCCCTCTCCTCAATCTCGTCAAATCCTAACAATTCAACAAGCCCTGCCCCCTTTGAGAGTTGCATCAAAAACCACTCCAAACGGTCATTAAGTTGATGTGCAGTGATGAGTGTATCATAACGATGCTTGGCGATAATCTCCTCAAAAAAGCGATATCTTGCCTCTCTAGCTCTTGCTTCAAAGTTACTTTCGTCGATCTTTACCTCTTTTATGAAACAACTTTTACCGTACTTTTGTGCAAGCACTTCTGCATAGGCTACCTCATCCTTTGACTGCTCTCTCATACCGTAATCAACTATCGCGATATCAAAGGTTATCTGATGCTTAATCAAGAGAAAAAAGAGTGCACTCGAATCCACCCCCGCGGAGAATGCTAAAAGATTTCTTTTACCCTTTAAAAAGGCTATAGAGTTACTGCTAAGCAGTTTTGATGATGGTACCAAGTAGATTTTCTCCGGCGATATCGGTGATTTTAGCCCTGTATCTTCTCCCTATCTCCAGCTTTTTTTCGATCTCACTCTCGTTGATCAGAATCTCACCGTCGATATCGGGACTCCACTCTAACTTTTTGGCTCCCAAAAAGAACTCCCCCTCACTACTCTCACCGGTAATCACTACCTCTATCTCCCTACCTAGCTCTCTCTCCAGTGAAGCTTTAGTACTAGCTCTCACAATCTCTTCGAGTCTCTCTATACGTCTGTTTTTGGTCTCTTCATCTATCTTGTCAACCATCTCATAAGCTTTGGTTCCCTCTTCATCACTATAACTAAAGATACTTACCCTATCAAAACCAAACTCCTCTACAAAGTGACATAGTTCCTCAAACTCCTCTTCACTCTCTCCGGGATGTCCTACAATAAAAGCGGTTCGTATAAAGCTCTCTTTTGCCATCTTCATAAAATTGAGTTGCACCTTTATTACATCGCTGCCTACACCTCTCTTCATCCGCTTTAGCATCGAGTCGCTTATATGCTGAAGCGGTATATCAAAGTAGTTGTGTATCTTTTTAGAGGCTACGATCTTCCCAAGAACTTCTAGAGATAGGGTTGAGGGGTAGAGGTAGTGGATCCTGGCACTCTTTACCCCGTCGATCCTCTCTATCTCGTCGATTAAGTAGGCAAGCCCATCATTTACCCCCTTGTCTCTGAGATATGAACTGCTATCTTGTGAGATAAAACTAAAGTCATAAAATCCCTTATCGGCAAGCACTTTTACCTCATTGACCACATCTTTCAACGCTCTTGAGTTGAGTTTGCCTTTAAATGAGGGGATAGCACAAAAGGAGCAAGCTTGGTTGCATCCTTCACTCAGTTTGATATAGGCATGATAATTGGAGTTGGTTATCACTCTATCTTCATCTTTGATGAGATACTTTCTATCTGAAAATTGAGATTTTCTCTCTTCTACCAACTGATCTATCCTATCATAATCCCCCACACCGGTAAAGATATCTACCTCTTTTAACTCCTTTTGAAGCTCCTCTTTATATCTCTCGCTCAGGCATCCACTCATCACAAGCAGGCTATCCCCTTTTCTTGCTTGGTGGAGCGATAGGATCGTATTGATGGACTCCTCCTTTGCCGCATCGATGAATCCGCATGTATTGACGATGATAAGATCCGCACTACTTGGGTCATCTACCATTTGATAATCTCTAAGTCTGCCGAGCATCACTTCACTATCAACGAGATTTTTCGTACATCCAAGACTAACAATATGTAGTTTTTTATCCATCTTTATATCCATATATTATCTATGAGTCTCGTACTACCGACTCTTGCGGCTACTAAAATGATGCTATCTTTGATCTTCACCTCATCCAAAAGGTTAAATGCTCTATCGACTATCTCCACATACTCTACATCGATATCACGCATAATCTCTAACATCTGTGCTTTGATACGTTTACTATCTCTGACTCCCTTTAGTACTAAGCCGGAAGCCTCTTTGAGAGATTTTGAGATGAGAAGCGCCTTTGCTCGCTCCTCAGAACTAAGATAGATATTTCTGCTACTGAGAGCCAAACCGTCACTCTCCCTTACGATCTCACACGGTACTATCTCTACGCTCATAAAGAGATCTCGTACCATATTTTGGATCAGATAGAGTTGCTGGGCATCCTTTTTCCCGAAGTAGGCTCTTGTCGGATTAGTGATATGTAAGAGTTTCAGCACTATCTGTAAAACCCCGTCAAAGTGCTTCGGTCTTTTCGCACCTTCTAATATATACCCTTTTATTTTGGGGGCAATGATTCTGAGTTCATCACCATGATAGATATCATCGATCGTGGGCATAAAGAGTATATCAACTCCGGCTAACTCACATATCTTTCTATCGGCTTCTATCTTTCTGGGATATTTATCCAGATCCTCCCCTTCTAAAAATTGAGTCGGGTTGACAAAGATCGATACGATGGTGTGATCATTCTCATTGATGCTTCTTTTTATCAGTGAAATATGTCCCTCATGCAGTGCCCCCATCGTAGGAACAAAGCCGACACTTCCCTCTAGACTCTCTCTGTATGTTTGCAACTTTAACGGCGAACTAAACTCTCTCATTTTACACTCTCAAAGATATTTGAGATATAATATTACAATTCTTATAAGAGTCGTATAAAGGTGAAGGTGTGGATAGTTACGAATATAGTGAGAGAATTTCAAAACTAAAAAATAAGATAGAAAATATCGCTTCTATTATAGAGCCTGAGAAACTGCAAGCTAGACTGGATGAGATAGAGAAGATAGAGAGCGATCCCTCATTTTGGTCAGATACGAAAGAGGCGGCTAAAGTCTCACAGGAGAAAAATAGAATAAGCTCTGTACTAAAGAGGTACAATGAAGCTAAAATCAGTGTTGAGGATAGCTTTGAGATATTTGAGATGGCAAAAGAGGAGGAGGATGAGGAGAGCCTTGAGGAGCTTTATGGAGAGTTGGAGTCGCTTGAAGAGTTGGTTAGTAAAGTGGAAGTGAGTATGATGCTAAGCGATGAGAATGACTCTAAAAATGCTATCGTAACGATTCATCCGGGAGCGGGTGGAACCGAGAGTCAAGATTGGGCGAGTATGCTCTATCGGATGTATCTTAGATGGGCTGAGAGAGAGGGGTATAAGGTAGAGGAGCTTGAGTATCAGCCGGGCGATGAAGCGGGTATAAAAAGTGTGAGCTTCATCATCAAGGGTGAAAACGCCTACGGTTATATGAAAGCTGAAAATGGAGTACACAGACTTGTGAGAATCTCACCCTTTGACTCCAATGCAAGGCGTCATACATCATTTAGCTCCGTGATGGTCTCACCCGAAGTGGATGATGATATCGAAATCGAAATCGAAGATAAAGATATCAGAGTCGATACCTACCGCGCTAGCGGAGCGGGGGGACAGCATGTCAACAAAACCGACTCTGCGATAAGAATCACCCACATACCGACTGGTATCGTTGTCCAGTGCCAAAATGATAGAAGCCAACACAAAAATAGAGCCAATGCGATGAAGATGCTAAAGTCGAGACTCTATGAGCTAAAACTTGAAGAGAAGAAAGCCAAAGAGGCGGGAGTTGAGAAGAGTGAGATAGGGTGGGGACATCAGATACGAAGCTATGTCCTTGCTCCCTATAGACAGGTGAAGGATCTTAGAAGCAATATCGCCTACTCACAAGTCGATGCCATACTCGACGGTGATCTATCGAAAGTGATGGAAGATGTTTTGATCGCTTTGTCAAAATAGTTTAACTCTCTCTCTTTCATTGCTTTTTATATCCTTAAATATAAAAT
>JALWLO010000033.1:711-23735 GCA_027084135.1 Campylobacterales bacterium | reverse complement strand
GTGTAGTTCAAAGAGTGATGACAAATATCTACTTTTTCATGACAAAACTCTAAAAGAGAAAAATGTGAAATATCAGTATGTTTCTCATGCAAACTATGAGCCTGTTGTTATGCCCAATAACAGACTCTCAATTTTAGTATTTAACCATCCGGAACTTAGTACTAGAGATGTGAGAGCACAGATAGATCCTAGACAAGAGAGGGGTGTTTTAGTTGCAAGAGATGGTACGATTGATCTTCCTCTTCTGGGTGTGGTGAGAGTTGCAGGCTTGACTGCAAGAGAGGTGGCAACACTCTTAACGAGAGAGTATGCAAAATATATCAAACACTCTCATGTAACGGTGGATATCTTAAATAAAAGAGTCTTTGTGATGGGTGAAGTGAGAAGACCAGGTAGAGTAGATATACCTGAAGAGACTACTAATCTTTTGGAAGCGCTGGCAACAAGTGGTGATTTGACAGATTTTGCCGATAGAAAAAATATTATGATCATTAGAGGTACAAGAGAAAAACCTGTTGTTGAGAGGGTAGATTTGACAAAGATGGCTTCTTTGAGTCCTGAGTTATTGACTCTCTATCCTAATGATGTCGTATATGTAGAACCAAATGAGTATAGAAGAAGAAATCTATCAATAGCGGAGTCTATGCCTGCTATAGATATAGTTGATAGAATACTAAATGTGCTATTTACAGGAAAACAGTTAACAAATACACGTATATTTAATGTAAATAGCAGACCGGATAATGTTATAACACAGTAATTAATTTTTAGGAGAGAGATGTATGGAAAGTCCACAAGTGAATGTGAATAGAGATAGTAATAAAGATATAAAGAGGTTTTTTTCACTCTTATCAAAAAATAAGCTTTTGATTTTATCGATCATGGCTCTTTCACTACTTGGTGGACTGATATATCTCTATTTTGCTCAGCCGATCTATGAGACATACTCAACCGTAGAGGTCAGTAATGATAAATTGGATGTTGATATTATGAATCAACGAAAGTTTGAAAATACCGATACGATGACACTTATTGATACTCAGGTTGAGGTGATAAGATCTAAGAAGATGATAAAAGCGGCCATCGATAAGATAGGCTATCAAACGAGATATTACGTTTATGAGAACTATCGTAAAAGAGAGCTTTATAAAGATAACCCTTTTGAGATAGCAGACTTAGAGATCAAAACCCCTCACTTTTACGGAGCGGAATTTTTTATTGAACCTATTGATCAGGATAGGTTTAGACTCTATACGAAAAAACCGGGAGTATTATCATCTCTTCTAAACAGTGGTAATGATACTGTTGTTTATGACGGTGAATACTTCTTCAACAAAGAGGTAAATACACCTTACTTTAGTGCAACATTTAAAAGGAAATATCCGTTAAAGGCTAACAAATACTCATTTGTAGTACAGGATAAAGATAGTGCAGCAAATGATGTTGCAAAGCGATTGAGTGTATTTCCGACAGCGAGAAACAGTTCTATCATTAAGTTGATTTATCAAGACAATATTGCACTAAGAGCCAAAGACTTTTTAGATGCGTTAGTGGATAACTATATCGAAAAGAGTGTTTCAAAAAATAGTTCTCAAGCTTCTCAAGCATTGGCATTTGTGGATCAACAGTTAAAAGAGGTGAGGGCAAAACTCAAAGAGTCTGCTATTAAATTGGAAAATTTTAAAGAAGAGAATAATTTAATCAATATCAAGTCCGAATCAGATGCAACTGTCAAGCAATTGAGTGATTTGAGATCTCAACTTGCCGATATAAAGATGCAAGAGAATGCTTTTGCATCACTCTATGAGGAGTTTAAGAAGGGTAACTACGGAGCCGTATCTTCTTTAGCGAAAGAGTATCCGGTTCTTCAAACGCTATTAGCTGACCTGCAAAAAGCAAAATCTGAAAAGATAAATTTACTTTCACTATATACTCCATACCATCCTGATGTACAAAAAGCGAACGAAAAAGTTCAAGATATTCAGATGGCTTTAGAGAGCTCTATAGAGTCTATCAATGATACTTTAAGAGAGAAGAGAAGATCTATAGAGGATGCGCTATATGCTAGAGAGACCACACTATCGAAGCTTCCTGAAAAAGAGAGGCAGTTAGCCGAATTAAAGAGAACCTATGATGTTAACCAAAAAACATATCAATTTCTTTTAGAAAAACAGGCTGAAATGTCTATTAACAAAGCTTCTAATGTTTCACCAAATAAAGTTTTAGATAGACCCTCCATCCCTAAAAGACCGGTAAAACCGAATAAACCGATGGTACTGGGTGCGAGTCTGCTTCTTGGATTTATCGCCTCTTTACTCTTTGTACTCTTTAGAGATACATTTGACAATAAAGTAAAAACCAAAGAGGACATTACACAAAATACAAGACTACCTTTTTATGGGGTGATACCATATGTAAAATCTGCAAATAAGATATTTGTTATAGAGGATCAGCAATCCATCGCAAGTGAGGCGATGCGTCTTATCCGAACAAATTTAGAGTTCATCACAACTCCAAACAAGGGTAAAGTCATTGTCGTTACCTCTACCGTTCCGGCTGAGGGTAAAACGACGACATCTACAAATTTAGCTGCTGTTTTTGGAATGAGCGATAAAAAGACGATCGTCATATCGCTTGACATGAGACGACCGATGCTTCATAAGCTTTTTGCTCTTACCAATAAAGTAGGTATGAGTACAGTTTTATCAAAAAATAGTGAGTTAAATGAGGTTATTTGGGAGCATAAGAAGATAAAAAATCTTGATATCATTACATCTGGTCCTATACCGCCAAATCCATCGGAACTCATCCAATCCGGAGATTTAAAAGGTATCATCGACAAATTAAGAGAGAGTTATGACTATATCATTATCGATGCACCTCCTATCGGATCACTGACAGATGCGATCTTATTGATGAAATTGGCTGACATCTCTTTGGTGGTATTTAGATCAGAATTTTCTGAAAAAGAGTTTTTGCCGTCACTTGAAGAGATGGTTGATTCGTATAAGTTGCAAAATGTCGGAATCATCTTAAATAGCGTTAAAGAGAAAAATATGTCGCAGAGCTTTTTCAAGTACAGTTACACCTATAAGTAACTGCTTCAAAGGGGTTAGAGGTGATAAGTGGTGTAGATATAGTCAATGCAATATTTACATTTGTTTTAACTATACTACTTATCCAGATCTTTGAGAGATATGCGATAAAGTTTAATCTTGCTGATATTCCTAATGAGAGGAGCTCTCATAGCAAAATCATGCCAAAAGGGGGAGGGGTAGCTTTCTATCTCTCCTTGATGATAACCACTATTTTTTTTTATCACTCCTTTTTTATCCATAATTTCGGTTTTTTTATCGCGCTTTTTTTAGTTTTTTTACTTGGCTTATATGATGATATTATTGAGAGTACCCCTAAACTAAAATTTATAATTATCATCGTAGCTACACTTATTATGGCGATTATGAATGATCTTTATATCAATTCACTCGGTTTTTGGTTTGGATATGAGATCAAACTCCCATATGCTATAGCTCTACTTTTTACGCTATTTGCCGTTTCAGGCTTTACTAATGCACTCAATCTCATCGATGGACTTGATGGATTGGCGGGTAGTATATCTTTGATCATACTTGGTGCACTTTTTTATATAGGCTATATCTATCATGATGAGTTTATTTTGATACTATCGGGACTAATGATATTTGCACTCTTTGCTTTTTTGCTCTTTAATTGGTATCCGGCCTCTATCTTTATGGGTGATAGCGGCTCCTTAGTACTAGGCTTCATCATCTCAGCAATTTCCGTAAAAGCGATCAACTATATAAGCGATACAGCGATATTGTATATCGCGGCTATTCCTATTATTGATACGATTATCGTTATGACTAGAAGAACTCAAAGAGGAAAATCACCTTTCTCACCTGATAAAAGTCACTTTCATCATAAACTATTATCTTTGAAAGGAAATGTAGATAGTACAGTTCAGATATTGGCTGCTTTTCAGGTAGTACTATCATCTTTGGGGCTTCTTCTCAGAGATAAAAGTAATATCGTTAATTTGATACTCTTTATCATTATCATGTTTCTTTTTTTTCAACTTTTAGATGATCGAAAAAAGAGTAGAGATCTGCTTATAGTCAGTAAATTGAAAAATATTCTCTTTAAAACATACCGCTCTAGTACTAACTGCTCTACGCTTAGACTTTCTATCGTTCTACTTATCATTGTTTTGTTTGTGAGAGTATATTTTTATTGAGCTTATATATATTTTTAGTTATACTCAGCCAAACTTATAATGGAAAGTCTAAATGATTTATGAGCATGAGATTCCGATAAACTCAAGACTATATTTTGCAAAAAGTGCTAAAACAAAAAGAGAGATAGAGTCTCTAGCAGCAAAATTTTTAATCGAGCAAGGATATGAGGAGATCGTAACACCGCATTTTTCCTATCATCAACATAGATCTATCGATGAAAAAGCGCTGATTAGGTTTGGGGATGAGAAAAACCATCTCCTATCGTTAAGAGCGGATAGCACTTTAGATGTGATTAGAATTATCTTGAAACGACTCGGTAGAGCAGTCGGACAAAAAAAGTGGTTTTATGTGCAACCCATATTTAGATATCCTAGTTGCGAATATTATCAGGTTGGAGCAGAGTATCTGGAAAATAGTGACTTGTCGCTCAGTTTAAAAGATGCGATAGGAATTATCGCCGATCTAAATATAGAGCCGACTCTGCAGATATCAAATATCAATATACCAAAAAGCATCTCTAAAATATTGGATATAGATATCGCTCTATTTAAGAGTGATAATCTTGAGTCGATATTCGCTTTAGATGTTGAGTGGTTGAGTAAGTTGGCTTCTTGCAGCAGTAAAGAGCAGTTAGAGAGTGTTTTAGAGAGTGTACCCGATATATTGAAACCGGAGCTTGAAGAGGTGATATCAGTGGTAGAAAAGATATCTTATAAAAATGTAGTACTAGCCCCTCTCTTTTATTCAAAGATGAGATATTATGACAATCTTTTTTTTAGATTTTTTGAACAAAATAGGGTCATAGGGATGGGTGGCAATTATAGATTTGAAAATATCGAAGCAACCGGTTTTGCACTCTATACAGATAATATTATTGAGGAAATGCTAAAAGATGAGAAATAGAGCGGATATGATTGTAGGACTTCAGTGGGGAGATGAGGGTAAAGGAAAGATCGTTGACCATATGGCACAAAAAGCTGATGTGGTATGTAGATATGCAGGTGGGCATAATGCCGGTCATACGATAGTGGTTGACGGTACGAAGTATGCGCTTCATCTCCTCCCTTCAGGAGTTTTAAATCCAAATGCGATAAACATCATAGGAAACGGCGTAGTACTAAGTCCTGAAAATTTGATCAATAAAGAGTTAAAGCAGTTTAAAGATCTAAAGGGAAGACTATTTATAAGTGACAAAGCACATCTTCTGTTTCCCTATCATGCTGAGATAGATCAGGCAAAAGAGAGACTGCGAAAAAAAGCGATCGGAACTACCGGTAAAGGAATAGGACCTGCTTATGCGGATAAGATTATAAGAGCTGGCTATAGGGTTGGGGAGTTGAACGATACGGAGACACTTGCCGCTAAAATTATCGACTATTTTACGGACAATGAGACACTTTTTTCTACGATGGAGATCGATATACCGAAATATGATGTGTTAAAGCAGCTTCTTGATTGGTATAGAGATGAACTTGGCGACTATATAACCGATACAACCCATCTTTTGTGGGAGTATCTCGATAGCGGCAAAAGAGTATTGCTTGAGGGTGCACAGGGAACGATGCTCGATATAGATCACGGTACCTATCCCTATGTTACAAGTTCCAATACTATTAGTGCTGGAGCATGTAGTGGACTTGGTATAAACCCAAAAGATATAGGAAAGGTTATAGGAATTGCAAAGGCTTATACTACAAGAGTGGGTAATGGTCCTTTTCCTACTGAAGATTTCGGTAGCGACGGTGTGAGGATGGCGGATGCCGGTAAAGAGGTAGGTACCACGACAGGGAGAAAGAGACGATGCGGCTGGTTTGATGCGGTAGCGGTGAAGTATGCTTCGAGATTAAATGGATGTGATGAGATAGCGCTCATGAAGCTTGATGTTTTGGATGGCTTTGAAGAGGTCAAAGTCTGCGTAGCATATGAACTAAACGGTGAAAAGATAGACTATGTGCCGTATGATTTAGAGAGAGTCAAACCTATCTATGAAACTTTTAAAGGTTGGGATAGTGTCAAAGGGGTAAGAGAGTTTAACGATCTTCCAAGCAATGCTAAAGCCTATATCAAAGCACTCGAAGAGATGATTCGTACGAAGATAACGATCGTCTCTACTTCACCTGATAGGAATGATACGATTGTGATCAAATGAAAACAAAATATTCCGACATCGTAAAGATAAGAAAGCAAAAACTCACAGAGATAGAGCTTCAAATCGTTGAAGCTCAAAATAGAAAAAGAGATATCGAAAAAGAGATCGAAACCCTCAAGCAAGAGTTAAAAGAGATCGTATTTCCTCAAAGTGGAACGATGGCAACGTTCAACATCGCTCATAGAGAGGTGGAGTTTTTAGATAGAAGGAAAAAAGAGTTGACAGGAAAGCTTGAAGAGGTTTCGAAGTTGATAGAGGAGTTGGAGTTTCAATATAAAAATAGTAGTATAGAGTATGAGAAAATCTTGCATCTTCATGAGCTTGAGATAAGCAAAGAGAAAAAGAGACTCTTAAAAGAGGAGAGTAAAAATTTCGATGAGATAGCAAATATCCTCTTTATCAATAACAAGGAGAGTGTTTGAGTATCAAAACAATTTTGGTTCCACTCTTTTTCATTAGCCTCTTGTACGCCAAGAGTTCTACCGTTGATTGCAATGCAATTTTTGAGCAGCGAAAACAGGAGATCAAGAGAGATCTAGAGCTTCTTGAAGAGAAGAGGCAGTCGATAGAGGCTTTAAAGAGAGCGAGCAAAGAGACTATGCAAAAAAAAGAGGAGCTTCTCAGAAAAAAAGAGGAAGAACTCAAAATAGAGCTTGCAAAAGTTGAGGCGATCAAAAAAGAGACATTGGATATCTATGAAAAAAATAAAAAGCTCCTAAAAGAGATACAAGATACCAAAAACAATAAAATATCTCAAACCTACTCCAAGATGAAAGATTCAAAAGCGGCAAATATTTTAAACAATATGGATAAAACAAAAGCGGCTATCATTCTCTCACATCTCGCACCTAAAAAGATAGCCAAAATCATGGCTAAAATGGATCCTACTATCGCATCGGAGATCACCAAAATACTCTCATCCAAAATGGATTTTGACTTAAATAGTACTAAGTAATCACTCCTTTACCAAACTTTTGATACTATATATCAAAATTTATTTATAAGGCTCAGTGATGAAGATCAGGTTAGCTCATGCGCAATATATGGCAAATAAGGTAGCAATAGATCTCTTAAATAGTGGATATGCTACATTTAAAAGAGGAGTAGAGCCTGTAAAAGCTTTAGCTAGAGAGGTTATAGAAGAGGATATCAAAAAGGAGATGGCCCTCGAACAGAGAGTAGAAGAGCTACTGGAAGAGAATGAAGATGAGTTGGAGTTTAATCAAATAGATCGAAGAAGTATGTTTTGGATGATCAAAAAGAGAATTGCCAAAGATTATGATGTAATTCTCTCTTATGAAGATAGATATAATCATATCGCACATCAGATCCTTGATAGATTGTGGCAAGAGGATTTGATGGATTATAGCGTTGAGGATAACAAGATCAAAAATGTCATTTTGAGCGCTATAGAAGCGTATGTGAACGGTTTTGAAGATATTGAAGAGATCGTTGTCGATAAGATAAGACATATGAAAAGAGAGTTGATACCGGGAAGTGACGAGTACAATGTGGTCTTTGAGAGACTCTATCGTGAGGAGCTTCAAAAGAGAGGTATGTTGTGAGAAGTATATGGCTCTACTTTGAGAGTGGGCTTTTTATGGAAGCAAAAAGCTTTGGTAGCGAAGGTACAAAAGTGGGTGAGATGGTATTTAATACCTCGATGACAGGTTACCAAGAGATTATGAGCGATCCAAGTTATGCCGGACAGTTTGTACTATTTACGATGCCGGAAATAGGTATCGTAGGGTGCAATGAAGATGATATGGAGAGCAAAAAAGTTTGGGCAAAGGGGATGGTTGTAAGGAATTATCATGAAGCATACTCAAATTTTAGAGCTACACAAAGTTTAAGCTCTCTACTAAAAGAGCATGATAGCTTAGGTATATGTGATATTGATACGAGATATTTGACGAAATATCTTAGAAATAACGGTACACAGATGGTTATCGCTTCAACAGAAATAAGCGATAAAGATAGATTGAAAGAGATACTGGAGAGTTCTCCGAGGATAGAGGAGATAAACTATATTAAAGAGGTTAGTACTAAAGAGGTATATCATCATAGATTTGGAGCTTGGGATCATCAAGCTCAAAAATATAAAGAGCCGCTCAAAAGTGGAAAGAGAGTGGTTGTGATAGACTTTGGTGTGAAAAGAAATATCTTGAACGAACTAGCTGATTGCGGTCTAGATGTAGAGGTGATTCCTCACGCATTTGATGCTGAAGAGTTGATAGAGAGATATCATCACAAAGAGATAGACGGTATATTTTTATCTAACGGTCCGGGAGACCCTTTGGTGCTTAAAGAGGAGAGTGAAAAGGTAAAGAAGCTCATAGCGGCAAAAATCCCTATGTTTGCGATATGTTTAGGTCATCAGCTACTCTCTATCTCTCATGGATATAAAACATATAAGTTACCGTTTGGACATCACGGCGGAAATCATCCTGTGCGAGATGAGGGGGATCAAAAAGTAGAGATCACTGCCCAGAATCACAACTATAATGTACCTGAAACTATCCAAGAGGTAGCCGATGTCATCCATAAAAATCTCTTTGACAATACGATTGAGGGAGTAGTATATAAAGATGCCCCTATATTTTCAGTCCAGCACCATCCGGAAGCGAGTCCGGGTCCACATGACAGTAGGTATATCTTTCAAAAATTTGCTCAAATTTTAAACAAATAGTTAAACTATTTATCTCTTCAAGCCCTATTATTCGCCCTCTTTTAGAAAGATTAACAAATAGTTAACACTAAAGATACGGTTTAAGCTTTGTAGTATTTAATATTGTATATAATTACATTTATCATGGCTTTTTAGCATGAATAAACACTAAAGGAGGTTTTTAATGCAATCACATAATGCATTAGAGTATGACTATACTGTTGCAAAGATGTTTGCTATTGCAACGATTTTGCTAGGTATAGTAGGTATGACAATTGGGGTTATCATTGCTTTCCAATTGGCTTTTCCTGAGCTAAATACGTTAGCTGGTGAGTATGGAACTTTTAGTCGTCTAAGACCGCTTCATACAGATGCTGTGGCTTTTGGTTTTACACTGAGTGGAATTTGGGCTTCATGGTACTATTTTGGTCAAAGAATATTGAAGGTATCAATGGCTGAATCACCATTTTTGATGTTTATCGGTAAGCTTCACTTTTGGCTATATATAGCAGGTGTTGCTGCAGTAGTAGTGTCACTTTTGATGGGTATTACAACTTCAAAAGAGTATGCAGAGTTTGAGTGGCCGATAGATGTAGCTATAGTTGTTGTATGGGTCGTATTTGGTATTCACCTATTTGGGATGATAGGTCTTAGAAGAGAGAAGTATCTCTATATCTCTATGTGGTATATGATCGCTTTTTATGTTGCCGTTGCAATGTTGTACCTATTTAATAATATGGAAGTTCCTACATATTTTGTAGCTGGCGTAGGTGATTGGTATCACTCAGTAAGTATGTATGCCGGTACTAATGATGCAATGGTACAGTGGTGGTATGGACACAATGCAGTTGCATTCGTATTTACTACACCAATTATTGCCTTGATTTACTACTTCTTACCAAAAGAGTCAGGTCAACCTGTTTATTCATATAAGCTTTCGCTTATGGCTTTCTGGGGATTGATGTTTGTTTACCTTTGGGCAGGTGGTCACCACCTTATCTACTCTACTGTTCCTGATTGGGTGCAAACTCTTGGATCAACTTTCTCAGTTGTACTAATCTTGCCTTCATGGGGTAGCGCTATCAACATGCTTCTTACTATGAAAGGTGAGTGGGGTCAGCTTCAAACAAATCCATTGATTAAATTTATGATTCTTGCGTCAACATTCTATATGTTCTCTACACTTGAGGGTCCGATCCAATCAATTAAATCTGTTAACGCATTGGCGCACTTTACAGACTGGATTCCGGGACATGTTCATGACGGTACACTCGGATGGGTTGGATTTATGATCATTGCCGCTATCTATCACATGACTCCAAGGATTGCAAAAAGAGAGATTTGGAGCAAAAAACTTGTTGAGAGTCAATTTTGGATCCAAACAACTGGTATCGTTCTCTACTTTAGTAGTATGTGGATAGCAGGTATCACTCAAGGTATGATGTGGAGAGCTACTGATCAATTCGGTAACCTTTCATACTCATTTATTGATACTGTAACAGTTCTACACCCATACTATACTATTAGAGCGGTTGGTGGATTGTTATATTTAACAGGTGTGTTTATATGGGCATTTAATATTTTCATGACATTTAAAGCCGGTAAGCAACTTGAGAGAGAGCCTCAAACTGCTACACCGATGGCATAAACAAGGAGGAAAAATTATGTTTCATTTTTTAGAGAGAAATCCATTCCTTTTTACAGTAGTGCTGTTTGTAACAGTTGCGTGGGCAGGTTTAGTTGAGGTTTTACCAGATTTTGCAAAGAGAGCACAACCACTAGTAGGTACTAAACCTTATACAGTGCTTCAACTTGCCGGAAGACATGTATATATCAAAGATAGTTGTAACGCTTGTCACTCACAGCTCATTAGACCGTTTAAAAGCGAGACCGATAGATATGGTCCATATAGTGTAAGTGGTGAGTATGCGTATGATAGACCGTTCCTATGGGGTTCTAAGAGAACCGGTCCTGATCTTCATAGAATAGGTAACTATAGAACAACAGATTGGCATGAGAATCATATGTGGGATCCTACAAGTGTTGTTCCGGGATCAATCATGCCACCATATAAACATATGTTTACAAATATTGCTGATATTGAGACTGCTTATGCAGAGGCATTAACAGTTAAAAAAGTTTTCAATGTGCCTTATGATGAGGAGGGTATGCCTAAGCTAGGTACTCTAGAAGAGGCGAAAGCTGCTGCGTTGGCTGAGGCGAAAGAGATCGCGGCACAAATGAAAAATCAAAAAGTAAAAGATGCGGTTGCTGCAGGAAAAATACCAGAGATTGTAGCGTTGATTGCATACTTAAATAGTTTAAAATAAGGATTTAGAAATGGAGATGGAGACGATAAGAACGCTACAAGCTTACGGGTATGTCATAGGAACCGGTTTTTGTGCTGTGATGTTTTATGGTTATATCTATCACCTCTATAGTAGTGAGAGAAAGGGCACAAGAAATTATGAGAAGTATGGAAAGATAGCCGTAGATGATGAGCTTGACTCCACTCCACTTGAAACAACTTCCCCATGGGAAAAAAAGAAAAATAAAGGAGAGATGGCATGAAAGTAAACCTTACGAGTGATGTTGTAAATCAGCTATCACTACTTGGTGCGGTTGTTATCGTTGGACTTACTATTTTTGTTGCTGGTAAGTATATCAAACAGATGAAGACTGATACCAGCACGGGTGAGTTGGCTGAAGAGAATTGGGACGGTATAGGTGAGTATAAAAACCCGTTGCCTCTTGGTTGGGCGGCAAGTTTTATGGGAACAATTATTTGGGCGTTGTGGTATTGGTTTTTAGGATATCCGTTAAATGCTTTTTCACAAATTGGTCAATACAATGAAGAGGTTGCCGAGTATAATAAAGCATATGAAGCTAAATGGCAAAATCCTGATAAAGAGACTCTTATGGGCATGGGTGAAGGTGTATTTCTTGTTCAGTGTGCTCCTTGTCATGGAATTGCCGGTGACGGTATCGATGGTAAAGCTCAAGGTTTTGATAAAAGAATGACAGAAGAGCAAGTTCTGCATGTTATTGCAAACGGTCAAAAAGGTTTAGGTTATCCCATGGGTGAGATGCCTGCTGGTATGGCAAGCGGAGATGATGCAAAAGCGATTGCTAAATGGATAGCCGGTGGTATGAAAGGTGAAAAGCCGGCTGCATTTGCCGCATGTGCAAGCTGTCACGGAGAGGACGGTACCGGTATGAACGGTCAAGCTCCAAACCTAAAAGAGTATGATGAAGCTTTGGTGAAACATGTGTTAGATAACGGTAAAGTCGGTTCTATCGGAACAATGCCTTCATTTAAAGGTATGTTGACAGATGTTCAGAAAAAAGCGGTGGCTACCTATATCCAGTCACTTAAAGAGAATTAAGGAGTAGCTAATGGAGAACAAAACAAGAAGAATGTGTTTTAACCTAAACGGTTTAACAGGTGGTATAATAGCTACACTACTTTTACTTAGTATATTGGGTTACTTAACTGTACAGGCGATAGCTGTGCAGCAAGCAAATGCTACAAACTTTTATAAGTTGGAAAACCCGGAAGGCATCAAGGCAAAAAGTGTTGACAATGCCAAACACTGGGTGAATGTAAAGGAGTAAAATATGGCTGATACACTATATTATTTGATAGGTCTGGGGATGGTTGCGATGGCGGCAATTACAGCGTGGGTTGCATTTACACCGAATATGCAACTCTTTGTAGGTTAATTAGTGAATAAGTTTATTACTAATTTAAAAGTGGCTTTTGCCACTTTGATCTTTCTAACAGTTTCAACACTCAATGCCAACTTCATTTTAGAGAGTGATTTAGATTTTCCTCAAAAGCTTGTTGATAAGATGCAACAGATGGGGGATGAGCTCTATCAAAAGACAAAAGTTTCAACTGTCATAGTTGCCAAAAAACATCTTGATCAAAAAGAGTTTTTAGAGATCAAGAAAAAGTATCTAAATGAGTTAAAAGAGCCATATGTTTTGTGGATCTTTTCAAAAACCTATATGGATAGAAAAGATATAGGGATCAATCAGATGTTTAACTCAAAGGATCTAGAGGATAAGTTTGATAAAGAGTCAATGTTTAGTCCATTTTTTGGTTCATTTACCAAGCTTATCTCTATCAAAAAATCTAAAGTCGATCCTATACCTGCCGCATTTTTAAACGGTTATGGCGATTTGGTTGATATGATCGCAAAATCTTACGGCGTAAAGCTAAAATCAAGTATAGGAAGTGAGACCAAAACTACTATCGATATAATCAGAGCTATATTTTATATCTCTATAGTATTCTTTTTATTGTGGTATCTAAAGGTTAAATTTTTCAAAAGAGGGGAGTAATGGAAAAGAAGGGGAGCGATAAAAACTATTGGCCCCACTTTATAGTGGGATCGATTATAGCTGTATTTGGTCTATGTGTTTGGACTGTAAAAGAGGCGTCAAGTGTACCTGTCCAAGATGACGACTTTTACTTTGATAGTTACTACAATGTCAATTTAAATATCAATAAAATTAGAGCGATGCAGAAGATATTTGATGAGAAATATGTTGTAACATTAGCGCAAGATCACTTAGTATTAAATCAAAAAAACGGCATCGATTTAACTATCAAAACAAAAGAGGGAGAAGTGGTAGATAATGCAAATATCACAATGATTATCACCAGACCTACAACAAATGAGTTTAATAAAAAGCCAAAACTGCTTGGTTTTAGTGAAGGTGCTTATCACTTTGAAAAGGTGATGATAGACAAGATAGGCAGATGGCAGATAAAGGCGAAGATAATCGTTGATGATAATCTAACGGGCTTTATCACCAAAGAGATAAATGCAACACAGTAGGCTTCTTGAGATATATCCTACCTCAAGGGCGCTTAGAGAGTCTATTAAAGATTCACACCACTTAGACTCTCTACTTCCAAAAAAGATAACGATAGCGGAGTTTTTACAAAGAGCCACACTCATTCAAGATAGAGTTTATATCGATGAGGATAGAAGAAAACTGCTCTTAAGAGAAGCGTGCAGAGTCGATAAACTTGGTGAACTCGGTATCGATAGGGAGTTCTTTAGATTTTTGAAAAACTCACAGGTGCTCTTTAGATTTTTTGAAGAGTTGGCGGTTGAGAAGGTTGATATCGATACCCTTGAAATGTATGATATCTACGCCTTATATGAAGAGCATATCGCTATCTTAAAAGAGGTGCTTAGCAACTATGAGAAGATTTTAGAAGAGAGGGGATTTGTAGATAAGATCACTCTGCCGAAGCTCTCACGCTTAAATAGCAGTTATCTCGAGAATTTCGATGAGATAGTACTCTATCTTGAAGGTTATCTTACAAACTTTGAATTTGATCTATTTTGCGAAATCGCTAAAAAGGTAAATTTTACTTTTAGGATTATTACTATACCCTATAATAAAAAGATGCTTGAAAAGCTTTATTCACTCGGCTTTGCGTTAGAGATAGGATATCAATATCACATAAAACTCTCTGATATAAAAGTCATATCAAAAAAACCTTTAGAGAAAGTACGAAATAGCATCAAACTCTTTACTGCAAATAGCCGTTTGATGCAGGTTGCGTTTGTGAAGAAAGCACTTTTTGATATGTTGCAAAAAGGGTTAAATCCCGAAAAGATAGCGGTTATCACACCCGATAGCTCCTTTACCAAACTTTTGAAGCTTATGGATGATGAGAACAACTTCAACCTCGCCATGGGTCACCCTTTTGAAAAGACAAAGATATACAAAGAGTTGAGTGCTTTGTACAACTACACAAAAGAGCCAAATATCCAAAATAGCCATCGTTTGGATAGATTGGGATTTGACAAAGAAGCTATCAGCCAAAAAGTGAAAATCTATAGTACTAAGCTGAACGAAGATGAGATCATCAATGAGCTGGAGAGTTTTACGGAGGGCAAGGAGGAGCGTGAGCTTGAGATCTATCTCGAAGAGCTACACAACTTCAAAAGGGTATTGCCGACGATCAAAGATCAACCCTTTTTAAAGATCTTACATCTCTTTCTCTCAAGACTCAAAGAGAGGAGTCTCGATGATGTAACAGGCGGGAAGGTAACGGTGATGGAGATCTTAGAGAGTAGAGGTATCTCCTATGACGGTGTGATTATAGTCGATTTCAATGAGGGAGTTGTTCCGGCAATTAGCCAAAAAGATCTCTTTTTATCAAGTCAAATCAGAGAGAGAGCCTCGTTGCCTACTACCAAAGATAGAGAGAGCTTGCAGAAGTACTACTACAAACGCTTGATCGATAGCGCAAAAGAGGTTTATATCTCTTATGTGGAAGATGATCAAAATAGCCCCTCAAGGTTTATTGATGAGTTGGAACTCAAAGCAAAACCGATGAGATTTACCCCTAAATATCATGATATTCTTTTGAAAAGAGGTACGATTGAGAAGCCCTACCTTCCAGAGAGTATCGTGATGAAGTATGATTTTCAAAAATGTGAACTTTCAGCAAGCAGACTCAAGACATTTTTAGAGTGTCCGAGAAAGTATTACTTTAGATATATCAAGAGATTTCAAGATGCCCAGATACCGACTGATGTGAGAGATGAGAGAGAGGTGGGAGTTGTACTTCATCTCGTACTAAAAGAGATCTATAGTACTAAAAGTAGCTATGAGGATAGTGATGAGCTCTATAGGGATCTGCAAAGAGCACTCTATCAAAAGAGTGAGGGAGATACCCTCTTTAGGTATCATATCGATATCTGGCTAGAGAGGTTGAAAGCCTTTGCTATCAATGAGGTGGAGAGATTTAGAGAGGGGTACAGGGTTGCCTATTGTGAAAAGAGGCTTTCTTGTGACTATCACGGCTTTAAACTTATCGGAGATATCGATAGGATAGATATGCGTGAGGGTAGGTATAGCGTTATCGACTACAAGAGCGGAAAGATACCTGACAACTCTTTAAACAAAACGGTTGATTTTCAGCTTCAGTTTTACCATCTACTCTCCAAAGAGTTGGGAGAGCTTGAGGGGTGCTACTACTATGAGCTAAAGAGCGGCAAGTTGAGAGAAGAGAAAAGCTTTGATGAGAAGTTGGAGCTGCTTGATGAGAAGCTAGCGCTATTAAAAGAGGGTGAGTTTGATTTCCATATGTGCGAGGATAAGAGTGTGTGTAGATTTTGTCCCTATAACAAGCTTTGCCAAAGGAGTGTATAGTGAGCTTTTACGATAAGTTTGCTTATGAAGCGAGTGCCGGAAGCGGAAAGACATTTGCGCTTGTAAGCAGATATATCTCACTTCTCTTCCTTGGGGCAAATCCAAGCCAGATCCTAGCGCTTACCTTTACAAACAAAGCGGCAAACGAGATGAGTGGCAGGATTCTCAAAGTGTTGAAGGAGCTCCATCTCCCCTCCAGAGTAGCGGAGTTAAATGATATATCTGAAATAACCGGTATCACTACAGATGACATTTTAGACTCAAGAGAGTTAGTACTAAAGCGTTTCCTTGGCAGTGATCTAAAGATCTCAACGATCGATAAATTTTTTGCCTCCATTTTGAGAAAGTTTTCTCTATATGAGGGGATTATGCCAGATTTTTTGATAGAGGAGAGCGGAGATGAAGTAGCGCTTCTTAGAAATTTCATCAGCAATTTAAAAAAGAGCGGTGAATATAAAAATAGCATTGAATTTGCCGCATTTGAAGAGAAGAAGCATACAAACTTCATAGATATATTTGAAAGACTTTATGAGAGAGACGGCGAGCTTAGAGCGCTAAAGGTAGAGGATATCGGTGAGGAGGCTTTTAAACTAGAGAGGCTAGTACTAGATCAAGCAAAAGCGTTGCAAGCGCTCTTTTTTAGCTGCGAAGAGCTCTCGACGACGGCGAGAAAGAGTTTGACTTTTGAAACGATAGATGAGCTTTTGGATAAGAGTTGGATACAGAGAGATACCCTCAACTATAGAACCTTTAGCAGATGTTTTAGTGAGAGAGCGGATGAGTACTTTATTGAGTTGAAAGGGCTGCTTAGGCACTACTTGAGAGCGAAAGAGCATGCACTACTCTCTAAATACTTTGATATCTACGATATTTACAAAGAGAGCAAAAGAGAGCTGCATCAAGCAAACTCCCTTTTGAGGTTCAATGATATAAGCTACTATGTAAATAAATTGCTAAACGGCAGAGTGGATAGTGATTTTTTATACTTTAGACTCGATAGCCAGATCTCACATCTGCTTATAGATGAGTTTCAAGATACCAATATACTCCAATACCTAGTACTAAAGCCTATCATAGATGAGATAAGCTCCGGTGTGGGAGTGAATGCGTTTAGAAGTCTCTTTTATGTGGGTGATATCAAACAGTCGATATACCGCTTTAGAGGCGGAGCGAAGGAGCTGTTTTACTATATAGCGAAAAAATATGGCGTTCATGTTGAAAAACTCAATAGAAACTACCGAAGCAAAAGAGAGGTGGTGGAGTTTGTCAATGAGACCTTTAAAACGCTCATACCCTCCTATACAGAGCAGTTGGCAAACGACTGCAACGGCGGTTTGGTTAAAGTTGTGGAGGGTGAAGATCATCTCTCTTTAGTACTAGATGAAGTGTTTACTCTGCTTGAGAACGGGGTTAGTGAGGATGATATAGCGATATTGGTCTTTTCTAATGATGATGCTACTTTGATTCGAGAGATGCTTTTGGATAGAGAGCCTCATCTAAATGTCCAAACCGAAAGTTCGATGAAGCTTATCAAAGATCGGCTCGTTATGGCGGTGATAGAGTTTTTGAAGTATCTCTACTTTGGCGATGAACTCTATCTGATAAATTTTAAAACCGCTATCGGCAAATCTTACGACGAGGAGATAGATAGCTCAAAATTTTCTAAAGATATGGAGCTTGGAGAGCTTATCAAGAAGGTGATACTCCATTTTGAGCTCTATGATAGGGATGACAACCTTCTCAAACTGCTCGAAGTGGCTTCCAATTATGAAGATATAGAGAGTTTTCTTTTCGAGAGCGAAAATCTTAGTACCGATGCACCGTCCAAAGAGAGCAGGGGAATCAAGATTCTCACCGTACACAAATCTAAGGGGCTTGAGTTTGGACATGTTATCGTGGCTGATAGAACAAAAAGAAGATCCTACGATAGATCCCCTATGCTCTTTGAGTATGATGAGATAACTTTGAAAAATATCTATATCAAATTTAAACAGAGAGAGTTTGTAGATGATGCCTATCAAAGAGCGAAAGAGAGAGAGGAGCAGTTATCGGCAGAGGATGAGATAAATCTCCTCTATGTCGCCTTTACCAGAGCAAAAGAGAGTCTTATTATTTGTCAAAAAGCTAAAAATAGTGCCTTTGAGAGGCTAGGATTGGTACCGTTAGAGAGGGGTAAACTCGAGGTTCAGCAAAAAAGAGAAGAAGCGGTGCAGAGTGAAGAGTTTACCTATCAAAGTGTCAAAGTAGGTGCGCAAGATGTCAAAAACTTAGATGAGAGTGAAAATAGAAATGACATAGCCGCCGTCAATTACGGGATAGCGATGCACTATATGCTTGAGATGCTTGACGGTTTTGAGGAGAGCTCTTTGGAGAGAGCTTACTGGGCGATGAAAAGCAGACATGAGATATATCTCCAAGAGGGTGAGACGCTAGAGATCAGATCAAGGGTGCAAAGACTCCTAAAAGATGAGAGATTTACGCAGCTAATCAAGGGAAAAGCCTATAAAGAGCAGCCGATGTTTTATAGAGGTGAACATAAGCAGATGGATCTGCTGATAGAGAGAGGCGATGAGTTGATTGTGATAGATTATAAGAGTTCGAAGGAGGTCAGAGCTTCTCACATCAATCAGGTGCTTGGCTACAAAGAGGCGATAAAGAGCATCAGCGGTAAAAGAGTGAGTGCCTATCTCTGCTATGTGAGGAGCGGCGAAGTGGAGTGGGTGGAAGTGTAGATATTTACTCCAAATCTTGACTTTTCTCATTCAATTACGATACTATATCCGTATAGTAACCGTATAAGGATATAAAAATGTCTGTAACTGTTGAGAAAAAAGATGCCCGTATCGAGTTTAAAACTTCCAAAGATATAAAAGCACTGCTTCAAGATGCCGCAAATACATTGGGGATGGATTTAAGTAGTTTTTTGATCTCTACGGCAACCCAAAGAGCAAAAGAGATTATCAAAGAAGAGAAGCTTTTAGTACTATCCAAACAGGAGTGGGATAGATTTGAGCAGGTTTTGAATAATCCACCCAAACCTACAAAAGAGTTAAAAGAGTTGATGAATTTGCAAGGCTTTTGAGCCTTAGTACTAAATGATTATGAGATTAGAAAAGTTTGATACTTCTAAAAACTATAGTGGTTTAAAGCATTTTGACTGCAACAATGAGATGATAAACAACTTTGTCAAAAAGTCTCTAAAAAAGCGTCTAAAGAGAGGCTTGAGTCAAGGCTATATATTGCTTGACGGTGATAGGGTGGTTGGCTTTTATACGCTAGATAGCTTTGCGATCACGAGAGACAGTTTTGAGGGGGATGAAAGACCTGCCGGACTACCGCCGATGGTGCCTGTCGTCAAACTCGGTATGCTTGGAGTCGATAAACATTATCAAAAAAGAGGTATTGGTAAACGGCTTTTGAGAGATGCACTTGTCAAGGTTGTAAATATTTCAGAGATGATAGGGTGCATAGGGATCTATCTTTTGGCGGAGAGTGAGGCGGTGGATTTTTATAGAAAACTTGGATTTATAGTACTAAACGGTACAAAACCTACACCGATGTTTTTGCATATCGAGACGATCAAGACTCTGGTAATTTAACAAAATTAGCTTACTGCTTCTGAATTATGCTATAATACCCCTAACAAAAGGAGAGCAAGATGCCTGTTGAGTTAAAAAAGTGGTTTGATTTGCTTGAGAGTGATGAGATACTAAAGCCTAAAAATCCGGAGAGGTTTAAGGAGGCGGTTGCCGGTATAGTATGTAGCATCATCAACTTTTCGAAAATAGAGGATAAAGAGAAGCTCGATAAGTTTTGTGAGCTGTTTGAGAGGGAATTTCATATTCCTAAAGAGAGGGCATATGAGTTGTTTAAAGATGAGAGTACCGTAGAGAAAAATCTCAAGAAAAATGCTCTTATAATCAAAGATGAACTTGACAATGACGAGTTCAAATTACTCAGATTTATGAGGGTGCTAAATCGCTATATAATGGTCGATGACTGTAAAGAGGATGACTACTGCATCTTTGAGGAGTTGCAAAAGCTACTATTTGCTTAAAATTAACTTAATTTAATCAATATTTAAGTTTAACTTCACTATACTCCCCACTTACAAATCCAATACGGATAAATATGAAAAAGGGTTTCGTTATGAAATTTACAAAGATGGTAAAACCAAATGAGGTTGAGAGAGAGTGGCATGTGATAGATGCTGAAGGTAAAAAGTTCGGTAGAGTCCTAACAGAGATCGCTACTCTTCTTAGAGGAAAACATAAACCAAACTACACTCCTCATGTGGATTGTGGAGATTTTGTGGTTGTGATCAATGCATCTAAGGTTGAGGTGAGCGGTACGAAGCTTGATAGCAAACTGTATCATACCCACTCCGGATATTTCGGTAGTACGAAGAGTAAAAAGCTGGGTGAGCTTTTAGAGGAGAATCCGGCAAAACTATTTAAACTGGGTGCAAGAGGTATGCTTCCAAAGAGCAATCTTGGAAAAGCGATGCTTAAGAAGCTAAAAGTCTATGCAGGTAGCGAGCATCCGCACACTGCACAAGTAAGTAAATCAAAAGGTAGTAAATAATGGCACAAAAGATATATGCAACTGGTAAAAGAAAGAGTGCGGTAGCAAAGGTATGGATAAAACCGGGTAGTGGCAAAATGGCTATCAATGGACAAACACTTGATGAGTGGCTAGGCGGTTTGGATCTTTTGAAAAAGAGGGTGATGCAGCCTTTAGTACTCACAAAGCAGGAGAGTGCACTTGATATCATTGCTACGACGCAAGGCGGTGGTGTTTCTGCACAAGCTGATGCGGTAAGACACGGTATCTCAAAAGCGCTTGCTATCTATGATCAAAACTTAAGAGCGATATTGAAGCCTGAGGGACTCTTGACAAGAGACGCGAGAGTTGTCGAGAGAAAGAAATATGGTAAAAAGAAAGCAAGAAGAAGCCCTCAGTTCTCAAAAAGATAGTTTTTTTCGGTTTGGAGAGTTTTCTCCAACCACTTTTGAAGGCGCTTCATGCGAACTACTTTACTCTTTTTGCTATTACTATTAGTACTAACGTTTACAACCTATTTCGGTTATCACTCCTATAAAAATGCTTCTACTTTTGTATCCATCTCAAAAGAGCTTTCAAGCAAGAGCGATGCAAACGCTTTGATTGATCAAAAGATAGATAAGATTTTAGAGAGTTTGACGCTGGGTTATCTAGATAGCTACTCAAAAACTAAAGAGAAAAAGGAGCGCTTGGAGGTGATAGCAGAGAAAAGTTATCAAAAAAGCTTTGCGTACCTCTACTACTTTTTTGGTGCGATTTTGATTGCTTTGCCTATATTTTGGCTTGTTGATAGGGAGTTTGCAGTGATCTTTATCTCCCTTTCAGCGATCGAAAGTCTTATCTTTGCACTTATATCTCCGCTTTTGATGATGATCATCTACAAATCTTTCCCACTACTTGGAGATGTCACGCTATCTTTTGAGTCTAAAACGATCATCTCTACTATCACAAAGATGTATCAAAACGCAAACTATCTACTTGCCTTTATCGTGCTTATCTTTTCGGTGATCATGCCCTTTATCAAGAGCTTAGGACTACTGATTTACGGTATATCTAAAGAGATGAAGCGTCGTTCTAAAGTGATAAGCATTGTTGAGAAGATCGGCAAATGGTCGATGGCTGATGTCTTTATAGTATCTATTTTGGTCGTCTTTTTCGCGACTAAAGGGGATATCAATACCACTGTCAGTTTGCAAACCGGACTCTATTTTTTTATCGGATATGTACTTCTCTCTATGTTTAGTACTATGAATATTAGTACTCATGCAACTTAACTTGCACCTTTAACTCAAAAGCTGTTATATAATTCCAAGAGACACCGATAGTGTATTTTCTAATGTAAAATTTATGTTTAACCCAAATTTTGCATTAAAAGATGCATCAGATGCGTTGGTGCTCGGTGTGTAGGGGTGTTGAAGAAAAACGCAGGCATAGCCGGAGGCTATGTCGAGGCTTTACTTCAATCGCCCATGCCACCGATGATCAATGCAGATGATGTATCGACTAATGCAAATTTTGGGTTTAAAAAAGGAGGTTTGTGATGAAAGTAAAAGTTGGAGATAGAGTTGTAACTATCAACAGAGGTGAACTCAAAGTCTATGAGGCAAATCCAAGGACATTAGAGGCGGAGGCAGGTCTTAAGGAGTTTGAGGTAAAGTTAGATCTGAAAAATAGCATAGACTATATAGCGGCGCATCAAAAGCTTCATGATGTCGTAAGCGATCAAGCCGGAAGATTTAAAGAGTCAAATAGCACAAACAAAAACTTCAATCAAGGCAGTATCTCTGAAGAGCATAATCTCGAAAATGAGTTAGAAAAGAGACTATTTGAAGATATCGCAAAAGATGTAAACGATATTCTAAAAGATGCACCAAAGAGAGTCTTTGTAACGATCAATGAAGAGTTTGCGGATGAGATTTTGGATAGGGTGGATAAAAATCTAAGAGAGAAGATTGTAAAAGTGATCAAAAAGGATTATGTCAAACTACCCAAAGAGAAACTTCTTGAGATGGTTAACGGCTGATTAGCCGTCTCATGAGTAATTTTGTTAAAGGCACCTAGGGGTTTTTTAGAGGTGCCCTTACGTAATTATTTCAAAGATATACTCTTTTTTGCGCTTTTTTTCTTGGATCTCGACGATACGCAGATCTTCAAACTCTATCTGCGTTAGAACGCGCTCCGTTTGGGGTTGATGCATTGAGAG
>JALWLO010000033.1:0-701 GCA_027084135.1 Campylobacterales bacterium | reverse complement strand
CTACGCTTTGGGATATAAAACTTCTCATAAAAACCGGCTCTTAGATCTATGATCAACTCATCGCCAAAAAATGCATCAAGCTCTTCGCTACTGCTTTCAAGGTAAAACTTCTCGATAACAAAATCACCTATCTTTTCACCCTGTTTCAACTTATATTCAGGTATCAACTCATAGGCTCGAAGCGCTCCAAAGAGATTTGAAAAGATGATGAGATTTTCATCCAGAAACGCTTTTTGATCATCTTTGAGAGAGAAGTAGTCTAGATAATCATACGCTACCCCGCTATATCTTTCGATAGCTGGAAGGAGAGGAGAGTGGAAGATATCGATAGATTTGTATCTATCTAGATCCTTTTTGACTCCAAAAAGTTTCATCAGAGCTTCATCGCTTGCAACTTTTATATAATCGTTATAGAGATGTAAAACATGCTTTTTTGCCTCTTTTTGTAAGGAGAAATTGGAAATATCCAGAGTTCCCTTTTCCCCACCGATCTTCTTGGCCTCGCTTGGCGCAAATAGAATTTTCATATCCGCTTCCTTTATTCAATTTTTTCATAATATTTTTGTAATATTAACCAAAAGTGCTTGACATTTAAAAAAAATATTTGTATAATCACGGCTCACAAATGAGTTGCTGGTGTAGCTCAGTTGGTAGAGCACCTGATTTGTAATCAGGCGGTCGGGGGTTCAAGTCCCTTCACC
>JALWLO010000032.1 GCA_027084135.1 Campylobacterales bacterium | reverse complement strand
TCGTACTACTATTTATCAAATCTATTGAGTACAAGAGTGCTTTCTAAAGGTATTTTTAACCGGTTGGTATAGCCAAATATTTTTCTTTACTCTCTAAGCAACTTTTTGCTCATGAAGTTGCAACATACTTTCAATGCTTAAATGATAATCCAAACTTTCCCACTCAATACCGCTATTTTTACATATAAATTTATAGCTTTTTAACTCTTCTATGGTCGCATTTTTAAGCGGTTTGTACCAATCAATAGGTGTAGATATAATTCTTCCGTCATCAAGTTTGACATGAAGATAAGTGTCATCAAAATGTACCTCTTTACCTTTAACTAAACCACTCATCCCATCTCCTTTCAAACTTTTGCTTATGTTTTGCCACAATTTGAAGTGCAAATTTTAAATCTTTAGGTTTTAAATAGTTTTGTACCACTTTGAGATTTTCCAATTCAATTTTTGCAAAATCATCATCTTTCATAACATGAATATGTTTTGGCTCATGTTCGTTTGCATAAAAGAAAAATTTAAAACCGTTTTGGTTAAGCAAAGTTGGCAAATTTTCCCTTTAACCTTTCGTTACTGTATTGTAACAAAAAATTTTATTTTTTTGATTTGGATTTGACAAAAAAGATCCCGATAGCGGTGATACTTATCATCACCGCTATCGTTTCGAAAATAAACTCCAGTGAGACAGGTTTGGAAAGATCAGGCATTTAACGCCTCTTGACATCGTTGGCAGAGTGAGTTTTCATCTTTGCTTCTATGTTTCCAGCATCTTGGGCACTTTGCTTTGTCGGCATAGAGTATCTTAAATGTATCACCCTCCACCTCAAAGGTCGCAAGCTCTCCATCCTCATCATGTGAGATAACTTTACTCACCATCCACCAATCCTCAGCATCGCTTTTATCAAGCTCGGCTACCTTATTGGAAGCGGTTTGTAGTACTAATTCAAGAGTTGATTTGATCTTCTTATCCTTTTTGAGTTCATCAACTATCTCAAAAAAGTTCTCTCTCGCCTCTTTGAAGTAGTTAGCATCAAATGCACTTCCCAACGCCTCTATCATACTAAATTCCAAGTCAAAGACATCTTTTGCATCCCCTTTTATCACCTCGGGAGCATACTCAAGCGCCTCATCTACCGTATAGGTCAAGATGGGAGAGAGTATCTCAAGCAAAGCTTTGGCGATAACTGCCATAGCCGACTGAGCCGATCTTCGCTTGATATCATCTTTGGCGTTGCAGTAGAGTCTATCTTTGCAGATATCGAGATAGATACCGCTTAGATCTCCACCGATGAAGTGGTTGAGGGAGGAGAGGGCTTTGGCATAATTGTACTCCTCATAGCTCTTTTGCATCCCCTCAAAGAGCTCTTTTGCCTCTTGAATGATCCACCTATCTATCTCCCCCCACTCGCTTTGCGGTACCAAGCTCTCCAGATCATTCACATTTGCCAGTAGAAATCTTATGGTATTTCGTATCTTTCTATACTGCTCGGCTATCTGCTTTAAGATATCGTCACTGATCTTTTGGTCATTTTGATAGTCACTCATCGCAACCCAAAGTCTTAGTATCTCTACGCCAAACTTTTTGGCTACATCATTCGGAGCGACGACATTTCCTTTGGATTTGCTCATCTTCTCGCCCTTGGCGTCATTGGTAAATCCGTGTGTGATGATATTTTTATAGGGTGAAATTCCCTCTATCGCCGTTGAGATAAGCTGTGAGCTTTGAAACCATCCTCTATGCTGATCGCTCCCCTCAAGGTAGATATCTGCAGGATACTCCCCTGCATCATACTCTCTTGACTTTAGTACTGCTTTCCAAGTCGAGCCGCTATCAAACCAGACATCAAGTATGTCGGTAACTTTTTCCAACTCATCAGGATCATAACCGCTTCCCGGATAGAGAAGCTCTTTGATCTCCATATCCCACCAAGCATCACAACCTCTCTGCTCAAATATCATCGCGATAAAGTTCAAAACCTTCTCATCAAGGATCGCTTTGCCACTCTTTTTCTCTCTAAAAAAGGCTATCGGCACACCACAGTCTCTCTGTCTTGAGATACACCAGTCGGGACGGTTTTCTATCATAGTACTAAGCCTGTTTTTGCCGGTAGGGGGATAGAACTTGACCCCCTCGATATTTTTTAGCGCTTTCTCTCTTAGGCGGTTTTCATCATCCATCGCGATAAACCACTGCTTGGTAGCTCTATAAATCACCGGCTTATGTGTTCTCCAGCAAAACGGGTATTGGTGTTTGAATTTATCGACCTTTCTTACCGCACCTCCGAGAAGCTCTACGATTTTATCATTTGCCTTAAATACATGCATTCCGACAAACTCATCGGCGTTTGGCAAGAGACCCATCTCCTTGACACTCTCATCATACAGACCACTATCATCTACCGGCATAATCACATCCAGATCATACTTTAGACCCACTCGATAATCATCCTCACCGTGTCCCGGAGCGGTATGCACACAACCGGTTCCGCCGTCCATCAAAACATGCTCACCGAGAACGATTGTGGAACTTCTGCCGTTTAGCGGATTGATCGCTGTTAGCTTTTCTAAAACTTTTGAGTCGAACTCTTTTACTATATCACCCTCAACGACACCCTCATCTTTGAGTGCTTCGTAGCGTGCTTTTGCCACTACAAAACCGTCGCTTGTGAGGATATACTTTTCATCGGGATTTAGAGCGATACCGCTATTTGCTGGAAGTGTCCAAGGGGTGGTCGTCCAGATGATGATAGCGGCATCGTTAGTACTAAGCGCTCTGTTTGCCTCATCGCCAAGCTTAAAGGCTACATATATAGAGTAGTCCTCCTTTTCCTTGTACTCAACTTCCGCTTCAGCAAGTGCCGTTTTTGCCGCCCATGACCAGTAAACAGGCTTGCTTCTCTCAACCAAAAGCCCCTTTTTGGCTATATCACAAAGCGCTCTATAGATTTCTGCTTCAAAGCTGTTTTTGAGTGTTAAGTAGGGATGCTCCCAATCCGCCACAACACCGAGACTTTTAAACTCCTCTCTTTGGATATCGACAAATTTGAGCGCATGCTCTCTGCATAGCCTTCTAATCGTGGTGATAGGAAGCTCTTTTTTCTTTTCGCCAAGCTTTTTCTCTACCTGCTGCTCTATCGGAAGCCCGTGACAATCCCACCCCGGAGTAAATCTCACGCTCTCACCCTTGAAGTAGTGCGTTTTGACTACGATATCTTTGAGTATCTTATTGAGGGCATGTCCGATGTGGATATTTCCGTTGGCGTACGGAGGTCCGTCGTGAAGTGTGAAGTGTTTATCGGCATCGCTTCGCTTCTGCTTCATCTTTTGATAGACATCCCTCTCCTCAAACCACGCCGTGTAACGCTTAGGCTCGTTTTGAGGTAGATTTCCCCTCATAGGAAAGTCGGTTTTGGGTAAAAGAAGGGTATCTTTATAGTCCATATTTATCTTCCTTAAATTAGGCGTTAGGCGCCTTAAAATTGTTTGGGATTTTAGCCAAAACTCCCTTACAAGGTGGTATAATAACCCAAGAGTGCCTTACTGAGGAGAAGAGATGCTAAACTCGCTACTTATCATATCCGATACTATCAAATATAACCCAATATTTTTAGACTATATAGAGAGGAAAGTGAAGGAGAGTGTAGGGCATATCGACTTTACTGTACATCTAAATGAGAATGATAAAGAGATACTCTTAACGATCCAAGAGAGTATCCAAAAGAGCCAAAACCTTGTGATCGTCACTAAAAGTGCCTACCCGTTGATATGCAAAATATTATCTACCATCAGCGATGATACGATGGTGATGAGAGAGGGTATCCTAACTCCGTCAAAAGCAAAAAGTTTTACAAAAGAGAGTGTCTATCTCACTATAAACGGTTGTGAAGTCAATCTCATCAAAGCAGATAGCGCAAAAGAGTTGCCCAAACTTCAGGTCGATGCAAAGAGTAAAAGATTGGGGCTTTATCTCTTTGATGTGGAGGATTTTGAGATAGAAAAGAGGTTGATGCCGACCATCAATGCCTTTGAAGCACGGGCAACCTTTGCCGATATCATAAAGGGATTGATCTATGTAGAGCTTGGGGGCTTGATATTTGAGCAGCGAGACTCTCTCGTCAAAGCGATTGAGAGAGATTTTGAGGGGAGGGTGCTTTTTGGCGATGAACTCTCAGCTATCGTTGCAAAAAAATTGATAGAGATGAATAAAAAGGTCACCACCATGGAGAGCTGTACCGGCGGTCTTGTAGCAAGTGAGCTTGTCAAGCATAGCGGTGTGTCTTCCATCTACAACGGAAGTGTGGTGAGTTATGCCAATAGCATCAAGATGCTTGTAGGGGTTAAGAAAGAGACGCTAGAGAAGTATGGGGCGGTAAGTATGCAGACTGTTTACGAGATGCTAGATAGCATTATGAGACTGATGAAGAGTGATATAGCCATCGCGATCAGCGGCATAGCCGGACCGACCGGCGGAACCTTAAAGAAGCCCGTCGGTTTAGTCTATGTTGGGGTAAAAAATAGAGATGGAGAGAGTTTTATAGAGGAGTTGAGACTCAAAGGGGATAGGATATATATCCAGAAACAGGCGATGTTTTGGGTATTTAAGCTGTTAGTACTAAGTGATAGAAAAAATTTTTTCAAAAAAATTCAAAAAACTATTGACAATTAAAATGAATTTGATTATAATTTCACCTCATTTGTTGAGTTTGACCCGTTAGCTCAGCTGGTAGAGCATCTCCCTTTTAAGGAGGTGGCCGTTGGTTCGAATCCAACACGGGTCACCAGTTCTTTTGATTTAAAAATGATTTTTAGATTAGATTTTGGCTTAAATGACCCCATCGTCTAGAGGCCCAGGACCCCGCCCTTTCACGGCGGTAACAGGGGTTCAAATCCCCTTGGGGTCGCCATCTATCTAATGATAACTTTCACTTGGTCGCTTAGCTCAGTTGGTAGAGCGCCACCCTTACAAGGTGGATGCCAGTGGTTCGAGTCCACTAGCGACCACCATTTGAAAGTGGCGGGGTTAGTTTTATACTTCGTTTATGCGGCGGTAGTTTAGTTGGTTAGAATACCGGCCTGTCACGCCGGGGGTCGCGAGTTCGAGTCTCGTCCGCCGCGCCACTTTACTTTTTAAAAATAAAAGACTATCTTTAATCTTTCTAAAAGCTTATATTTTATGATTTTGTTGAGTTGTCACGACTCTAGATAGAAGAGGAGTGGTTAGATAGTAGTTGAAAATCTAAAAAGAGAAGCTAAAGCTTACCTCTCTTTTTGAGGATACTCCGGATGACAGTAGTTTACGCCATCTATCGTACCAAGACTACAGCACCCTTCAGAGATACCGATATTTTTTAGTCCTCTATCAAATGCCCAGTAGTGATTGTAGCTACCTTCTCTTAGAAATGTAAATACCTCTACTATATCACTTGCGTTGGACTCATTGGCGATTTGGAGATATCTGTCAAGGTCATCTATATCCGTCACCTCTACCATACATCCGACTTCCAAGGCATCCTTTTCGGATTGTAATCCCTTTGATACCAAAGCATTATAGAGATCCTGAATTTTAGATATATCATAAGTTCCCGCCTCCATCTCTTCTATAGGTGTGTTCATATATTTTAGCGGCGTTTTATCTACATTTGTAAAGTTTACATCATCACTCATTTTATACTTTTGGACTAATTGTTGAACAGCGGTGATATGTCTATATTCGGATCTTGTAGCGATATTTCTGAACTGTTTTGTACCCCACTTTTCATATAGTTTATTGTAAACATCATAAGCCAAACGCTCCTCATTTCCCATATATGAAATGGTATTTGCCAACTCTTCACTTAGTGTAGATTTTTTACTATTTAATGCTGATTGTACAGTTGTCGGTAGTTCAGTGTTGTTGGCATCATGGTTGTGTCCATTCCCTTTTCCATTTCCACTTCCATTGGAGTTCCCTACTGAATCACTATTGCACCCTATAACAAATAGAAGTGAAGCGAAAAGTAGTGTACCTTTCGTAAATATCTTGTTCATAATCTCTCCTTACTATCGATTTATTTGAAATAATAACTATTGAGTATTAACTATATATTAATTGTTAAGCTTTAGTCTCTTTTTAATATCAAAATAGTTTAAATACTCCTCAATACTCTCCTCTAATACAGAGTCATTGAGATCCAAAGCCTTTTTTTGTGGAAATTTTAAAAAGAACTGTTTAGGCATGATGGAGTTTTCTACTTTTGGATCTTTGAGATAGGAGATGAGATACTCTTTTATCTTTTCGTTAGTACTAAACTTAAGTAGATAGCGACGGTAGATAAGCTCACTCGGTATCTTTTGTCGTTTATGACAATCTAAACAGTTTTGGCGGACTAAAGTAGATGCTTCATCACTTTGTGCAACACTTGCGATAAATATAAATATAAGAAATCTATTTACCATGATACAGTCACCTTTGTCGGTTGATTTTTATCGGAGTTGATTTGGAGTTTAAAGTTATAGAGCTTTGTGATCTGCCCTATGATATCAAGACCTATGCCAAAACCTCCCTCGCTACTATTTGCTCGTTTAAATCGTTTTTGTATAAGCTTGAGCATCTCTCTATCTATTCCCTCTCCGTCATTTGTAACCTCAAGTTTATCTGAGCTTAGTACTATTTTGATCCATCCCGGCTTGTAGTTGTATTTTATGGCATTTGAGAGTATATTATCGATGAGACGAATCGCATCATTTTTGTCCAAATCTATGATGATATCTGGCTCTATTTCTTTGATGATCTTTATATTTTTTGCCTCTATCAGAG
>JALWLO010000031.1 GCA_027084135.1 Campylobacterales bacterium | reverse complement strand
TAGTAGTACGATGATTTATATTTTTTGCATTATTTTGATAGAATTTAAAATAAATCCAAAATTTGGAGGATAGGATGAAAAATATTGCATTAGTACTAACGATTACTCTTTTGATGATAACAGGATGCGCAAATAAACAAGCAAAACCGGTACTAACCAAAACCGCTATCAAGATAGAGAATATCAAAGCACCGAGAAAAATCGGCTCGTACGAGCTTGAGGGGCAGAAAGATTATAGTGACAAGAAGCTTGGTATCGGTCTTAGATACATAGATAAGAGTAAATATAAAGCCTATCTGGATGCATTTATCTATCCAAAAGATGAGCCGTTAGAGAAACATTATGAGCTGTTTAAAAATGCACTAAACTATATGGAAAAAAAGGGTAAATTTAAAAGCTTAAAGCTATTGAGAGAAGATGAAGTAATGCTTGATAGCCAAACAAAGGCTAAAAGAGCGCTCTATGAGATATATGGACCTACCGTTCCTTACTACTCCGTAGCTTATCTTGCCGATATCGATGGTAAACACTTTCTTAAAGTTCGCATCTCAAACCCGTTAGTATCAAGCTACCTCTCAAGCGATCTGGGACTTGCTGCGGTAAAAGAGTTATATAAATCTATCACGATAGGCAACTGATACCCAAGCTTTTGGGTTACTATTATACCCTTTGTGGTAAAATCTCTCAAATTTACCACAAACGGGGGAAGCGTTGATAACACTAAAAGAGGCACTTACACTCTCAAGCAGTGAATTGGAAGCACTACGAAACGATTTAAAAAAAGAGATAGAAACAAAAAAAGATCTTGGAGCTTATATAGAGCAGTTTACAGGTGAAGAGATAAACTCGCTTGGAAGCGGTGTACCGATAGCAATCAAAGATAATATCCAAGTTAAAAACTGGAGTATAACTTGCTCATCAAAGATACTTCAAGGCTATGTCGCCCCGTACAACGCAACCGTTATCGATAAACTACTTAAAGCAAATCTCTCGCCGTTTGGCAGAACAAATATGGATGAGTTTGCGATGGGAAGCTCGACAGAGAGCTCATACTACGGCATCACGAAAAACCCCCATGACCCATCAAGAGTACCGGGTGGAAGTAGCGGCGGAAGTGCGGCGGCGGTAGCGGGCGGTATAGCGTTAGCGGCGCTTGGAAGTGATACGGGCGGAAGTATCAGACAGCCTGCGGCATTTTGCGGATGTGTGGGAATGAAGCCGACATACGGCAAAGTTAGCCGTTACGGACTAAACGCCTACTCAAGCTCACTCGATCAGATAGGTCCCATCACCCAAACCGTAGAAGATGCGGCTATCCTTTACGACATCATAGCGGGACATGATACAAATGACTCCACCAGCATCAATACCCCGCATGAAAAGGTGAGCGACAAACTTGACCCAAATAGAAAATTTACCATTGCCGTCATCAAAAGCCATATCGATGAAGCTTCAGAGGATGTAAAAAATGCTATCTATCAAACTATCGAGAAGCTTGAGAGCGAAGGACATACGATCATCTATAAAGAGATGGTAAATCCTAAGTATGAGATAGCTTCATACTATATCACCGCTTCAGCGGAAGCTAGTACTAACCTCAGCAGATATGACGGAGTGAGGTACGGATATAGAAGCCCTGAAGCAAAAACGCTTGAAGAGAGCTACATCAAAAGCAGAAGTGAAGGCTTTGGTGAAGAGGTAAAGAGAAGGATACTGATCGGGACATTTGTCCTTAGTAGCGGATACTACGACGCTTACTATATCCAAGCACAAAAGGCGAGACACCTTATTAAAGGTCAGTTTGAGAAGATATTTAGCGAAGCTGATCTTATCTTTTCGCCGGTAGCACCGACAACCGCCTTTGAAATAGGCTCTATCACCGATCCGCTTGAGATGTATCTAAGCGATATCTATACCATAGGAGTCAATCTTGCCGGACTTCCGGCGATATCGCTACCGATCGAAAAAGATAGCAACAACCTTCCGATAGGTGCGCAATTTATTGCAAATACGCTTGAGGAGCAGAAGCTTTTTGATTGCGCTTTAGGATTAGAGAAGATATTGGAGGAGAATTAGATGAAGATCAGAACAAGAGCCTTAACCTTTGAAGATGTACTGCTTATCCCAAAATACTCTGAAATACTCCCAAAAGAGGTGGATATCAGATCAAAACTAACCAAAAATATAGAGTTAAATATCCCCATCGTCTCCGCCGCGATGGATACAGTTACCGAGCATAAAGCGGCTATCAAAATGGCTAGGCTGGGAGCTATCGGCATCATCCATAAAAATATGAATATCGAATTTCAGGCAAAAGAGGTGGAGAGAGTCAAAAAGAGTGAGAGCGGCATCATCGATGAACCAATTCATCTCAAACCCGAATCCACTATCAAAGAGGCTCTTGATCTGATGGCAGAGTATAGGATATCTGGCTTTCCGGTGGTCGATGATGAGGGTAAACTGGTAGGTATCCTCACAAATAGGGATCTGAGATTTGAGACAAATCTCTCTCAAAAAGTCTCCGATGTGATGACAAAAGCTCCTCTCATCACGGCTCCAAACACCATATCTCTCGATGACGCTGAGGAGATATTTAGAACAAACAAGATAGAAAAGCTACCGCTTGTGGATAAAAACGGCTCACTTGCGGGACTCATCACCATCAAAGACCTCAAAAAGCGAAAAGAGTTTCCAAACTCCAACAAAGATAAAACAGGAAAACTGCGAGTGGGTGCGGCAATCGGAGTCAATCAATTTGAAAGAGCCGAAGCGCTGGTAAAAGCGGGGGTTGATGTGCTTGTGATAGACTCCGCTCACGGACACTCAAAAGGGATCATCGATACGCTAAAAGAGATCAAAAAGAGATTTGATGTAGATGTGATAGCCGGTAATGTAGCCACACCGGAAGCGGTAAAAGCGCTAGTAGAAGCTGGAGCGGATGCGGTAAAAGTGGGTATAGGACCAGGAAGTATCTGTACAACAAGGATCGTAGCAGGAGTGGGAGTACCGCAGATAACCGCTATCGAAACCTGCGCAAAAGAGGCCAAAAAGTACGGAGTGCCTATCATCGCCGACGGCGGGATCAAATACTCAGGAGATGTGGCAAAAGCTTTGGCGGTGGGTGCAAGTAGCGTGATGATAGGAAGCATGCTCGCCGGAACCGAAGAGTCTCCGGGTGATGTGATCATGTACCAAGGCAGACAATACAAAAGCTACCGCGGCATGGGAAGTATCGGTGCGATGCAAAGAGGAAGTAATGATCGATATTTCCAAGAGGGAACGGCGGTAGAGAAGTTAGTACCCGAAGGGATAGAGGGGATGGTGCCATATCGCGGAAAGATGAGTGTGGTTGTACATCAACTTGTAGGTGGACTCAGAGCCTCTATGGGGTATGTAGGCGCAAAGGATATCAAAGATTTCCAAGAGAGGGCGGAGTTTGTAGAGATCACAAGTGCCGGACTAAAAGAGAGCCATGTGCATGATGTAACCATCACGAAAGAGGCACCGAATTACCACTCTTAGAGTGGTTAGTACTAAAGCCTCTTGCACTCATCCACAACACTAAATTATAAAGATACCTTTTATGCATAGGGTTTATACATTTTGAATTTTCCATTTTTTTTATTATAATACATTAATACATCACTACACAATGGAGTATATATGCATAGACTAAATATTACTATCGATGAGTCACTATATGAGCAGGCAAGAGCGGTAAGTTTTATAGAGAAAAAGTCTATATCTCAAATCATAAGAGAGAGTCTCAAAGAGTATATAGAAAAAAACAAAAAGCTTAAACAACAGGCTGATTTGGTATTGGATGCAGATGATGAAAAAGATATATTAGATATATTAAATAATGATGAATTTATCTCAAATGAAGAGTTCAAAAAGAAATTTAATCTATGAAAATCACTTACTCTAAAACATTTGAGAAAAAGTTTGCAAAATATGATAGAAAGCTCCAAGTCAAAATATTTACCGCCATTGAAAATCTACCAAACGGTGATGTGAAAAAGTTAGCGGGTAATGATATACCTCCTTTTTACAGATTAAGAGTATCAAAATATCGGATAATCTTTTTCATGAATGAAAAGGAGATTAAAATATTGAAAATCGATAGTAGAGGCGACATTTATAAGAAATAATCCTTCTCTACTCAAACAGAGCACTCATATATCCGACCACATTGCTCTCATCTCCGGTAGTGTCACTGCTTGTGCGATAGTCAAGAAGTTTAACTTTCAAATCTCTTATCCTTGCTACCTCTACCATCGCTTTAACACCAATGATACCACACGCTTCACACCCTCTATCAAAGAGTTTGACATCTCTTTTTTGGATCGCTTCAAGGCAGATAGTATCAAGCACTTTTGCTTTTTGTTTAGTATAAAAGTGACTTAGATCGGTACTAATGACCACTGCGTTGTCTTTATCTTTTAAAACCTCATCTATGATGAGCGCCACCTCGTGATAGTCAACTCTACCGTAAATCAATTCCACCACTTTTGCATTTGGATTGTAGTGCTTGATAAAAGGCATCTGTGTTTCGGTACTATGCTCTACGCTATGAGCCTTAGGAGCAAACTTGAGTGAAAATTTATCTTTTAATATTTCAAGATACTCTTTATCGATAGCCATATTTCCGCAAGGGGTTTCATACTCGTCAAAAAAACTTCCACTTATACCGTCGATAAAAACATGGTGACTAGGACCTATCACGAACACTCTCTTTGCTTTTGCATTTGAGAGGATTCTGTGGGCGAAATTTGCCGTAAAACCGCTATAGATATATCCGGCATGCGGGGAGATGATGGCTCTGGGTACATCCTTTAAGACGCTTTTATCTTTTAGATGTTTATCCAGCACGCTGTTAAAGCGCTCTATCATTCCCTCTATCTCACTGCAACTACTTGGATAAAACCCTCCTCTTACACCGGCTACTCGTTTCATCCTCTTACCCCCTGACATAGTTATCTATCCCTTATCTTTTGGGCGTGATAAATAAAGATTTGCGGTTTACTCTCCAGACAGTTGGCTCCAAGCCCCGCTTTTTGGCAAAGGTGGGCAAAAAAAGTCTCAAAAGTGGGCAACTGCTCCCAAACTTGCGGTAAAAATGTCGCTTGATAGTTGCCAAGCTTTAGTATCACACCATCCCTCCCAACTTTAATCTTACTTTTTAGATCGGCTATATCGCTATAAGCTAAAGGTTTCGGCTCGCTCAGTATAGAGACCTCTACCGTTAGGTCTTTGCTATTAAACTCCTCCACAGTAAGCGGCGGAAATCTCGGATCATGAAATGCGGCGTTTATAGCATTTTCTATCAAATCATCAAGCAAAGTTCGATGTGCGATCAATGAGCCGATACAACCCCTTAGTGAACTTCGCTTCTCAAGTGTTACAAAAACCGCCCCCTTCTCGCCAAGCCGGGGATGCGCTTTCAAAAGCGCCTCTTTGTCGATGATCTTCTTACCCTCTAATTTTTCTCTTATCGCATCTTTTGCGATATCTATCAAATATTTTTTATCCATACTCTCCTCTTTAAATGAGGTTTTGCTACTGCAATTATAACATACATGCAATATTTTGAATGCAACCTATGATGCATTTTTGAGCGGTAAATCCAGATGATGTGCCGGCTAATGCAAAATTTGGGATAAAATTAGAGTACTATTCCCATAGCTTGGCAAAGTTGATTTCGATCTCGCATTTTCCCAGATCAAAAGTGGCTTTTTCATCGGTAGCGTCAAGCATTTTGATATAACGCCCCTCTTTTAGTTCATAGACTTTGGCGATTTCGTCATCGGGATTGACCATAATATAATATTTAACACCCTCTTGTTCATAGAGTGCATATTTGAGTGTTGTATCTTTTTTTGCAGTCGCTTTTGAGAGTACTTCAAAAATCAAAACAGGCGCTTTAGTAATATACGCACCTTCAGGTTCATAGCAAACGACGAGATTATCCGGCTGGACGATGGTGTCTTCGGTGATCTTCCAATCCACCGGAAGCAGAGCATGACATGTTTTACATCTCTCCAACTCTTCATCTAAAATTCTTGCAATTTTATTGCTGATTTGCTGGTGTTTAATCATCGGTGCGGGACTCATAGCATATGGTATCCCATCTATCAGTTCCCACTGATCCTCCCACTGTTTATAGTCATCGTACGTGTAGTGTGGAAAATCCTCTTTTTTGAGTGCACCCATTTTTGTTCCTTTGCAATTTTCTTGCTATATTATAACATAGCTTTTATGCTTTAAGAAAAACTCACCCAGTAAACAAACAAACAAATAAAGATAGTCGTCTAAATCCCTTGATGCATTTTCACGATTGAGACTTTGAGCCAAGTTACAGTATAATATCCACAATTTGAAGGAGATAGAGGATGAGAGATAAAACGAAAGCGATACATGAAGGCTATATCAAAGATACAAATGCCACAATGGCTGTACCGATCTATCAAACAACGGCGTATGAGTTTAGAGATACTGAGCATGCGGCAAATCTATTTGCACTCAAAGAGCTTGGAAATATTTACACGAGACTCACAAACCCGACTACCGATGTTTTGGAAAAGCGTTTTGCATCGCTTGAAAATGGTGTAGCGGCGATTGCCACTTCAAGCGGCATGAATGCTCTCTTTAGCACTATCGCAAATCTTGCCGAAGCGGGAGATAACATCATCTGTTCCACAAAGCTATACGGCGGAACGCTCACACTTGCCGCCCATACGATCAAGCGATTTGGAATAGAGAGTAAATACTTTGATCCGCAAAAGCCAGAAGATCTTGAAAAGCTTATCGACGAAAAGACAAAGCTGATACTCTTTGAATCTATCAGCAATCCAAGCATCACCGTTGCCGACATCGAGCCGATCATAAAGATCGCAAACAGACACTTAGTACTAACGGCTGTGGATAACACGGTAGCCACTCCGATACACTGCAAACCTTTAGATCTTGGATGCGATCTCTCTATCCATTCTACCAGCAAATATACCACAGGGCAAGGACTTGCGATAGGCGGTATAGTAGTCGAGGCAGAGAGCGTGAAAGAGAAGATAAAAGATAACGACAGATACGCTCATTTCAACACGCCGGACGCCTCTTACCACGGGCTCGTCTATACCGATGTAGGGCTTCCGCCCTTTTCTCTTAGGATGAGATTGGCACTTCTTAGAGATTTAGGCGGTGTACCGAGTCCCTTTAACTCATGGCTCTTTATACAAGGCTTAGAGCATCTACCGCTTAGGATGGAGCAACACAGCAAAAGTGCGTTGGAGATAGCGAAGTTTCTTGAGTCTCATCCAAAAGTTAAGAAGGTAAATTATCCATTTTTAGAGTCAAACGAGAACTATCCATATGCGAAAAAGTATTTAAAAGGTGGTGCAAGTGGTTTGCTTAGCTTTGAGGTAGATAGCTTTGATGAGGCGAGAAAGATCGTTGATAGTATCGAGATATTTTCACTTGTGGTAAATATAGGCGATAGTAAGTCTATCATCACCCATCCGGCTAGTACTACACATCAGCAACTATCAAGTGATGAGATGGAAGCGGCAGGTGTGAAAGAGGGGTTGATCAGGCTTAGCATAGGATTAGAAGATACGCAAGACCTTATCGATGCACTTAAAAAAGCCTTGGAGGCGTAGTCGTTGAAGATAGAGACAAAAGTTGAGAAATTTACCACCCCGCTCTATCTGGAGAGTGGACGCATCCTTGAACCCTATGAGTTAAAGTATGAGACTTACGGTGAGTTGAATGAAGATAAGAGCAATGTCATAGTTGTCTGCCACGCTCTTACCGGAAGCCACCATGCCGCCGGAACTTACGAGGGTGATAGGAAAGCCGGTTGGTGGGATGATCTCATAGGCGATCACAAGACGATAGATACGACTAAGTATTTTGTGATATGTGTCAATGTTATCGGCTCATGTTTCGGCTCGACGGGTCCTACATCCAAAATATATCCAACTGAAAAGGAGTATCGACTCAAGTTTCCGGTTATCACCATTAGTGACATGGTACGCGCTCAAATAGCCCTCTTTGATAGGCTCGGTATCCATAGAGCTGAAGCGGTCATAGGCGGATCAATGGGCGGTATGCAGGCTCTCTGTTATGCTATCGAGTATCCGAGATTTGCCAAAAGACACATCATACTCGCCTCAACTTACGCTACCCAACCATGGACTATCGCCTTTAATAAAGTAGCAAGAGAAGCTATCATCAGAGATCCACACTTTCAAAACGGTGAATATGATAAAGAGAAGATCGCAGAAAAAGGACTTAGTGGACTAAGTGTTGGGAGGATGTCCGGTCACATCTCCTACCTATCACCCGACTCGATGATCACAAAATTTGGTAGGGATTATGACCCAAGAGACGGTCTTTATGATCTTTTTGGAAAGTTTCAAGTGGAAAAGTATCTCGACTACAATAGCAACAACTTCTCAAAGTGGTTTGATCCTCTAAGCTACCTCTACATAACAAAAGCGATCAATATCTTTGATGCGAGTAGAAATTATGACTCTCTTGAAGACTCCCTTTCTCGAATAAAATCAAAAATTACTTTAATATCTTTTAAATCTGATCTCCTATTTTTACCAAGAGAAATGAAGCATATTGAAGAAACTATGAAAAAGATTAAAAAAGGTGAATTAGTCAGCTATTTTGAGGTCGATAGCGACTACGGACACGACGCATTTTTGGTAGAGATTCCTAAGTTTGAAAAGATTATAATGAGAGCTTTAGAGGAGTAGTTATGGCAAAAAAAAGTAGCGAAGATTTTGAACAGAAGTTGTTAAAAGCGCAAGAGTTACTTAAAAAACTCTCAGATCCACAGATCAAACTTAGTGACAGTGTAAAATATTACAAGGAGGGGATGAAAGAGTTAGATGAGGCTCAAAAGCTACTTGAGAGTGCCAAACTTGAGTTTGAAACGCTCAACAGGGATGAAGCTTAAATGAAGATAGCCGCACTTCAGTTAGCCACACTTCCTCTTAGCAATCAAAAGATCTTTGACTATCTGGAGACTTGCTACAAAAAGGGTATAGATATCGTAGTACTAGGCGAATATGTACTAAACAGCTTCTTCAAAGAGCTTGAAAATATCCCAAGAATGCTCATAAAAGAGCAGTCAAAACATAAGATAGAATCCCTTGAAGAGTATGCGAAAAAGTTTAAGATGCATATTATAGCACCCATTGTTATCGTAGAAGAGGGTAAACTCTTTAAGAGAATAGCAAAATTTTCACCTCAAGGAACCACCTATAGAGATCAAGAGTTTCTCATCAACTATAGCCACTGGAATGAGGAGAGCTTCTTTGATAACACACCGAGCGGAAAGATAGAGCCGATACTATTTGAGATGCATGGATTCACTTTTGGTGTGATAAATGGATTTGAAGTTCATTTTGATCTCTTTTGGCAAGAGATGCTTAAAAAGGGTGTAGATGTGGTACTAATCCCGACCGTTTCTACATTTGGAAGCAACTTTAGATGGAATGAACTTCTCAAAAGTCGTGCATTTTTAAATAGTATGTATATCCTTAGAGTCAATCGTATCGGAACATATCATGACGAGAACTCTCTATGGAAATTTTACGGTGAGACATATCTGGTAAACCCTGATGGTCATATCGAAAGCTCTCTTAGCAATAAAGAGGATATCTTGATCGCTAAGATCGACAAAAAAGAGTTAAAAGATGCGAGGAAAAATTGGGGCTTTAGAAAGCAGTTAGAGGATAGGGGTCTCTTGTGAGACAATACTTTAAAAGGCAGATAGAGCTTTGGGGAGAGGAGAAACAAGAGAGCTTAGCTTCCAAGAGGGTTTTGATTGTCGGTTGCGGGGGACTCGGTAGTTCAGTCGGTATCGCACTTGGAAGTAGCGGGATAGGAGAGATCACCCTTGTGGACTTTGATAGAGTCGATAAAAGCAATATCCACCGTCAAATCGCCTTTAAAGTAGAAGATGAGGGAAAACCCAAAGCAGAGGTTCTATCTCAGTTAATAATGGCAAGATGCTCTTTTGTTAGTACCAACTACTTTGTAGAGAGCTTTGAAGATTTTGCAAAGCGGGGTATGACATTTGATCTTATTATCGATGCAACAGATAACTTACCAAGCAGAGAACAGATAGATAGCTTCGCCAAAAGCACCCAAACCCCTTGGATCTACACCTCCGTAGAAGAGTTTAACGCTCAAGTATGCTTCTTCAAAGAGAGCTCTTTTAGCAACGCATTTATGATAAATGATCGAAAACCGGGAGGCATAGCCGCTCCTATGGTGATGCAGGCGGCTTCATTTGAAGCAAATCTATCTATCCGCTATCTCACAGGTTTACCTATCCAAACAGACACCCTCTACTACCTCTATTTTGATAAAAACGGAGTATTTAGTACTAAAACTTTTAAAATGCCTGTTTAACCCAAAATTTGCTACACTATACTTTATGAAAAAGATATTAATATTACTTATAACTTTAATTACTGTCATCCAAGCAAAAAACAGTTGCCTTAAATGCCACAATGGTATATCCGACATTAGAGATAAAAATTCCAAAATGATGCGGGAGATCCGTAAAATCTCTCAAAAAGCGGGCTACGGGCAAAATGATTGTATCGTCTGCCACGGAGGAAATCCCGATGCGGATGAGAAGGAAAAAGCTCATAAAGGAACCGTCAAATATTTCCAAAGTCATAAAGGTCCAAAAGCCTTTTATCCATCCCCGTCAAGCCCTTGGATCAACCAGCACACTTGCGGTATGTGCCACAAAGAGCAGGTAGATGCCCAGTGGAATAACCTCATGGCAACGGAAGCCGGTAAGATTCACGGTGCGATATGGGGATTTGGCGCAAAAGAGGGGTATAATCACCTATCAGCCAACTTTGATGTCAAAAATATCCATCAACGAATCGGTACGAACGCCTACCGAAAATATATGGATGCCCTTGCAAAAAAGGAGCCGCAAGGATTTCCAAAGAAGCAGATCGCCCTACCTCCTGCCCCAACAGCTGAAGAGGTTGAGAAAGATCCAACACTTTCAGTCTATACCTATCTTCGACAAGAGTGTCTGAGATGTCACACCGGCGGAAAAGGACGATATAGAAGAGGAGATTATCGCGGTATTGGTTGTGCGAGTTGTCATATACCCTACTCAAACTCAGGACTTTATGAGGGTAAAGATACGTCGATACCAAAAGATAAGCCAGGACACCTCTTAGTCCACTCTATCCAAAGCAGTAGAGATGCCAAAGTTACCGTTCACGGTATCACCTACTCCGGGATACCGGTTGAAACTTGTACCACCTGCCACAATAGAGGGAAACGGATAGGCGTGAGCTATCAAGGGTTGATGGAGACCGCCTATAAAGCGACATTTGATGAAAAAGGAAACGCTCAACCAAAACTCCACACTAAGCGGTATCTCCATCTCCAAGAGGATATCCACTACAAACATGGAATGCTTTGTCAAGATTGCCACACCTCAAACGATATGCACGGTGACGGATTCTTAACGGGTGCAAACCTCGGTGCGGTAGAGATCGAGTGTCAAGATTGCCACGGTACTACCGATAAATACCCTTGGGAGTTGCCACTTGGATATAGTGACGAGTTTAGTACCAAGCCCAAAACAGGCAAACCGAGAGGCGTAGCCAAAACCTTAGCAAAATATCTACAAGAGGGTTTTGTACCGAAAGATAAGGGTGAAGGATACCTCCTCACAGCGCGTGGAAACCCTATGCCAAAGGCGATCAAAAAGGGTAACAAAGTGATCATGCACCTTGCAAGCGGCAAAGATATCACCCTCACACCGCTAAAAGCACTCAAAAAAGAGGGGAAACTCTCTGCCAAGGGGCTTACCGCTATGGATAGGATCAAAGCGCATACCGACAAGCTTGAGTGCTACACCTGCCATGCCACTTGGGCGCCGCAATGTTACGGCTGTCATGTAAAGATCGACTACTCCAACGGCAATAAAAACCCGGACTACCTCGCCGCTTCAGCCCACCATAAAAACGGTGTTACAGGTGAAGTTACAAATCTCAAAGATTATCTCGTTGACGGTAAAGTGACTGAGACGAGAAGCTACCTAAGATGGGAAGACCCGCCGCTTGCGAGAAACGGTGAAGGTCGTGTTTCACCGGTCATTCCCGGTTGTCAAGTAACACTCACCGTTATAGGCAAAGATGGGAAAGCGCTACTTCAAAACCATATCTTTAAGATACCGTTTGCGGAGGGAAGCGGTAAAAAAGGGGTGGACTCTATCGTTATGGCTCCAGTAAATCCGCATACCATCACCAAAAAGGGTAGAAGTTGTGAGAGTTGTCACGATAGTACTAAGGCGCTTGGCTACGGTATCGGCGGAGGAAAATACTTTAGCGACCAATCTAAAGCAACCATCGTCGATCTTATGACTGCCGATGGGAAGGTCTTGCCCAAAAAAATAGATGAGCAGATACCGGCTATCCACACACTGAAGTATGACTACTCAAGATTTGTAGATGAGAACGGCACCCAACTCCAAACTGTCGGAAACCACTGGAAACTTTCACACGCTTTGGATAACAAAACCCGCTCAAAACTTGATCGAAGGGGTGTTTGTCTAAGCTGTCATAAAGATATACCGGATGGAAACTTAGCCGTTTCATCGATGGTACACATCGCCGAGATGGCAGGGATGAAGATCGACAAAAAAGAGCATGCAAGCATCTTAAATAAGATACTCAATCTCTCGGCGTGGGTGCAGATACTCCTACCTCTGTTAGTGATCGTAGGGTTACTACTCTTTATATCAAAAAAACTAAAACGATCTAATATCTAATATATAGATATTAGATCATTCACTTCCGTAAAAACTTTTGCTCTTGTGAGTGGATTTGGATCTAGCATCTTCAGAAGCATTGCTTCAAGTGCCGGATCGACACTTTCTACTATCTTTGAGGGCTTTTCTATCTTCTCTCTCTCACCCGGCATAAAATTGATCTGCTGAGGATAGGCGTTCACTCCTGTCAATTTTTTATAGAGTTTACAACCAAAATCAAACAGTTCAAACTGCTCATTTTTACCGGTTTTAGGCTCCTTCTCAAAGCCAAACTCAAGCTCTATCCCCTTGATCCTCAGATAAGCTTGTAGACGCATCATAAAGCCGATAGCCGCGGTTGTATAGTTTGAGAGAACTCTATCATAAAACTCCCCAAAGCTCTCTCTTGGTAGTCTCATCCTCTTATACTCTCTCATTAGTGACTCCACATAGTGGTGCGCAAAACGCAAAACAACAGAGCGCATCACACTATGCCCCTCTTCCCCCTCTCTATCCAACTTTCCACCAAGAAAGATATTGACTCCATACTCATTTTTGCCTTCAACCTTAGCTTTACACCCCTCAAAACCTATATCTCCAAGTCCGTGCAAACCGCACCCTTTTATGCAGGCAGACCAGTACATTCTCACTTTTCCGCCATCTATCGGTACCGTTTTACTAAGGTACTTCGCCATTTCAATCGCATCGGGTTTATTGGGTATGACACCAAAGGGGCAGTGCTCCTCACCTGCACATGCGATCAGATGAGCAAAATATGGGCTTGTTACACTCTTATATTTTTCAAAAAAGGGTATTGCTATCAGGCTCTCATACTTATCATTATCAACCCCGACGATATAGAGACTCTGTTCTACATCAAGCCTTATTCGCCCATCGCCGTAATTTTCGGATAGCTTTGCCGCCGTTATCATATCACTACCGGTAAAGACACCGGAAGGTACAACGGCGTGAACGGCAAAGCTCCCATCCTTTAACTGCACCCTTCCTTGATCCACATCACTACTTTCAAGCTTTGTTAAAGTCTCACCCGCCGGTGCAAAGTCGATACCGGCTTGCTCCCTGATGGCAGCCGCCAAAACATCCATACCAACCGCTTCGATCAAGTAGTGAAGGCGATTTTTATTTCTATTGTCTCTAAAACCGTAATCCCTATAAAGCTCTATCAGCGCCTTAAACATCGCCACCGCTTCCTCTTCACTCTTGACAAATATATCCGCATTTTGGGCGATAACACCAACCCTTCCGCCAAGATAAACATTATATCCGTACACCCCCTCTCTTTGCGCTAGTACAAAGCTACAATCTTGACCGAATATATTGCACCTATTTGAGATGGAGCCGCAAACGCCGGTATTGAACTTTCTTGGCAAGGCGCTGACCCACTCCCAATTACCCAAAAAGAGACTCTGAAGCTTCTCCAACAACACCTGTGAAGGCAAGATATTATCGTACGCTATGCCGTCAAGCGGGTCGTTTACCATATTTCTAAAGTTATCCACTCCGGTGTGAAAAGTGGTGATTCCAACACTTTCGAGCCAATCTAAAATAGTCGGGATATTCTCTATCTCAAGATAGCGTAAGATCACCTGCGCACGCGTAGAGATATCGATATAGTCCTCTCCGTACGCTTTTGCTATCTCTCCGATCGTTTGAGCTTGGGTGGCGCTCAGTTGTCCGCCCGGAACTCTAACACGCATCATAAAGCGCCCCGGAGTTGCCGGTCGATCGAAGATACCGAAACATTTGAGAAAGTACTCCTTATCCTCTTTTGCGATACTATCATACCCCTCTTTGGCATAGATAGCTATCTGCTCATAAGCCTCTTTGGGGCTTTTTAACGCTTTTGTCTTTTCAACTTTATTTATCTTAGCGCAACGCGCCTCAAAAGCTGCTTGTAGTTTACCAATCACCGCTATTTCCCTCCCACATGTTTAGTACTATCTTTTTGCATCTGCGCAGTTAGACTACTTTGGACGCTCTCATGTGCCAAAGCACCGCTTAGTTCCCGCTGCTTTAATTTTATTCCCTGAGGTACTTTCATAGAGTGTAGCTGTACCGCCGTTTGCTTATAATTCGGCTCTCCGGAGATGGGGTCAAACTCCGGTTGCGTCAAGATATTTACAAGCTGTGTGTTGAAGTGAAAAGGTACAAATACACTTCCCGGCGCCATCGTCTCAGTAACTTTGACTATCACATCCTCAACCTTCCCTCTGGGACTACTCAGCGCTATCCTATCACCGCTCTTTACCTGCAACTCTTTTGCATCTTCGGGATTTATCTCCACCCATGCCTCAGGTGCGAGATTGTCAAGGATATCGATACTTCGTGTCTTGGTTCTGGTATGCCACTGCTCTACCGTTCTTCCGGTATTTAAGATGATTGGATACCCCTCTCTTACAGGCTCCCTCATCGGTATCCAGTCGGCTCGTATCAGATTTGCTTTAGCGTCTTTTGTCCTAAAGGGGATATCTTTGGTATAGAGCCTTTTAGCACCCTTTGAAAACTGCTCATTGCAAGGCCACTGAACGCCTCCCTCCTGCTCCAAAAGCTCATAAGTTATCCCGGAGTAGTCGCATAGCTGTCCTTTGCTGACTCTTTTCCACTCCTCAAAGGCATCCGCAGGACTCTTCCAATCCCTAAACAGCTCCTCATTGACACCCTCAAAATATTTAGAAAACTCTACCACTATCTCAAAATCGCTTTTTGCGTTGCCTATCGGCTCTACGGCTTTATTTGCACGATTGACACGGCGCTCGGAGTTTGTGTATGTTCCCTCCTTCTCTCCCCAAGTAGCCGCCGCAAAGATCACATCGGCGATTTGAGCCGTATCACCCATAAAGGCATCTTGCACAACTAAAAGCTCTAACTTTGAGAGTATCTCTCTAAGCCTATTTTGATCGACAAAACTTACAAGCGGATTGGTTGCGACTATCCAGAGCGCCTTGATCTCTCCTCTATCGATCGCTTCGATGATTTGGGCATATTTATACCCTCTCTCGGTCGGCACCTTCTCTACCGGCACTCCGACGATATCGGCATACTCTCTTGCCGCCTCTTTATCTCCAAACGCTCTATATCCCGGAAGTGAAGAGGTAAATCCGCTCTCTCTCGTCCCCATGGCGTTACACTGTCCGGTGATGCTAAAGGGACCGCATCCCGGCTTTCCTATCTTTCCGGTGAGTAGATGTAGGTTGATGATCGCACTGACGGTATCTGTACCCATAGCAGACTGATTAACCCCCATCGTCCAAGCGGTTGTTACTTTTTCATTTAAGGCATATTGGCGGGCTAACTCATAGAGTGTTTTGACATCCAAACCGGTGATATTCGCCACCTCTTGCGGCGGATAGTTTTGCAGATGCTTTACCAGCTCTTTGTAGCCGTTTACGTGCGCTTTGATGTAGCCTTCATCTATCCACCCCTGCTCTATCAAGATATAGGCGATACCGTTAAAAAGTGCAAGGTCGGTTCTCGGCTTTATAGGAAGGTAGGTGTCGGCTATCTTTGCCGTTTTTGTCTTTCTTGGATCTATGACGATGATTTTTTTATTCGGGTTTTTATTGAGGTGAAGCATCAAGATAGGGTGGTTATCGGCGATATTTGCTCCAACTAGTACTATCAGATCAGCTACTTCAAAATCCTCATAAGAACCGACCGGACCATCCGAACCCAGAGACTGCTTATACCCCGCAACCGCTGATGCCATACAGAGAGTGGTATTGCCGTCATAATTGTTTGTACCAAGTCCCAGTTGGACAAATTTTCCAAGTGTATAAAACTCCTCAGTCAAAAGCTGTCCTGTTGAGATCACTCCTATCGCTTTTGCACCATGCTCTTTTGAGATGCGCTTAAATGTCTCAGCCGTTTTGCTAAAAGCCTCATCCCAACTTACCGGCTCAAGCTTGCCGTTTTTGCGTATCATCGGCTCTTTGATCCTCTCAGGGGAGTTGATCATCTGATGTTCACTCAACCCTTTTGGACAAAGCGTTCCCATGTTGACAAAGTGTTTCGGATTTCCGCGCGTATAAACCGCTTTGCCATCCTTTACACCGATATAGAGCCCACACCCCACGCCGCAATATCCGCAAGTGGAAAAGACCCACTTATCCGGCTTTCTCTCATCGGCTATCTTTCCAAAAGTATCATCTTTGCTTAACTTGTACTTCTCCTCTTTGATATCAAAACCCAAGAAATCTTTAAACTTTTTAAACTTCTCTAACATCCTTTATCCCCTCTGCTTTCCGACAAAAAATCCTCCCGCCATCTGAAGCGGCACGGAGGTTACATAAAACAAGAAGCGATCAAGCAGTTCGCTTCCGGTAGCTATAAGAAACGCCAAAACCATCACTACAGTTCCGGCAAAATAGGCTTTTAAACTCATCAGTACTAACGCCAGAAGCGGTAGAGCGATACCCCCCGCTACAAAGCTTATGATGCGACCCAACTTCTGTTTTGGAAAAAACCCTTTATAGAGTCGCTTTGTTCTCTCTAGCTGCTCTTTATATTTACCTTTAGTACTAAGCGTTCGATAATCCTCATAGGTAAAGAAACCTTGTGCAAGTGCCAACAAAAGCCCGGCGGAGATAATCGGCATAGCAATATCTTGATAACCGACAGATAGCGCTATGATCGCAAGTAGGTAAAAGCCAAGATATCCAACCCCGAAAAATTTTAAAAGGGTTGTTTTGCGATTCCATGAGGGTCTGGCAACAATCTGATAGATCATCCCCTGCGCATAGATACCGTAAACGCCTACCGCTAAAGTAAGTGCATCAAAGAGAAACTTCACTACTGACGAAGCCCCCATTAAATATAAAAAAACATCGATCGTCATAAGCGCTGTAAACACACCCAGTGCAAGCGCTTCACGGCTAAGCCAAGAGCTTTTGATATTTTTCATGGCTGTTATCGCTTTAGCCGGTCGTCCCAGATGCAAAGCTGAGAGCGGAAGTCCAAGCGCTGCCGGTAACATCACAAAAAGTGCAAATATCCAGCTTGGCTCCCTCCCACCAAATAGTGCGAAAAATTCTCCCATAAAGAGAGCGAAAAATCCACCAAGCGACATCTGTGTGAGTACCGTCATAAAAACAAGAGGAAGTTCCGAATGAAACGGTTTTAGCTGATAATCATCAACCGCCTTTAGATTTTGAGGCAAATGCTCTGGTAGAGTAAAGCGCGTCGTAGCATTGGTCACTCTCGCATCAACGAGATCGGGCATATTACCCTCTTTGTCTATCGCACCCTCAAGCCACTCATCAGGACGAAAAACCTCTATCTCGATAGCTCCGGCCGGACAAGCTTGCACACAGGCGGGTGTTTGTCCCTCTTCAAGTCTCTCATGACACATATGACACTTGGTGACGATCTTTCTCTCTTCGTGATAAGTCGGCACGCCGTAAGGGCAGTTCCAAGTGCAGTATTGACATCCGATGCAGGTATCATCGTCATGAAAGACTATTCCGTTGTCAAACTTGATATAACTCTCGGTAGGGCAGCCTTTTAAGCAAGCCGGATCGATGCAGTGATTACAACTCATCGAGTTAAAGAGAAGCAATGTATCGGGAAAGCTTCCGCCCTCCATCTCACCTACTCTGCGCCACTTTACATCTGCAGGGTTGTTATTTTGCTCATTGCAGGCAACTTCACAACATCGACATCCCACACATGCCGTAGCATCGAAGTGGAAACGGTACTGTTCGCCGGCTTGCAGTTTTGGTAAATCTATACTATAACTGCCGCACTGCATACCGGTTTTTGCTTTGTAATCGATAAAGCTCTCTAAAGGTGTTTGCATCACAATTTTCCTAATCAACCTAAAATTTGTACCAACATTATAAAACAAAACAGGATAAATATTATCTAATTCATTGCCTATTTTTTAATCATTTTTTTTATTATTTTTATAACAATTATCATATATAATAGCAGATAACTTTTACACAACAGGAGTTTCTATGGCAAATATAAAGGCGGTAAAAGAGCTAAAAAATACAGGTCACTGGCCAACACTACTGGCAGCTTTTTTATACTTTGATTTCTCTTTTATGGTATGGACGATGCTTGGTCCATTATCGACAGAAATATCAGAATCACTTGCAACACACGGCTTCATGATGAGTGCCAACCAAAAAGCAACACTTCTATCTATCCCCATACTTTCAGGCGCACTACTGAGGATATTGCTTGGTTTTGGCGTTGATAAAATGGGACCTAAAAAGACGGCACTTATCGCACAAGGTATTGTGATAGCCTCTCTCTTTTATGCCTATTTGCAAGGTGAGTCTATCACATACGGTGAGCTTTTGATCGTGGCATTTGGACTCGGTTTTGCAGGGGCATCATTTGCCGTTGCCTTGCCCCAAGCCGGACAGTGGTATCCGCCAAAACTGCAAGGTGTAGTACTAGGAATAGCAGGAGCGGGAAATATCGGCGTAGTACTAGACTTCCTCTTTGCACCGAAAATTGCTGAGCTTTGGGGGTGGCAAGCGGTATTTTTAGTAGGAGGCGTGCTTTCTGCAATCATTTGGGTTGCATACCTCTTTATGGCAAAAGATGCACCTGCGGATGTCTATAAGCCAAATCCTAAAAAACTAAGCGACTATCTTAAGCTTTTAAGAGATAAAGATACCTGGTGGTTTAATCTCTTTTATGCGGTAAGTTTCGGCGGTTTTGTAGGATTTGCAAACTATATGAAGGTTTATCTGATGAATGTCTATAAGCACGATATGGCGCAAATCGGACTGCATATCTTAAGTGAACCCAATGTCAAAGTCGTTGCGGGATACTTTGGAGCATTGTGTATCTTTGCCGGTGCCCTACTTCGCCCGGTAGGCGGTGCGATAGCGGATAAGATGGGCGGTGTGAAATCTCTCTATCTATTTTTCGGAGCGGTTGCGGCATTGGCAATCATAAATGCCGTTGTGCCTCTCCCCTTTTGGGCTGCGATAGTGGTACTATTTTTAATCATGGCAAATCTTGGTATGGCAAACGGAGCGGTTTTTCAACTCGTACCTCAAAGATTTGGCAGAGATATCGGTATAATGACAGGTATCATAGGTGCAGCGGGAGGACTTGGAGGCACAGCGCTTATCAAAACACTTGGTTGGTCAAAGGGTGCTTTTGACGGATATATGGCGGGATTTTTAATCTTTGCGGCTGTAGTACTAGTGGCAATAGTCGGTATCAGCTTGGTAAAAACCAGATGGAGAACTACCTGGGGAGTTACAGCAGGTGGGAGGATATAGGATATAGGATGCAAAAGGAAAAACCGTTTTCGACTTCAGCATTTGGACTGGCAAAAGGTAAGGAGCTTGTTAGCGAAGACTTTTTTGCGGTTCGCGTCTATGATGAGATAGCGATAGGGATCGTATGCGATGGAGTCGGAAGCGCACTCAAGGGTCTGGAAGCCTCCAGAAGGGTAGTCAACAATCTCATAAACAACTTTAAAAATCGCCCAAAAAGTTGGAGCATTGAAAAGTCCCTTGAGACATTTATACGAAATATCAACACCATCCTCTATCGTGAAAGTATAGAGCAGTATGAGAGAGCCGAACTTCTCACTACACTCAGTATCGTAGTGATCGCAGGTAATCGCCTCTATGGAGCAAATGTCGGTGATAGCCCGATATATCTGCTGAGAGACAATCACCTCAAAAAGCTCTCATTTGATCAAGTAAGTGACGAGCCGGGTATGGAACATGTACTGCTTCAAGCGATCGGAATGGATGAAGAGATAGAACCCTACTTCTTTGAAAATAACCTCCTTCCAAACGATACACTTCTGCTATGCTCAGACGGACTGAGTAATTTACTTGACGAGGAGAGCATCAAGTCTCGTATCGCGCTTGATGCTATTGGACTTGTCAAGTATGCCAGCAAAAAGGTCGATGACAACCTTCCTGATGACACAAGCGCCGTTGTCATAAAGTATCACGGTATTTCCACATTTACCCAACTCAAAGAGGCTAAATTAGAGATACCGCGAAACCTTAAAAAGGGAGAGGTGATCGACGGCTATCATCTCATAAAACCGCTCATACAAAATGAACGAACTTGGCTTGTGGAGAGGAATTCTCAACGCTATGTGATGAAGTTTCCCCTTGCGGAGGCGGTTGAAGATGAGCAGTTGCTTGATTTTTTCATCAAAGAGGCATGGAATGCCAAAAGACTCAAAGCCGGCTTCTTCCCAAAGGCGGCAGTACCGAAAAATCGCTCTAAACGCTACTATATCATGCGGTATATTGACGGTATAACGCTCAAAGAGTATATCAAAAAGAAGCCACTAAGTATCGAGGACAGCGTCAATCTAGCCAAAACACTTTTGCACGCCAGCCAATATCTACTCAAATTTGACCTTGTTCATGGAGATATCAAGCCAGAAAACATCATCATTACCGAACGGCACGGTAAAAAGGTCTTTAAGATTATCGATTTTGGATCGATTGTAGAGATCTTTTCCATCACTTCCAGAGCGGGAACTCCGTCATACTTAGCACCGGAGCGATTTGAGGGAGAGTCGATCAGCGAACAGACTGAGATATTTGCTATCGGCGTAACGCTCTACGAAGCCCTCACTCAAAGGCTTCCTTACGGCGAGATAGAGCCTTTTCAAACCCCGACTTTCAAAAGTGCAAAACCACTTCGCACTTACAATAAAATGGTACCGGCATGGTTAGAATCCCTTATCATGAATGCCATAGAACCAGACAAATCTCGTCGTTATGAACTCTATAGCGAGATGGAGTATCAACTCTCTCATCCGGATAAGGTAAAGCCCTACTTTCAAAAAAGCGCCACCCTGCTTGAGAAATATCCTGCACAGATATATCGATGGCTTTTTGTTATCTCTTTTATCGTAAATATGTATCTGCTCTTTTTGTTGATAAAAAAGTAGTGTTTATGCTATATTAACAGCCTTAGTATCACAAAGAGATCAAAAATGGATAAAGAAAAAGAGCAAAAATTAGCGGAGATTTCAGAAATTTTAAATAGCTTTAAAGATGATGAGTTTGCGTTAGATCTTTATGTACTGAAGTATCTTTCACTTGAGGAGTTGGACTCTATTTTGGCTAAATTGTATAAGAAAAAAGAGGGAATTGTTGAAGACAATCGCGATTGGTTTATGCAATTTAGAAAAGATATGTTATAATTGCAATTACAAAAATTATCTTAAAAGGATCTAAAATGAAAATAGCTTTAATAAGTGCTGTTATAGCAGCTGGTTTGCTAACTTTTACAGGTTGTGCACCTAAGAAAAAATGCGATACTGAACCTGTCAAAAAAGTAACTAAGCCAGCTCCAGTTGCAAAACCTGCTCCTGTTGTAGAGCCTGCACCGGTTGTTGAGCCTGCTCCTGTAGTAGAGGCTCCAGCTGATGCTAAAATGAGATCTGTTAACTAGATCTTCTTCATAGGGTTTTTCCCTATGAATACTTTTCTTCTACTGTAAACTCTTTTTCTAATAGTGTATTATTACCATCTTTTAGTACTAACTTAAATTTTTGACCGATAGCGTAACTACCTACACCTTTTGGCGTTCCGCTCATGATGATATCGCCGTTTTCCAAAGTCATAAAGCTCTTTATCTCTTTCAAGATAGTTTCAATTTTGTAAATCATATGAGTGGTTTTTGCATTTTGTCTAAGTTCACCGTCTATATAGAGCATCATCTCTAGTGAGTCTATATCTACGCCCCTAGCAGTAACAAATGAGCTAAATACGGCAGAGTTATCAAACGCCTTTGCCCTCTCCCAAGGAAGCGACTTTGACTTTAGGTACTCTTGGGTTTTGGCATCGGTTAAATCAAGCCCTACTCCTACACCGGCTATCTCACCGTTTAGTACTAAAAAGCATATCTCAGCTTCATATCTATACCCTTCATCAAAGTAGTACAAACGATCTGCTATAGCGGAATTCGGTTTATTAAATAGTACTACGTTCGACGGCATCTCATTGCCAAGCTCTTTGATATGCTCTACATAGTTTCTACCGATACAAACTACTTTAGAGGGTTTGTAACTTTTATCTTCAAAACCCACCTCTTTCACAAACTCTCCCTCTCTTCCTTGATCACTTCAGCCAACTCCTCCTCAACCTTTTCATCTATATCTATCTCCTCATACATGCCTGCATCCGGATCATCAAAAGTCTCTTTACTAAACTTCTTCTCACTCTTTGCCACGATCAAGCTAACCACTCCGTCCCCTGTAACATTGATAACGGTTCTTGCCATATCAAGCACTCTATCAACCCCGAGTATCAGCCCTATCCCTTCCACCGGAAGCCCCACTTGGGTAAACACCATAGAGAGCATGATGAGCCCAACACCGGGTACTCCTGCGGTTCCGATGGAAGCCAGAAGGCTCATCACTATCACCGTCAAATATCCGCTGATGCCTAGATCCACCCCATAGACATTTGCCACAAAAACAGTCGCCACACCCTGCATGATGGCTGTACCGTCCATATTGATAGTAGCACCGAAAGGGATAGTAAAGGATGCTACGGAGTTATCGACTCCCATCCTTTGAGTGATGCTTCTGAGCGTAACGGGTATAGTAGCGTTTGAACTGGAGGTGGAAAATGCAAATGTCTGAGCATCCCTAAACTTTTGCAAAAATATCTTCGGACTCACTCCGCCTAACACTCTCAAAAGTCCCATCAAAGTACCAAATAGATGGATAGCAAGGGTTAGCAGTAGTACTAAAACATATCCCGCTAAGCTAGTGAGCATATCAAGCCCAAGCTCACTGATAGCCTTTGCCATAAGCGCAAATACTGCAAATGGAGCAAAAAACATCACGATATTTACCATCTGCATCATCACTTCGTTTAGTAGTTCGATGATCTCCACAAGCGGTTTGGACTTTCTCCCCACCATCAACATCGCTATCCCAAACATCACGGCAAAGAAGATGATACTAAGCATCTGCCCGTCACTCATTGCCTTGATGATATTTGAGGGGATGATATTTATAAGCACCTCACTGATGGGCGGTGCCTCTTTGGCTTTAAATATAGCACTACTCTCTAACTTCATCCCCTCTCCAACCCCTACAGAAGCGGCGATAGAAATACCAAGAGCGATAGCAACAGCCGTTGTAAAGAGATAGAGCATAAAGCTCTTTACCCCTACTCTACCAAGAGCTTTTATATCTCCGATACCGACCACACCGCTTATCAAAGAAAAGAGTACAAGCGGCACAACAAGCATCTTCAAAGCCTGTATAAATAGCTTCCCGACAACCGCAAACAGCCCGTTTACGATATACTCATCGATAAAGCTATCCGGTTGATTGAGATGCAGGATATTTATCGCCAACCCCACCAAAATACCAAGCACCATCGCTATCAAGACCTTTGTTGTAAGAGTCATTTTTTTCAAGTAGTGCCTCCTGTTTAGTACTAAACTATTGGAGGATTTTAACATTTTTAGCTTTTGGGAATCGTTTGTTTACATTTTCTCGCTACTATTTTTTAAAACAGACATAATCTTCTTATAATGAAAATATTTACCCTCTTTACCCCGTGCTAACATCTTTGATACATTTGTAGATAATAGTGAAACGATTCGATACTCTTGCATCTGAAAGTATGATTTTGCAAACTTTATAAAGTTATCCAAAAGCTTCTTTTTCTGACTCATAACACACCTCCTATACTATGAACACTTTGCACAAATAATGGATTTTTGGCTATTTATCTA
>JALWLO010000030.1 GCA_027084135.1 Campylobacterales bacterium | reverse complement strand
ATAATGTCTTGGCGATCTGTCTTGGTAAAAGTACCTATGCGAGATGCGGGATCATCGTCAATGTGACGCCGTTTGAGCCGGGATTTGAGGGGCATATCACCATAGAGATAAGCAACACAACGCCACTCCCCGCAAAGATCTATGCAAATGAGGGAATAGCGCAAGTTCTCTTTTTAGAGGGTGATGAGCCGTGTGAAGTGACTTACGCGGATAAAAACGGAAAGTATCAGTCCCAAACGGGGATAACCCTGCCTAGAATTTTAAACTGACATCTCTTCTTTCTCCTCTTGTAGAGGGGAACAAACTCGATTTTTCCCTGATTTTTTGGCTTTGTAGAGATAGCTGTCACTAATTTTTATCATATCATCTAAGTTTTTACCAAAGTCAGTAGTAAAACCGATAGATACAGTAAATCCTATCTTTTCACCGGAGTCGGTATCTACTCTTATTTTTTGAATATTTTTTCGAATTTGATCTAAAAATTTGAGCGCTATAGGCTCTTTTATATCTTTTAGTACTACACAAAACTCTTCACCGCCAAACCTTGCTACTATGTCTCGTCCTTTGATATTGTTTCTTATCTCATTTGCAAGCGCTTGTATAGCTCTATCACCTGTACTATGTCCATAGGTATCGTTAATATATTTAAAATCATCAATATCTATCATAGCAAGTGCGAAAGGCACTTTGTCTTTTTTAGATGTTTTATAAAAACTATTCATGACTTTATAAAAATATTTTCTGTTTGGTACTTGAGTGAGATAATCTGTGTCGGCATAATGTTTCAATCGCTCAATGTTATCTTGTGCCGTTAATACATTATTTATACGCACACTTAGTTCATCTTTAAAATATGGCGCTTTTATGAGGTCATTGACACCATATTTTAAAAACTTTGTTGCACATAGATTATCTTTTGCAATTCCAATGATAGGTAGCTCATCTTTACCAAATGCTTTTCTAAGAGCGATCGTAAGTTCTATACCGTTTGCTCTAGGCATATTAGAAGCAGTTATAACCAACTTTATGTTTCTATCATTTCTAACAATATCTACGGCTTCAATACCGTCACCTACTGTTCGTACATTTAAAAGTTGGGTTTGTAATATCTCTTTAATACTTTTGGCATCTTTTTCATTAGATTCGGCGACGAGGATGGTAATATCTCTATTTTTTAATACTCTATCTATCGTAGCTATCATATAGTCTATCGTTTCGCTTCTATCTTTCAAAATAAAATCAACGATATTTTTTACCTCTATATCCTTCATATTTTCTGCACTATCAGTCATCACAATAACTGCTATAGAGTTTTTTATAGCAAAGTGTATAAGATTCTCTCCTTTTGTGTCAAACAGATGCAGATCGATTAATGCAATGGAGTAATAATCCTCTTTCGCCTCTATAAGCTCTTTTGCTTCTTGATAACTACTAACGATATCCGATTCGATATTGAGCGTTTGAGAAATTTTAAGTGCCAATATCTCCGCTAAGGTTTTATTATTTTCTGCTATTAGTATCTTCATACAGATATTATCGTCAAATGAGAACTTTTTTTTAATTTTGCTAAAATAGTTTAATGAAACGAGAACTACTGGAGCAGATTGGCGCTAAATTAAATAGTTATAAAAAGATATTTGCCGTAGAGAGAGTGGCTGATAACACACTAAAGATCACATTTGATAAAGAGCACACCTACTACTTCGATATGAAAAGGGGAGAAGCGCATATCTTTAAGTGTGATGCGCTCAAAAGAGCCAAGATCTACCAAGCACCGTTTGACTTAGTACTAAAGAAAAGATTTACAAACAGTTTTGTTGAGGAGGTAAAACTACATCCTAGAGATAATCTACTGCAAATCGTAGCAAATCACCACTCAAAATATAAAGAGACTTCGACGATCTTGCAGTTTGAATTTACGGGAAGATATACAAATATCATCATCCTAGATGATAAAGGCATCGTACTAGAGGCGCTAAGACATATTGATAAATCAAACTCATTTAGAGAGGTAAAAGTCGGCGTCAAACTTTTAGAGCTGCCTCCTAAAGAAACAAAGCACAAGGCTAGTACTAACCTAATGATAGAGGATATCGATGCCTATCTCTATGAGGAGCATACCAAAAGGGAAAAAGCCAAGCTGGAAAATCTCAAAAAGAGTAAGATCTCAGCAATTGATAAAAAGATAAAGAAGTTTAAAAAGATACTCTCCTCTTTAGAGGATAGAGAGAGCTTGCAAAAAAAGGCACAAAAGTATGAGATGCAAGGGAACATCATCCTATCCAATCTACATAAACTCCAAAACTATCAAACGAAAGTGAAGGTTATGGATTTTGAAGGGAGGGAGGTTGAGATATCGCTTCCCCCTCAAGCAAATACGCCGGCTATGGCGGCTGATATGCTCTTTAAAAAGGCAAAAAAGTTCAAACAAAAGGCAAACTCGCTGATCATCGAGAAGGAGAATTTGGAGAGCAAGATACGATTTTTAGAGCATCTCAAAGAGACGATAAATAGCGCAAAAAGCAGTGATGAAGTGGAACTTTTGGTACCCAAACAGAAAAGAGGTGAAAAAAGGGATAAAAACGACGATAGCAATATAGAGCATTTCTTCATCTCCGACTATAAGATATCACTTGGTAAAAATGAAAAGGGCAATATCAAGCTTCTAAAGAGCGCAAAGATGAGCGATATCTGGATGCATCTAAAGGATATCCCCTCGACACATGTTATAATAACCAATACAAAAAAATCTCCTCCGCCGGAAGTACTTGAGTTTGGCGCAAAGCTGTGTGTCAACTTTAGTACGACTCAAAAGGGGAGATATCTGGTTGATTATACACATAGGAGAGATGTCAAGGTTGTGCAAGGAGCAAAGGTAGAGTATAAAAACTTTAAAACGATAAGCGTAAATAAGGAGTAGAGATGCCTATCACCCCTGTCGAAGCGATAACATACGCCAACCAAAATATGCAAGTCCCAGCCGCCAAACAGAATGACTATCAAAATAGAGTAGAGAAGCAAAACTATGAAGCACTTATTAGGGCTACCGAGAAAGAGCTCACCGTTGATGAGTTAAATGCCGCGGTGGAAGATCAAAAGATAGATGAGGAGAGAGAACACCAAAGAGAGGAGGCGGAGCAGCAGACGGGAGAGAAGGAGAAGGAGCTAAAGATTGATTTAAAGAAAAAAGATAAAAAAGCTTCTAAAGAGGATACAAATAACCCTTATCATATACTTGACATAAAGGTGTAATAGGAACAAAATGTTTAAAAATCTAGATATGACAAGGATAAAAACGGGTGCTTTGCTTATCGCTGTTATAGCGCTTATCGCATATATCGATAGCTTTTTTCTGACTTGGCTATTTTTGGGTGTGGCGTATATGTTGGCATTTCATGAAGCTATGAGACTGATGAGTATCAAAGATGACAAACTCTATATCTATGCGTTAGTACTATGGTTTGTAGCGTTCTTCTATCCAAATCCCGATGATCTTATCTTTATCGCTCTGATCATCTATATCTCTCACATGATCTTTAGCGGAGATGTCAATTTTAGAAAGATAGAGCCTTTGGCTTATCCTGTGAGTTCGTTTCTCTTTCTCCTTGCCCTTTATCGTAACTTCGGGATGGAAGCGGTAATATGGCTAGTACTAATCGTCGCAACAACCGATATCGCGGCATATTTTGTCGGAAAAGCTATCGGAAAGAGAAAGTTTAACCCCATCTCACCCAATAAGACCTGGGAGGGAGTGATAGGGGGTGTTGTGGCGGCTACGATAGTAGGCTATATCTATGGGGACGGCTATGTACTAGGTGCGCTAGCGGTAGCGGTGAGTCTATTTGTCTCTATCGCCTCAATATTTGGAGATCTCTTTGAGAGTTTTTTAAAGCGAAATGTCGGAGTCAAAGATAGCGGCTCTATCCTTCCGGGGCACGGCGGGGTGCTCGATAGGGTTGACGGGTATATGTTTGGTGCGATCGTGATGGTCGTGATGTTAAGAGGGCTTGCATAATTGATAGTTCTCGGTAGTACCGGAAGTATAGGGGTCAATACCCTCAATATCGCCAGAGAGTTCGGCTTAGAGATAGATGTGCTAGTTGCCGGAAACAACACGAAGCTTTTAAATGAGCAGATAAAAGCGTTTACTCCCTCACTGGTAGTCGTCTCGAAAAAAGAGTTAGCCAAAGAGGTCGATCACCCAAAGGTACTCTACGCAGAAGAGGGGATTGTAGAAGCTATCCACCAAAGTAAAAGTGAAGTGGTGGTAAACGCACTTGTAGGATTTGCCGGGCTTAGACCGACGATAGAAGCGATAAAGTGCGGCAAAAAAATAGCGCTTGCAAATAAGGAGTCGCTTGTTGTTGCCGGCGAGTTTATCGATACCGGTAACTTAGTGCCGATAGATAGTGAACACTTTGCTCTGTGGTATCTTTTGCAAGATAAAACGGTAAGCAAGATGACCATAACCGCAAGCGGCGGGGCATTTAGAAACACACCTCTAGAGAGGCTGGGAAGCGTGACGGTAGAGGAGGCTCTCAACCATCCAAACTGGTCGATGGGTAGAAAGATAACGATTGACTCAGCCACAATGGTCAATAAGCTTTTTGAACTCATAGAAGCCAAATGGCTCTTTGGTACAAATCGAATGGATGCTATCATCGAAACCAAATCGCTCATCCATGCCCTTGTCGATTTTGCCGACGGTAGTAGTACCGCTCATCTAGCATATGCCGATATGAGACTGCCTATCGCTTATGCGCTTTTGGGCAAGGTAGAGCGGCAGATCGTAAAGCCTGTCGATCTTGTTGAGGTAGGAAGTTTGGAGTTTAGAAAGATCGATGAGGATCGCTATCCGATATGGCAGGCAAAAGAGCAACTTCTTGAAAATACACATCTTGGCGTAGTACTAAATGCGGCAAATGAGGTGGCGGTTGAGAAGTTTTTAAACGGCACTATAAACTTTTTAGAGATTTCAGAGATCAATTTAGAGGCTTTAGAGCGATTTCACACCCATAAAGCTTCAAGTGTAGAGGATATATACATGATCGATCAAGAAGTGAGAAATTTTTTTAAATAATCACTATTTTATCTTTAACATAACAAATAAAATCTCTTTTATTTATCCACAATTTTTCCACGATTAGAGAGCATTTTTGCCCCACACTTTTCTAAAAAAATATTCTCACTTTCCGATCTGTTTTTAATACATTTTTAAACACATTCATAACCTGAATGTGAGATATTGGTTGCACTAGGGGAATAGGTGAGGGGAAAAAAAGAGACTTTTTTTGATGCTATCGGTATCGAAAAAAAATCGATACTACTTATTATCATTGTTAGTCTTGGAACACTTGTCATAGGGGCTGTTTCACACTTTGGGATAAAGCAGATGGGCAGTAGTTACGAGAGCTGTTTTCGTGAAAATATTTTGCCTTTGCAAAAGCTTCAAAAGAGCAAGAGACTTTATGTAGATCAGATAGCCAAAGAGCTAGAGCAGGTGAAACATAGCCAAGAGGGTGATCCAACTCAAAACGCGATAAAGATAGATGAAGCAAAAGAGCGCGCTTTTAGAGAGTGGAAATCTTTTTTAAGTGAGCATTATAAAACCGTAGGGGTAAAGGAGAGAGAGCTTCAGCATATGATCGATGATTTGCAAACAGAGATCATCAACTTTAACAATGCGATAAAGAGTGTTGAACTGATTTTGAAAAATGAGGGAAAAGAGACATTTCTCAATGTTTCATACAATGATATCAAAAAGAGTATCAATCGCCTCAATGAGAAGTTTAATGCCCTTATGGAGTATAAGATTGATAGTACGGTTAATAGCAGAGTTGAGATAGGTGATATGTTTAGTACTACCCAAAATATCATCATACTTTTGACGGGATTGATCTTTTTGTCTGTTTTGTTTCTCTCAAGGGGTATCGCAAAAAGTTTTACACAAACGATAGATAAGCATAGTAGTATGATCGAGCTCTTAGAGGCGAGAAATAGAGAGATGTTATCCGATATCGAAGAGAGAGTGGATCAAGCGGTGAAAGAGGCGAGAGAGAAGGATCAGATCATGTACCAAAACGCAAGGCTGGCTTCTATGGGAGAGATGATAGGAAATATCGCACATCAGTGGAGACAGCCGCTTAATGCGTTGACGCTCTTGATACAGAGCTTTGGTATCAAAAACGAGACGGGAACACTCACAAAAGAGTTTGTCCAAAAACAGGTCGATGAGGGTATGAGACTTGCTAAGTCGATGTCGGATACGATAGAGGATTTTAGAAACTTTTTCTTACCCTCAAAAAACAAGGAGCTTTTTTCACTGAAGAGAGCGATAAGCGATACGCTTGAGATGAGCTCCTTTTTCTGTAAAGATGAAAATATATCGATAACGCTAGAGGGCGATGAGGATATAAAGGTATATGGCTATACCAATGAGTTCTCACAAGTGATACTTAACTTCATCAACAATGCTAGAGAAAATTTTAAACAGAGAGAGATCGAGAGAGATAAGAAGATTTTGATCAAAATCTCAAAGGTGAAAGAGGGCAAAAAAGAGCTTGCAAAGGTAGCGTTCTATGATAACGGCGGCGGGATAGAGGATGCGATCATCGATAGGATCTTTGAGCCGTATTTTACGACGAAGCATCAGTCCACAGGTACCGGTATAGGTCTCTATATGTCCAAGCAGATCATAGAGACGCAGATGGGCGGGACATTGATAGCCAAAAGTGTCACAAAAACAATAGACTCCAAAGAGTATCGATGTGCTCTTTTTGAGATAACGATACCTATAACTTCTGCTGAATAATCTCCTTATTGTCAAATTATTTGAACGAAAATACAAAAACATTCTTTTTTTTTTTTTTTTTTATAAAAATTTTATAAAATTATTGTTATAGTTCAAAAATATTAATTTTTTTTTTTATTTTAA
>JALWLO010000029.1 GCA_027084135.1 Campylobacterales bacterium | reverse complement strand
AAGAAAAAAGGGTGGGTAAAAATTAACACCTGATAATGTAGTCATACTACTCTTTTTGATAGTCATAGGCGCTGCGGTAGCGGCATACTTTATGCTCAACTCCGATAAGGAGGTGATAAAAGATGCACAAGCGGCTCAAACAGCACAAGCGGTTGCAAAAAGTACACCTGCCGCAACAAGTACAAAAAGCCAAAGAGCTACAAATTATGCACAGATTGGTCCGATCTATCCGATGGATCAATTTATCGTAAACCTCTATAATGAAGGTAGTAGCAGATATCTCAAAACAACGCTAAATTTTGAGCTCTCTTCTGAGGAGCTTCAAGCTGAGATGGATAAGAAAAAACCTCTTATCAGAGATATCGTGATCAAACTACTCTCAGCGAAGACTTATGAAGAGATTAGTACTATAAAGGGGAAAGAAAATCTAAAAGATGAGATAGTGGCAAAAGTAAATCAAGTATTAACGGATGGTAAAGTAAACAATGTCTTTTTTACAGATTTTGTGATCCAATGATCGGTATAGATATCGTATCGATTGAGAGATTTGAGAAGTTTCTACAAAAAAAGGGAGCTCTCTCTAGATATCTCAGAGAGGATGAGATCTATTTAGCCAAATCTACTCAAAGTAGTGCCGGTCTCTTTGCCGCTAAAGAGGCTGTCTCAAAGGCACTTCAAACCGGCATCGGCAAGAGCTGCTCTTTCCATGACATCAAAATCCACAAGACCCAAACAGGTGCCCCCTTCTTTACATTGAAAAAAGAGCTTATTGAAGCGTTTGGAATCATAGACAGCTCTTTGAGTATCACACACGACGGCGCCTATGTGATAGCTGTAGCATATATGAAGAGTAACAGAGCCCAAAATAGTAAGCTTTTTCATTAAAAAACGCAATATTTGGGTTAAAATCTGATCTATTTTTTCTAATATTTAAACATACTTTATAAATAATGTTTTTTATTCATGCCCTATTTAGAAGATAAGATTTGAGACGATTTATAGGGTGAATAAAAGCAATAGAAAAGGTAGTATAATATGAAAAAAAAGGATTATTTGATAGCACCTATTTTTGGTATCGTTGTAGTACTACTCTTTGTCGGTGCTGCCGGAGAATTGGTATCTTCACTCTTTTCTAAAGAGAAAGAGACTGAGAGCGAATCCTCTACAGTTAATAGTGATGAAATTGCTACGGTAACAAACGCTTAAGATCTCCAAAATATAGAAAGCATCTTTCTCTAAATAGTTAATATAACTTTTAATAATTTTAAATTATTAGTTAAAATTATTTATTTATTATTAATATAAATCAAATATACTTTAGTTTAGATTGAAATTCATTGTAACTACAATTTTTTATCATACTTAACCGAAAAAGATTGTGGTTACACTATATGAGGAGCAATGTGTGAAATATATAAAAAAAGGTATCAATTTTGTGTCGCTCTTATCCCTCATGTTAATAGTGATTTTTTTATTAACAATCCAATCGATTAAAGAGAGCATTACAAATCTACTATTTAAGTTCTCACATAACGCATCTAACAATAAGAGTTATTATAACTTATAAGATCTCATTCCTACTAAATAATGACATAATGACACTAAACTGGGCAAAACTTTTTTAAGTAATATATTTGTAAAATATGGATAAAAACGGGATAAAAAATGCCAAAATCTAATAGTTGTAAAAAAGTCTATATCACAACTCCTATCTACTATGTCAACGATGTTCCGCATATCGGTCACGCTTATACGACAATCATAGCCGATACTTTGGCTAGATACTCCAGACTAAAAGGGTATGATACCTTTTTTTTAACAGGCACGGATGAGCATGGACAAAAGATAGAGGAAGCCGCTAGGCAAAGAGGTAAAACACCAAATGAGTACGCAGATGAGATCAGTGCAAAATTTAAGTCTTTATGGGATGAGTTTGAGATCAGTTACGATAAATTTATCAGAACCACCGATGAGGAGCATATCAAGGGTGTCCAAAAAGCCTTTGAAGTGATGTATGAAAAGGGCGATATCTACAAAGATATGTATGAGGGGTTTTACTGTGTGAGTTGTGAGACATTTTGGACTAAAACCCAACTTCTTGATAGCCACCTCTGTCCCGACTGCGGCAAAGAGACGAGAGTTGTCAAAGAGGAGAGCTACTTCTTTAAACTCTCAAAATATCAAGATAGACTTCTTGAGTGGTACAAAAGCAGTGAAACAAATATATTGCCCAAAGCCAAAAAAAATGAGATCATAAACTTTGTCAAAGATGGTCTTAGCGACCTCTCTATCACAAGAGTGAGTTTTGATTGGGGGATTAAACTTCCTAAGAGTATCAACGATCCAAAACATGTGATGTATGTTTGGCTTGATGCGTTGCTAAACTATATCACCGCATTGGGGTACGGTTCGGATGAGAAGCGGATGGGGTATTGGCACAATGTTACCCATCTCGTCGGCAAAGATATACTTAGATTTCACGCGATCTATTGGCCTGCGTTTTTGATGAGTCTGGAGCTTGACATGCCAAAACATATCGCAGCTCACGGCTGGTGGACAAGAAACGGTGAAAAGATGAGTAAATCCAAAGGAAATGTGGTAAACCCTAAAGAGGTGGCGGATGCCTACGGGCTTGAGAATTTTCGCTACTTTATGCTGAGAGAGGTACCGTTTGGTCAAGATGGAGACTTTTCACAAAAAGCGCTCATCGAGAGAATCAACTCAAATCTCGGAAACGATCTCGGAAACCTTCTCAATAGAATCATCGGTATGAGCGGTAAATACAACAACTACCAAATCTCATCAAACGATGTAAAAAAATACTACAAAAAAGAGTTGGATGAGGCGGAAGAGATTTTAGATGGTATTGAAAACTATATCTACGATATGCAGCTTCACAGATACCTTGAGCAGTTATGGAGAGTGCTTACGCTTGCAAATCAATCCATCACAATCCATGAACCTTGGACAAAGATGAAGGAGGGCAAAGAGGATGAGGCGCTGGCACTTGTGGCGCTTGTGGCAAATTTGCTTGCAAAAGTAACAATACTGCTCTCTCCAGTTATGCCGAAAACGTCTGATAAAATCGCTAAGGCGCTCGGTTTTGAGATCAATACCAACGCTTATGAGCAGATATTTAAAAATGGAAAGCTTTTGGATGATTTTGTGATTGAGAAGATCCCGGCACTCTTTCCAAGGATAGAGAAGGAGCTACTAAGCAGTGATACTCCAAAAGAGAAGATCAAAGAAATGAGTGCTGCTAAAAAAGAGAGCAAGCCTCTAGATGAGAAAAGTGACGACGGCTTGATCACTATCGATCAATTTTTCCAAACCAAACTGAAAGTAGGCACCATTATCGAGGCAGAAGAGCTTCCAAAGAGTGATCGGCTTCTGCTTCTCAAAGTAGATATCGGTGAAAATGCGCCAAGACAAGTAGTAGCCGGTATCAAAGAGTTCTACGCACCTTCTGATCTTATCGATACGCAAATCTGCCTTGTTTCAAATCTCAAACCGGCTAAAATCATGGGTTATAGATCTGAGGGGATGCTCCTTGCGGCAAAAGATAAGGATGGTTTGACCCTCATCAGACCTGAGAGCAGAAAGAGGAGCGGAACGGCTATTGGATGAGTTTTGAAAACTTAATAAAAATCTTGGGCGTAAAGCCTATCAACTCTCCCTCCTATGTCTCAACTGTCGGTGAGTTTAGAACCAAAGTTTCACAGATTGTGTATGGCGATATCTTTATTGGGAAAAAAGAGAACTTTGACGAGGCTTTGCAAAAAGGGGCATTTGTCATCATCTCCGATGAGATAAAAGAGGCTCTAGATGATGAGGCGGCATGGATCAAAGTGGATTCCATTGAAGATATTTTAATCAAAATCTTACGATTTAAACTCTTAAACGCACCGCATAAATTTTTCTATTTTGAGGGTTTAACTTACGATCTTCTCAAAAGTATTGCCCATAAAAGGGAGTTAGTATTCATAGAAAATGATCTCTATTTTATTTTCGACAAAATCACAAAACAAAAAGAAAGCACCATATTTGTCTGCAACTCAAAAGCACTACTTTCACAAATCTATCCCAATTTTCAACAATTTCTTAGTACTAAAAAGATTAAAATCATCTCATCTACCCTTTTTATGATAAGTTTTGTCTTTGAAGAGCACTATTTTGAGCATATTCATATCTCACCCCTATTTCAAGATGAACTCACTAAAGCATTAACATTTTTAAGTGAATATAACATAGGTTATGATTTAAAACGGTTAAAACATTTCAACCACTTTAGACCTCTCTCTATCACCAAAGATTTTATCATTAAAGAGTTTGGTGAGAGTATCTATACGCTTATCGTCGAGGAGAATAGTTCACTCTTGAAAAGAGAGATATCTTTTCTCAAAGAGAGAGCGAAGTGGGCAAAAACCCTCTTTCTCTTGCCAAGTAGTATCAAAGTCGATCATAAAGAGAGTATAGCGATACACTACATAAATGATCTAGATGAAATATTTAAAATTGAAGTTGCAAAATTTAATTTTATTTTAATAGTAGCAAACTATAATGAGTTATATCAATTAATCTTGCAACATAATACTAAAAAGAGACCATCTCTATTTGAGGAGTTTTAAAAATTCAATGAGTTCTTCTTCATCATCAAACCTCGGTTCAATTTATTCGTTTATAGAGAATTATTGGGATATTTTAGGCGGCTTTATCTTTTTAGCTTTAACTTATCTGATGCATGATGCCGGTATCTTTCAACTCGCAACACTCTTTGCGGCAGTGGGGATCATACTCTTTTCGATAACGGTCTCCGAGATAGCTGAGATACTCGCCGAAAAACTCGGTGAACCTTACGGAAGCTTTGTACTAACATTTACGGCGGTTGCCGTTGAGATCATTCTGCTCTTTTCGATTATGATGCAAAGTGAAACCTCTCCTGAAGCGATGAATACAGTAAAAGGTGGCATCATCTCGGCTGTTATCGTTGATATGAATGTACTATTGGGACTTGCGGTTTTTATCGGGGGACTATCTTTTACCGAACAGCAGCACAATGAAGATACTTCGAGCTCATACACCACTATCCTCTATGTATCCGCTCTTGCACTTTTAGTACCGAGTATTTTGGGACATAGTGATCATCCAAAAGAGGTGGTGATGAAAGCTAGTTATATGATCGGACTATTACTCTTTCTCTTTTATATAACTATTTTGATCTTTCAAACCAAAACACATACTCACTTCTTTAAACAGACCGCAAGAAGTAGAATCTTCAGATTTAAGAAGCAGCAAGAAGGACATGAAGAGGAGCATGAAAACTATATTTTTGATAAATTACCAAATATTGCAAATTTTATAGCTATCTTTATCTTGATCGCACTTATCGGTATCTTGGCAGAAACCTTTGCACATGACGGTATGGTACTTTTTGAAAAAGTGGGAATATCTTCGGGACTTGCAGGTCTATTTATCGCCATCATCTCCGTCTCACCGGAGATCTTTACCGCTGTAAAAGCGGCAAAAAATGATCAAATACAGAGAGTTGTCAATATCGCAATGGGAGCTTCTACAGTCTCTATCCTTTTAACTGTCCCTGCACTGTTAGTACTAGGCTACATATCCGGTAACTCTTTGGAGCTTAGCTTCAATCCTCTGGAGATCGGAGCACTTCTCTTTACCATTATACTAGCGTGGAAAACAACCGATGATGGAGAGACAAACTACTTTGAGGGGATATCTCATCTCATGCTATTTTTATGTTATGCAGTGATTGCGGGATTATATTAATGAAAAGAAGAAGAGATTTTATCAAACTTGGATCAGCCTTAGGAGTATCCGCACTTATGAGCGGATGTAGCAGTAGTGAGAAGACAAAGAGTTTCCATATCAATAAAAACAAAAAGACTATTTTGCGTATCGCAACAAGTTGGCCTGCCCACTTTCCTATTATGGGTGAGGGAATAGAGAGATTTGCAAAGAGGCTTGAGATCATCAGCCAAGGAACCCTCAGGGTCAAAGTCTATCCCAAAAATCTCTTAGTACCGGCTCTCGGTGTTTTTGACGCCTGTTCAAGCAGTGCAATAGACGGTTACCACTCCGCCGCGTATTACTATAAAGGGAAAAATGAGGCATTTAATCTCTTTACGGGATTTCCTTTCGGGTTTACGGCAAATGAGATAAATGCTTGGATCGATTTCGGTGGGGGAATGGATCTTTGGAGAGAGCTCTATGCTAAATATAATTTAGTACCATTTAAGGGCGGAAATACCGATATACAGATGGGTGGATGGTTTAAAAAAGAGATCAAAAGTCTGGATGATCTCAAAGGCTTGAAAATGAGGATACCGGGACTTGGCGGAGAAGTTTTCGCTAAGCTAGGTGTAAGACCTACCCTGCTTCCTGCCGGAGAAATCTATGTGGCACTTGAGCGAAATCTACTTGACGCTACCGAGTGGCTCGGTCCATCCCTTGATACCAAAATGGGCTTTCATAAAGTAGCAAAATATTACTACACCGGCTGGCATGAACCGGGAAGTATGTTAAGCCTCGTTTTTAACAAAAAGAGATTTGACTCACTTAGCGATGAACAAAAGATGATGATAGAGGTAGCATCCAATGAGCTAAACTCTGTAATGTGTAGTCAATTTCAAGTAGAAAACGCTAAACAACTCAAGGTAGTTGAAGATGCCGGAGTCAAAATCTTAACCTTTCCGAAAGAGGTACTTATAGCGGCAAAAAAAGCGATGCTTGAAGTGGCGGATGAAAAATCTCAAAAGAGCAAAGATTTTAAACGGGTATGGGAGAGTGCCTACTCATTTTTAGAGTTAAATAAAAGGTGGACGGATATCGGACTCAAAGCCTATCTAGAGTCGAGATAGAAGATACTGAGGTGAAACCTTAGAGATATGGGATTTGATCCTTTACCCCCGCTTTTTCAAACCCTTTCAACCTCAACCGACAACTATCACATTTCCCACAAGCTACATCCTCTCTCTCATAACATGACCAAGTCAGTTCAAGCGGCACATTTAACGCTAACGCTTTTTGCACAATATCCTCTTTTTTGAGTTCTATTAAAGGAGTCACGATTTGAAGGTTAGTACTAGGTTTCGTACCTAGGTTTGCCGCTTTTTCAAAAGCATCGATAAAACGCTCTCTACAGTCAGGATATCCGCTACTATCCTCTTCTACTACACCTATATAGATAGAGTTAGCCCCCTCCTTTTCGGCAATAGCAGTTGCTATGGATAAAAATATACCGTTTCTAAAAGGTACATAGGTGATAGGAATATCATCACTTATCCCCTCTTTTGGTACATCGATACGCGTGTCTGTCAGCGCAGATCCTCCGATAGCGGTAAAAAAATCTAGATCTATACTATAACTCTTGATCGCATTTAAACTTTTCGCTATCTCCTGAAAGGCTTTTAACTCTCTATCTTGCGTTCTCTGTCCATAATTAAAATGGAGTGCTATAATATCTTTCTGATCTTCATACTTCGCGATATATCCACAAAGTGTACTATCCATACCGCCGCTTATGATACATACTGCCTTATTTACCATTATCAACCTTTAATTAAAATTAAAATATTTATACTAAATCAAATTAAAAAGGATAAATTTACTCTTATTTATGTATTATCATGACGGTTGTTTAGCCGACAACCGACAATTTTGCCAACAACCGCAAATAAAGGTGGCGTTTTTCCTCCTTTAGACGCCACCTTTTCTCTTTTCACATAGCGATATATTTTTACATTTTCTGATGATACAGACTTTTTGATAAATATTAAAAGAGCAATCGCCCCTCCAATAAAAAATATTCTATTTCCCTCCTTAAAGCAGAATATAAAACCCAAAATGTGCTTCATTTTGAAACAAAAATCACTCTATTTGCATGAAAACTACTCTTTTTATTAAACTTTTTTTGTTTTAGTCAAATTTTTATGTATAGTTAAGGCACTTTTATTTATATTACTTAAATAAAATTTACTTTTAAGGAGTTTAGAATGAAAACAAAATTATTAATCGCCTCTTTTGCGCTACTGGGTTCTATGAGTTTGAGTGCGTATAACTATGAGGTTCAAATATCAGCAGGTAAAAACTTTGCAGATAGCAATGCTGTTGTAGATGACTCAAATGCATTTGGAATCAGACTAAACAAGTATATCAATGAAAATAATGCTATCATGTTTGGATATACGAGATTGAACGATGTCGACTATAATGTAGCAACCGGTGAGATCGTAGGTATCAAAGGAAGTAGAGGTTGTGCACCTGCAAATCCTTGCGTTAAACCAAAATGCACCCCGCTAAATCCATGTCACAAACCTAGTACTACGCAGCCTGTAAATGGACATAGCGGCAGTAGTAGTCAACCGACAAACGGAAGCAACTTAAACAGCAATGACAACACGCAACCGACAAACGGAAGCAACTTAAACAGCAATGACAACACGCAACCGACAAACGGAAGCAACTTAAATGGAAATAATGATGTTCAACCTCACGCTCCGATTGAGCCAACCGGTGACGATCTCTTCCCTTCAGATAATGTAAACAACCAAGAAGAGGTTCAAAGTGCAACTTATGCATCAACCGATATCGATAGATTTTATATCAACGGTCTTCACCATATCGATACAAAATATAGCAGACTCAATCCATATGTCTATGCCGGCTTTGGATATGAGAGAGTGGAGGATAAGTACACTTCTCTTGACTCACAAGGTTTCTTTGATGCAGGTTTGGGTCTAAAATATGCACTTAGCGATAGTATCAGTGTATTGGCTGATGTACAGGGTGTGAAGAAGTTTGATGATCACGATCTTGACATATTAGCTTCAATCGGTTTTGGATACTTCTTTGGAGGTGTAACGCAAACTCCACCTGAAACAAAAGTGATGCCTATCTCTGCAAAACCAAAAGAGGTAACTATAGTAAAAGTTGCTCCTGCCGTTATCGCAACAAACCCGACTGTTAAAGCTCTACCTTCAGGTGAGTACTATATCCAAATGGCTACCGCATTTACAACAGATATAGAGAAAGATTGCAAATATATCGACGAGCTTAAAAAAGCGGGTATCGACTATGAGATCAAATATAGAACAATCAAAGGTAAAAATGCACAAGTGCTTGTTGTAGGACCATATGCTACGAAAGAGGAAGCAAAAGAGAACCTACCAGCTATCAAAAAGATTGCTAAAGATGCATTCATCAAAAAAATGAGAGACTAATTTAAAAATATTTCAACTATGCCAATATTTGTTTGGCATAGTTGTTTTTTCTTCTGAAGAATTATGCTAAAATCATCTAAACATTGAAAGGTGATAAGCATTGAAAATATCTATTTTGCTACTTTTATCGATCTCTCTTCACGCTTTATCTATAATAAAAGATATAGTAGTGATTCAAAACTCACTTAAAAAGAGATTTTTACAACAGTATCCGACCCTCAAAATCGAAGAGATATCTATCAAACCCTACAGAGATAAACCCGATTTTCTCAACAGTTTTACACTAGAGAAGATCTATCTATCCAAATCAAATATCAAGAGAGCGCAGGGCACCATATCTGCACTCTATCTCAAAAAAAATCAAAAACGAAAACTCTATTTTAGATACCAAATCAAAGGGAGATTGGGCGTCTATAAAGCCAACCAAACCATCAAAAAAGATGAAACGATCTCTCGTACTAACACAACTTTTGACTATATCCCTTTTACCTATATCTCATCCATGCCTATCGATAGCTCCTATTTAGATCACTATAGAGCAAAATATAGTCTAATTACCGATAAAGTGATTACCCAAAGAGATCTCAAACCGATCGTGGATATCAATAGAGGAGATAGTCTCAACGCAACCCTTTTAGATGGAGATGTGATGGTAACCTTTGGCGTAACCGCGCTTGAAGAGGGTAATATCGGTGATATCATCAGTGTTAAAAGAGGACATCATAAGAGATTAAAGGCTAAAATTGTCTCAAAAAACAGTGTCGAGATTTTACCATGAGATTGATTTTAGCGATAACCGGAGCAAGTGGGGTAGAGCTCGCAAAAAAGTTTATCCAAAAACTTCCAAATGAGTGCGAACTCTATCTCATCAAATCAAATAATAGCGATTTGGTCGTCAAACATGAACTTAAAAGTGTTGAAATATTTGAAAATAGCGATATATCGGCGAAAATCGCCTCCGGTTCCTTTATCGTAGAGAATATGATGATTTTGCCAACAAGCATGAACACTTTAGCAAAAATCGCTCACGGAATCGCCGACAACTTGGTAACAAGAGCCGCTTCAGTCATGATAAAGGAGAAGAGAAGATTGATTTTAGCTCCGAGAGAGATGCCCTTTTCATCTATTGCAATGGAGAATATGCTAAAATTATCCCGAATTTGCAATGTCATCATAGCTCCACCGATACTTGGCTACTATAGTGATAGCGCTACACTTAATGATATGGAGGAGTTTCTGATAGGCAAATGGTTTGATCTTCTAGGGATAGAGCATCAACTTTTTAAAAGGTGGGGGGAATAGGTGAAAAAACGAGCACTATATCCGGGAACCTTCGATCCCGTTACAAACGGTCATATCGATATTATCAAAAGGGCTTTGCCCATTTTTGATGAGGTTGTGGTAGCGGTTGCTACCTCTACGCAAAAGTCTCCGCTATTTTCGTTGGAGGATAGAGTCAAATTTTTAAAAGAGGCGACCAAAGATTTGAAAAATGTTGCGATTGAGAGCTTTGACAACCTTCTTGTAGAGTTTGCACAAGAGATGCAAACATCATTTATCATTCGAGGTTTAAGGGCGATTAGTGACTTTGAGTATGAGCTACAGTTAAGTTATGCCAACTCCTCTTTGGATCCAAATATCGAAACGATATTTTTGATGCCGACTCTCGAAAATGCCTTTATCAGCTCATCGGTCGTAAGAGCTATCCTCAAACATAACGGCAAAATATCTCACTTAGTACCAAAAGAGATCCTGCCGCTAATAGATGGAGCAAAATAGTGTATATCGTTTTTGAAGGAATAGATACAAGCGGTAAATCTACTCAAGCCAAACTTTTACACCAAAAGTTAAAAAACTCCATCTTGACAAAAGAGCCGGGAGGCACAAAAGTTGGAGAGGAGATAAGAGAGTTAGTACTACATAAAGGTGTAAAAAGCTTTAAAAGTGAACTTTTTCTCTTTCTTGCTGATCGTGCCGAACACTATGAGCTAGTACTAAAACCAAATAGAGAGAAGATTATCATAAGTGATCGCTCATTTATCTCCGGCATCAGCTACGCTTTGGCAAACCATAGTGAACTAGATATGGAATTTCTGCTTGAATTAAACCAATTTGCTCTTGATAACTATCTCCCGACACACGCCATTTTGCTCAAAAGCAATGAAGAGATCTTAAAAAAGAGACTAGATGTAAAAAGTCAAGATGCGATTGAAAGTAGAGGAATAGCGTATCTTCTTAAAATTCAAGAGAATATGCTCAAAGTTTTAGAGAAATTAAATATCAACTCACTTATAATCGATGCCGATAAAGATATCGATGAGATTCACAATCAAATAGTAAGGTTTATTCATGATTAAAGCACTCAAAGGGATGAAAGATATTCTCCCGCCGCAAAATGAGAAGTTTACACACTTTTTAGAAAACGCGAGCCAAATCGCTCAAAAATATGGATATGAGTTTATAGAGACACCTATACTAGAGGAGACACTGCTCTATAAACGGGGAGTCGGAGATAGTAGTGATATCGTCGGTAAGGAGATGTATGAGTTTATTGACAAAGGCGGAAATGAGATCTCTCTTAGACCCGAGGGTACAGCCGGTGTTGTAAGAAGTTTCATAGAGGCAAAATATGATAGAGTCGGCGGTATCTATCGCTTTTTCTATCATGGACCGATGTTTAGATATGAGAGACCCCAAAAGGGGCGTTTTAGACAGTTTCACCAATTTGGATGTGAGAGCTTCGGTACAAAGAGTGGCTATGAAGATGCAAATATTATCAAACTTCTCAAAGAGATACTCGATAGCTTTCACTTAAACTATACCCTTAAACTCAACACGCTCGGTTGCCCAAAGTGTATCACACCATACAAAGAGATACTACAAAAAGAGCTACACAAGATAGATGAGTTATGTAGTGATTGTCAAAGACGAAGAGATACCAATCCCATACGCGTATTTGACTGTAAAAATAGCCATTGCCAAGAGCTTTTGAAAGAGGTACCAAGACTCAACCAACACCTTTGTGATGAGTGTGAAAGCGATTTTAGTGAACTCTTAAACCTGCTTGATCTAAGCGATATAACGTATGAGATAGATCCCAATCTCGTTCGTGGACTAGACTACTATACCAAAACGGCATTTGAGTTTATCAGCGGCGATCTCGGCTCACAAAATGCGATAGCAGGTGGAGGGCGATATGATAAGTTGGTTGAGCTTATGGGTGGAAAACCCACACCGGCTATCGGGTTTGCGATCGGTATCGAAAGGATATTGGAACTGATCACACTCCCTAAAAGAGAGAGAGGGGGGTACTATTTTGGAGCACTTGATGATTCTGCGATGCAGAAACTTTTCATTGAAGCGGGTAAAAAACGAGCTTTAGGAGAGAGAGTCATTCAGTCATATGACGCCAAATCACTCAAAGCGCATCTCAAAACCGCTGATAAAATAAACGCAAGATATTGTGCGATTCTAGGCGAAGATGAGATAAAAAACAACAAACTCTGGATCAAAGATCTAGAAAATAAAAAAGAGTTTACTCAAGAGATGGGTTAAGATGCAAAAGTATGGTTTAGATATCTGGGCAGATGATAACTTTATCATAGAAGGAGATAAGGTAAAGGTAAACTATGCCTCAAAACCCTCGCTCTTAGAGATTGTGGACAATCTGAGATCTCAAGATATTAGAGGTCCCATGCTTCTTCGATTTCCCCATCTGATACACAAACAGCTCGATTTGATGCATCACCATTTTCATAGAGCTTTTGAAGAGCTCTCATACAGAGGCTCTTTTCAGGCAGTCTTTCCACTCAAGGTCAATCAATCACCCCTATTTGTAAAGCCTCTTTTAGAGTATGGAAAGAGATATCACTACGGTCTGGAGGCTGGAAGTAAAGCCGAGCTTTTGATAGCGATGAGTCATATCAACAGCAACTCTCCCATCTTGGTCAACGGATTTAAAGATAGGGAACTGATCAAACTCGCTTTTTTAAGTGCCAAAATGGGACAAGATATCACACTCACTATAGAGGGATTAAATGAGCTTGATAGCATCATAGAGGTAGCCAAAACCAACCAAGGTGCTCCGCTACCAAAGATCGGACTTAGGATCAGACTCCATAGCTCAGGGGTAGGACTCTGGGCAAAGAGCGGCGGTATAAACTCAAAGTTTGGACTTACCTCTACGGAGATTTTGGAAGCTGTTAACCTTATGAAAAAACATGGACTCATCGAACAGTTCTCCATGATACACTTTCACATAGGCTCGCAAATCACCCAAATCGCTCCTATCAAAAAGGCTTTACGAGAAGCCGGAAATATCTATAGTGATCTCATAAAGCTAGGTGCACTCAATCTTAGTACGATAAATCTCGGCGGAGGATTGGCGGTAGAGTACTCTCAAAATAGTTCGATTCATCAGATAAACTACTCTCTCAAAGAGTATGCCAACGATATCGTTTTCATGCTCCAAAGTATCGCAAAAGCAAAATCTGTTCAAGAACCCAATATCACTATAGAGTCCGGTAGATTTATCGCGGCAAGTCACGCTGTACTTGTAGCACCGGTAGTGGAGCTCTTTTCTCAAGACTATACCAAAAGATCACTCAAACTCAAAGAGAAAAATCCCCCTCTGGTAGATGAGCTCTATGAGCTCTATCAAGATATCAATAGAGAAAATGCAAGAGAGTTTTTGCATGATAGTTTTGATCACTTAAACTCACTCTTAACCCTCTTTGATCTTGGATATATCGATCTAGTCGATCGATCAAATAGTGAAATCTTGGTTCACCTAATCATGAAAAAGTCGATCAAATTACTTAAAGATCAAAATCTTGAAGAGTTGCTAAAACTCAAACAACATATCCAAGAGAAGTATCTCGTAAACTTCTCGATATTTCAAAGTATGGCCGATTTTTGGGGACTTAAACAGAGGTTTCCCATCATGCCTATCAGTAAACTCTCCCATAAACCGACTCATTCAGCCAATATCTGGGATATTACCTGCGATAGTGACGGTGAGATAGACTTTAGCGAAGATAACCCCCTCTATCTCCATGATGTAGATCTTGAAAGTGAGGAGTACTTTTTGGCATTTTTCCTCATTGGAGCCTATCAGGAGGTACTAGGTATGAAACACAATCTTTTTACCAAACCGACTGAAGCAACCATCGAGATAGATGAAAAGGGATATCAAATCTCAAATATCACTCCATCTGATTCAATTTTAGAGATTTTAGACGATTTAGACTATGATGTAAAAGAGATTGAAGAGAAGTTGATACAATACATTGAAAATAGTGACTACATCCATAAAGATGAGGTAGAAGATCACATCGATATTCTGAAACATCTCATGAGTGAAAACGGTTACTTAAAAACTATCGATTAAAGGAAAGTGATGGGCAAAAAGTGCTCTTTATTTAAGATCATCAAAGAGGATCTCTCAGTTCCATGGAAAAATGATCCGGCTATTCATTCAAGATTTGAACTTTTAACCAACTATCCCGGTGTATGGGCGATAATCAATTATCGGATAGCCCATAGGATCTACAATAGAGGCTGGAAATCTCTAGCAAGAATCATCATGGGTATCACACAAATTATCACCAATGTAGATATCCACCCCGCCGCAAAGATAGGCAAAAGGGTCTTTATTGACCACGCTTTTGGTGTGGTTATAGGTGAAACGGCGGTCATCGAAGATGATGTTTTGATCTATCAAGGCGTTACGCTCGGTGGCGTTAGCCTAGATAGGGGGGTAAAGAGACACCCAACCGTCAAAAGGGGTGCGGTATTAGGTGGCGGTGCAAAAATATTGGGAAATATCACTATCGGTGAAAACTCTAGAGTGGGTGCTAACTCGGTTGTGATTAAAGATGTCCCTCCAAACTCTACGGCTGTCGGTATTCCTGCAAGGGTAATCACCAAGGGGAAAGACAAATCACAACTATCACACAATAAAATTCCAGATATCAACAAACAACTCTTTCTTTACCTGTCAAAACGGCTTGATGCCGTCGAAGATGCGCTCGTGCACCATCATGAAAGTACTCTCGAAGAGAAGGATAAAGAGTTGGAACAGGTCTATAGAGAGTTTATCAAAAGTATGGAGTCTTAGTACTAAACTGCATAAGGAAAGATTTGAGATAGTCAAGTGACCATCTCATTTAAGAGAAGCTTATCTTCTCTTACTATAAACAAATGCATCACATGCAATTTGCTCTTTGATGTTACATAGTGCTTCAAAGGCATCTTTTTTACACTTATATGGACCAACAAGCAGTCTATTTACTTGTGTACCGCTCTCGTTTGTCGTTACATAGTTTTCGTGCTGATAACCGTATGAGTCAAGTTTATTCAGAAGTCCTATGTTTTTTATACCTTCATCGCATGTCGGGCACTTAAGTTCGGCGGCAACCTGCACATAGTAGCTATTGTCACATCTATCTTCATAATTGGTAGGAACAGGACAAGTTGTAACTGGAGTAGGAAGCATCTTTTCTACAACCTTCTCTTTAACAACCACTTTTTCTACCACTCTAGTACCACCGCCAAAAGCGTATGCTAGTCCAAGAGTAGGTACTACATCAACCGTTTCACACTTCTCTTTATAGAGCGCTCTAACCTCTGGATATAGGCTCCATTTATCATTGATTGCGTAACTAGCACCCACTCCAAGATCACCAAACCATTGACCCGAACAGCTTGCTCCTCCTCTTGTAACACCATTCTCATAATTCTCATATCCACCGCCGGCTAAAAGGTATGGAGTCCACTTTTTCCAAGGAGTAGATTTTTTAAAAATAGCGTTTAGTGAAAATCTATTGTAATCTACATCACTAGAGCCATCAAGCGTTTGTGCACCTTTATTGAGATCTGCACTTATACCTCTCTCATATCCAAGCCTAAGTCCAAAATTTTTATTAAAAAAGGTATTGAAGTTGGCTCCGGCTACTGGAGCGTCATCAACAACACAGTCGCTATCGGCAATATTATAACCACCGTAAAAGCTAAGGTTGTTATTAAAGCCGCCGGCTACCAAACCACTGCCCAAAAGAGCAATCACAGAACTTGTAAACAAAATTTTCTTCATATTTTTTACTCCTTCAAAATATCGTTATACACTTAATATCGTCAATAATTTTTATTTATTAAGCGAATATTGAAATATTTTAGTCTTTTTTAGCTTAAATTAACTTTATGGGCGCCCTTAACATTAACCTAAAATTTTAAATTTTAATAAAAACTCTTTATCTACATCTATCAAATCCCTTTTTATCAATGACTCTATCACTTCTCTATCGCAATCGGTATCATCAGGCCACCTCCTCTCAAATCCGTCAAACGCACCTTTATCGGTAGCATCCACCACTATAAACTCTCTCTCAAGAGATATATCTCTCTTTGCATCGATATTATTGACCACTCTCCAGATCAACATATAGGGATTATCAAGCTCATTTTTTGCACTATCTACAAATATAACAAGTTTCGTATGCGGCTTTATCGCTTTTAACTTTGGAAATATCTCTTTGATCGACTTATCCTTATCTACCGCCACAACAGTGATAGGCGTTTTAGTATATGTTTTATACTGCTTCAGATCGACGATAGAATGATCTATCTCTTTCATCATCGAAAGGAGTTTTTCATCATCGATAATCTCTTTTTTAGGAAAGTTTACATTATTACTGGTAGCATCTATACCCAATTTCCCACCGTAAGCAAATGTGTTACTTGAGTGATCCAAGGCATCACAAACCCCCTCACTGATAAGTAGATTGTCTATCATCACCCGATCAAGTATATAGTCACTCAAAGCGTCATAATCCTCAAGCGGCGGGGCATCTTCACCGACAAATATGGCATGCTTGACAAAGCTCATCTGCCCTACTCCCCAAAATGCATGCATAAACTGTTTGGCATGTCCCGGATAGAGTCTCTTCATCTTTGCGATGATGAGATTGTGAAACACCCCGTTTTCAGGCATCACATAATCTATAAGATCGGGTGCGGTAGTTTTAAGAAGCGGTAAAAATATCCTCTCCGTCGCCCAACCCATATATTTATCTTCAAGCGGCGGCTTACCGACAACGGTTGCAAGGTAGATAGGCTCCTTTTTAGTGGTGATACATTTGACATCCATCACAGGATACTCCTCTTCGAGCGTATAGTATCCCGTATGGTCACCAAACGGTCCCTCGATCTCCATCTTGGATGGATCGACAAGCCCCTCGATCACTATATCCACATCATGTGGTACATAGATATCATTGGTGATAGATTTTACCATCTTGGCAGGCTCTTTCTTGATAAATCCATACAAAAGCATCTCAAAAACCCCGTGCGGAAGCGGTGCGGTTGCCGCCCAAGTATAGAGTGGATCTCCGCCGATAGCTACGGAAACCGGCATAAGTTTGCCCGCCTCTTTATATTCATGAAAAAAGTGTGCACTATCTTTGTGTATCTGCCAATGCATCCCAAGTCTTGCTTTATCATACACCTGCAAACGATACATTCCGAGGTTTCTGCGCTCTCCATCCAATGAGACGGTATAGACTTGCCCCATCGTGATAAAAGCCCCGCCGTCTTGAGGCCATGTTTTTAGGATGGGAAGGTCAAATAGATTCGGTTCAAAGTTTATAATCTCTTGACACTCACCTTTAGTACTAACTCTTTTGGGGAATATATTTCTCATGGAAAAGAGATTTGCTAGCATAGATAGTTTGTCACTAAAAGTTTTCGGCGGTTTTAGTTTCAAAAGCGCTTCTATTTCCGCCGCGATATCATCCGGATCTCTCTCCAAAAAGAGTCTTGTAGCTTGATAGGAGCCAAAAAGATTCATCAAAACAGGAGTAGAAAACTTTTTGTCTAATCTTTTTGAAACGGGGTTGGTAAAGAGAAGTGCCTTAGAACCAGGCTTTTTGACTTCTATATAGGCGATGTGCGGTATCTCAAGCTCGATATCGACCTCATCTTCTATCACTCTAAGTAGATCTTTGCTTTTGAGTAACTCTATGACCTCTTTCATACTAAACTCCCCAAAGCTTTTGGAGAAGCTTAGTATAAAAATGTTTAATAGCTAATAGAAGCCTATAAAATCTCTCTGTGAGCCATCTCTTCCGCCTCTCTCAAAAGTTTGATCGCTCCGTTTTCTATCATCACATCAGCCAACTCTCTACCAAGCCCTTTGTAGGAACTCTTGAGACAGACTCTCTTCTCTTTGAGTATTTTGCTACCGTCAGGCATACCGACACAGCATCTCACACTAATCTTCCCACTATCCTCATCAAGCTTTGCGTTTACCCCGATAGGAACTTGACAGCCTCCGTTTAGAAGTGCTACAAAATCTCTCTCGATCTTTGTCTCGATATAGGCTTTTTCATCATTTAGTACTGAGATAAGTTTTAAAAGCTCTTCATCATCAACCGCCTCTATACCGAGAGCCGCCTGCCCCATAGCGGGTACCATAAGAGAAGTGGGTATCGGTGTAATAAACGGCACATCTTTGATACCGAGTCGATTGATTCCGGCAGTAGCTAAAATGATAGCATCAAATTCACCCGCTTCTAACTTATCTATCCTCGTCTGTACATTTCCTCTGAGACTCTTTACCTGCAAATCATCCCGATAAGCTAAAAGCTGCATCCGTCTTCTAAGACTCGTAGTACCGACAATAGCACCTTTTGGCAGTGCGTCTATAGAGTCATATTTGAAGCTAAGTAGCGCATCTCTGACATCTTCTCTTTTTGTTACGGCACCTAGTACTAACCCTTCGGGAAACTCGACCGGCACATCTTTGAGGCTATGCACCGCGATATGAGCCTCGCCTCTTAACATCGCATCTTCAAGCTCTTTTGTAAAAAGCCCTTTTCCACCGATTTTGGCAAGAGGAGTATCTAAAATCTTATCCCCTTTGGTCACAAACTCTTGGAGTTCAACTTCCAAATCAGGATAGTACGAAGTAAGTAACGCTTTGATATGGTTGGATTGCCACAAGGCAAGCTTGCTTCTTCTTGTGGCGATAACTATCTTTTTCACTACTTTATAAGCTCTTTATATTTGTTTCTTGAAAAATCTTTCTTTCCATCGACATAGATAGTCGGTGTTCCATTTACCATCATTTTGCCACCGGCTTCAAGATCATCACTATACTCTATCAAAATCTTCTCATCATTGATATCTTTCGGTGTCAAGTTAGTTCCGATCTTTTTATTAAAAGCATCCAATATCTTCTTCTCATCGCTTGTATTGAGATTGAACTTCGCCGCATAGACCTTCTCAACAACATCTTTGACACCCTTCTTTTGTGCGGCTAGTATCGCTTTAACCACTGTTGGCGCCTCTTTATGAATCATAGGTAACGGGAAGTGGTAGTAGTAGAGCGCAATTTTATCCGGATGCTCTTTAGCCGCTTTGATCAACTTCGGCATATACCCTTGGCAAAACGGACAGATAGGATCTGAAAATGCTACAATTTTATGCTTTGCATTTTTATGTCCATAGAGTAGATGGTCGTCCCTGTATAGTGACGGATCAATGTCGGGTGCTATCTTATCCTTTAGCGAAGATTTGTTTACCAGAGCGATAAAATCTCTTGCCAGATACTCTCCGTTACTAAATATCTTATCATGTACCGTTGTCTTATCTTTCTTTTTTAACAACTCTAGGTCGATATCTAAAAAGTAAACCTTCCATCCCGGTATTTGAGGAACAGGTTTAGAGTCTCTCACTCTTATGTCTTTCAGTTTGAAATTGGGATTTACACTTATCGCACCTTTTACATACTCGACTATCTTCTTTCTTGTTGTCTGTTCGTCGTAACTTTTCGCATTTAATAAAACACTACTTAGTACTATGATGGTCAATAACTTCAACATCAATCGCATCGTCGTCATACTCCTTTTTCATATTTTTGTTGCTTTTGAGACTAAAAATGTACTTAGCAAAAAATGTACCTACACCGCTAAACTGCAGTAAAAGTCCGATTATATCACTAAAAATTCCCGGTATGATTAATAAAATTGCGCCAAAGAGCGTAAAAAGACTCATCTTTTGGAAATCTTCCAAACTAATCTTTCCACTCATCATCATACTCATACCTTGGGCGGCAGTATATCTAAAGTTTGTTAATATAAAAAAACCGACAGCCGCTGAGATTATGATCTCGAAAAAGAGAAAAACTCCACCCATAGCGGCTGCTACATCACTAGTAACAACCACTTCAAGAAATAGATAGATCAGAAAATATACCACTACAACTCTCTTATCTTTTGCATAACTTCATTTACTGGAACTCTCTCTCTCTCAAGTCCAGCTCTCTTTACGATCTCAACTTCGCCCTCTTTGAGAGATTTACCGACGATGATAGCATAACTGAAGCCGATAAGTTCAAAATCACCCATCTTATAACCGAATCTCTCATCTCTATCATCCAAAATCACGCTCAATCCCGCCTCTTGCATCTCTTCATAGAGCTTTGTAGCAAATGCTAACTGCTCGCTATCTTTTCTGTTTGAGATGATGATATCAAACTTAAACGGTGCGGTAGCCTCACTCCAAATACACCCCTTCTCATCATGATGCTGTTCTATAACCACCGCCACAAGTCTGCTCACTCCAATACCGTAAGTTCCCATCACAAAGGGTTTGGCTTTACCCTCTCTATCCAGAAATGTCGCATTGAGAGCTTCGGAGTATTTGGTTCCTAGTTGAAAGATATGTCCAACCTCTATACCCTTTTTGATCTCCAGTTCACCGCCGCATTTCGCACACTTATCACCCGCTTGTACCAAACTCAAATCGGCAAAATCAAACGCTTTATCCTTAAAGCTATACCCGATAGTGTGATAATCTTTTCGATTTGCCCCGCAAATAAGGTTGTCTCTATCTTTCAAAGTTTCATCCACCACTATCTTAAAGCCCTCAATATCCGGACCGATAAAACCGACAGGCACACCCGCTTTTTCTAACTCCTCATCACCGATATCTTCAAGTTCAAGCGCATCTACACTATTTTGCGCCTTTGTCTCTTGAAGCTCTCTATCGCCTCTGATAAAAAAGATAACGATCTCCTCTCTATCCTCATATATTGCTTTCTTGGCTACCGCTTTGACAAGATACGCTTTACCTATCTTAAAAAAGTTACTCAAATCCTCTATACTTGAAACATCAGGCGTGTGAAAGTCCCCGCTACTCATCTCAACTTCATCATCCGGCACAAACTCATCTTTTGCGACAGCGGCTTCCACATTTGCCGCATAGTCGCACGATTTGCAGATAACGATATCATCTTCACCGTTATCAGCAAGTACCATAAACTCTTTGCTTCCGCTTCCCCCTATCGCGCCGCTATCAGCCTCAACTACTCTAAAGTCAAGCCCAAGCCGCTCTAAAATAGTACTATAGGTCTTCTCCATAAGCGCATACTCTCTTTGCATATCCTCTACACTCTCATGGAAGCTATATCCATCCTTCATCAAAAATTCTCGACCCCTCAACAGTCCGTATCTCGGTCTCGCCTCATCACGAAACTTCGTATTGATCTGATAGAGGTTGAGCGGCAACTGCTTATAACTTCGCACTCTGTTTCGTACCAAATCAACCATCGCCTCTTCGTGCGTAGGACCCAAAACAAACTCATTCTCTTTTCTATCTCTAAATCTCAAAAGCTCTTTGCCAAATTTTGAGTATCTACCGCTCTCCCTCCAAAGTTCGCTCGGAGTTACAAAGCCAAGCAGCACCTCTTGACAGCCGGCTTTATCAAGCTCCTCTTTAACGATAGCTCTAATCTTTTGTAAAACGATATTTCCAAGCGGCAAAAAGTTATAGATACCGCTTCCGATTTGTGCGATAAAAGCGCCTCTAACGAGATAGATATGGCTTGGAAGTACGGCATCCTTCGGAGCCTCTTTGGTAGTCGGGGCAAATAGTTTTGAAAATCTCACCTCTTATCCTTTGCTTTTAGATCTTTCTCTATCTGATAATCGCATTTATAGACATCTAACGCCTTTCTCTGCTGCTCATTCAATCCGAAAAAGTATTGGATCGATTGGACGATTGTGTCAGATTGGGGCATCTCAGAGACATTTTTGAGTCTCATTGTCGGCTCATGCAAAAAACTGTTAAAAGCTTGATGCAAAAGTTTCATCAAACTCTCTTTATCACTTTTATCGACATAACCTTTAGAGATCGCTTTTTGAAGCTCTCTCTCGCAACTCTCTTTTGCCAGATCTCGTATCTCTTTGATCAACGGTCCGATTGAGAGCGTCTGAAGCCAGTTAAAAAAGTCGTCACTAAATCTCTCGATAATCTTCTGTGCGATTTTGGCATTTGCCTCTCGATGCTCTAAGTTTCTATTCATGATCTCTTGGAGGTCATCCACCGCATAGATCTCTATATTATCGCAACTGCAATCCTCTATATCTCTCGGAACAGCCAAATCAAACCAGTGTCTGTGGAAAGTGGTCTTTTTGACCATCTCTTTGGTGATGATCAGATCCGGCGCGCTGGTCGCACTAAAGAGGAGTCGATAACTGTTGATGACCGTCTTTAACTCACTAAAGGGCTCTACCGTCACATTGACACCCTCGATCGCATCTGCTACCCTATAAGCCTTCTCTATATCTCTATTGACAAAGATAATATTAACCCCGTTTTTCGCCAAATGTTTGGCGGCAAGCGTACCCATATCTCCGGCACCGACTATCACCGCACTATATCCACCCAGATCTCCTCCCAAAACCTCTTTTGCTTTATTGACCGCTACACTTGCAACCGAGATAGGATTTTTGGAGATATCGGTCTCATTTCTCACAGCGGCGGCACACCTAAAGGCGTGGTGCATCACTCTTGCCATCTTTTGACCGCTGTAACCGTTATCGTACGAAAATTTAAAAGCCTCTTTCACCTGCCCTACGATCTGCGTCTCACCCACAACCAAGCTATCAAGCGACGAGACTACTCGAAAGATATGTTTCACCGCATCTTCATCTTTATAAATTTTAGCAAAATTTTGAAGCTTAGTACTAGCTATTCCGGAATAGTCGCTCAGATAGTTAAAAATACTCTCTTCGATACCGTTTAAATTTTTAAGACTCAACATCACCTCCACACGATTACAGGTTGAGATGATAATCGCTTCATTGAAATTTTTAAGAGATTTTAAAAACTCATACGCCTTTATAAGCTCTTCTTCAGAGTTAAATGCCAACTTCTCTCTATCTTCGATAGAGGTATTTTTATGGGTAAAACTTATCGTATAGTAGTGCATCAAAACTCCCTATCTATCATATCGGAGATGATAGATTTTAGAGATGGGTCGTCAACTGCGTTGATCGCTTCATTTCCAAGCGCTTTGGCTTTTTGAATCGCCCTCTCTATCGCTGCGCTCTCTCTCATCTTCTCTAACAACCAACGCCTTTCATCCTCGTTTAGTGCTTTTTTATAAAGATTTAGTAGTTGGCTCTTTCCACTGCTATCAAGCCACTCATAGAGATAGATATAGGGTAGCGTACTCTTTCCCTCTTTGAAATCATTAAGTGCAGGTTTACCGAGTGTTTTAGTGTCAGAAGTGATATCGAGGATATCATCAACGATCTGAAACGCTATGCCGAGGTTTTTCCCATAGAGTGCAAACGCCTCGCTATCTTTAGAGCTTAAAAGTGCCGCACTCTTTGCCGAGGCTTCTATCAATACCGCCGTCTTTTTGTAGATCATATCCATATAGAGGCGGGGGTCGGGATTAAACTCTTTAGAAAGCTCTACATCAAGAAGTTCACCGATGGAGAGCATGGTAACGGCATTTGAGATGGTTTTTGCGATCTCATCAGATAGAGTCGTAAGCTCAAAAAAAGCTTTTGAGTAGAGGATATCTCCCAGCATAATGGCAGATTTGTTTCCATAGATCGCATTGATCGAATCAACACCTCGCCTACTCATCGCATCGTCGATCACATCGTCATGAAGCAGACTCGCCGCATGTATCAACTCTATGATCGAGGCTAACTTTAAAGCCTCTTTGCTCTCTCTCGCAATCTTTAGTACTAACTTTGCTCTCAGTCTCTTTCCATGAGGAAGTCTATCAAAGAGGGTAAGGGCAGTCGAATCACCCAACTCCTCCACATAACTTCTCATCAATGCATCAACTCTCTCTACCATCTACACCCTTAGTCCTACTCTACTCAAACTTGACCTCTAACACTTTATCGGGATCATATACAAAGGCTTCTATCTTCGCCTCTTCTTTTTTCTCATCGAAATCAGCAAATCTTAGTACTAAATATGCCCTTTTGTAACTATGTTGATAGTCATCTCTTAGATATATTCTAATACTATTTCGCTTATAGTCTCGTTGCAGGAGGTACTGGGTAGGAAAGTTATCATACTTCACAAGTAGTACTAAGCGCTTATCACTATATAGAGTCCAGCGAAAAAGTAGCTGCTGTCTATCTCTATTTGATCGCTTTGTAACGGAGATCTTCGCTACTTGATCCTTTTTAAGACTATAAGATTTAGTATCATCAAATTGAAACGACCAAAGCAGCAAAGGTGCAATGAGTACCCAAAAAAATCTACTCATTTTGTGTCAATATATCTCCCATACCGTTAATATATGCATCATTGAGCATATGTTCAACTTCATCCATATGTTGAATCAAATAGTTTTGCACCAAGCTCTCTATATCCTCATCATCACCGAGTCTCTCTTCTAAGAGTTTCTCTAAAACAGCTATTCTCTTTAGATTGCTACTTAGCGCCTCTTCCACAAGATTTCTATTTGCGTTAAATATCACATCAAAATATTTACTTCTCGGCGTACCGCCAAATATATCGTCGTCATATCCCCCAAACATTCCCTATCCTTTCTTTTTTTTGGTTAGTATACCATATTGAACTCTCTGAATAA
>JALWLO010000028.1 GCA_027084135.1 Campylobacterales bacterium | reverse complement strand
TAGATACTCATAACATTACTAGCTTTGTTCTAGACAAGGCACACTTTACAGACCTAGCCGTAGCTAAGTCGAAAAAGTGTAACGCAGTATAGGACAAAGCTAGTAATGTCCACAGGGTGGGCTTTGCAGACGCAATCTTTCACAAGATGCTTCCTTCATCTTAGCTATGGCTAGGACTTGAAAGCCTCTTGCAAAATCTTACATCTGCAAAGCCCATTATGAGCGTCTAGGGTTTTTAGAGGTGCCCTTTAGTACTAACTATTTTTGAAAAACAGTTTTGAGATAGCCTTTATCGATATACCCAAGCTCCACAAGTTTATTATAGACTTGTGAAACGAGTTTTCCTGCAGCTTTTCCTCCGTGTCCTCCATGTTCGATGATGACTGTTACGACATATTTAGGATCTTCGTATGGGGCATAGGTGGTAAACCATGCATGAGACTTTTTGTAGTATTTTAGGTCATCTTCACTCATCCTTTCCAATTCATCCTGCGGAATACCGACGACTTGGCTAGTTCCTGTTTTACCGGCTACGGTTAAGTTGGTATCCATATATTTATAGGCTGTTCCGTGGGGTTCATTGCAAACTGTATACATACCCTCTCTGATATACGGTAGATAGTTTAACTCATCTTTCTCTAGTACTAACTCACTCCCAAAGCTGATGTTTTGATCATCTACTGCCTTTAAAAAGTGGGGAATCGGTTTTTTGCCGGTAGCGATGAGTGCGGTAGCGGTTGCTATCTGAAGCGGTGTAGCCAAAAAGTTTCCCTGTCCGATGACGGTATTTAGCGTTTCACCTTTATGCCAACTCTCTCCAAACTTCTCTATCTTCCAGTTTCTGTTTGGCACAGTGCCGATGAACTCATTTGGCATATCTATCCCGCACTTCTCGCCAAAACCGTAACGAAATAGATCGGTAGAGATCTTATCGATACCGACTCTAAGCCCTCCTTTGTAGAAATAGACATCACAGCTCTCTTTGATCGCTCTCTTGCCGTCCACTTCGCCGTGTCCATACTTGTTCCAGCAGCGAAACTTTCTCTTTCCGACTTTGATACTCCCCTCACAAAGTAGCTTCTCATCTTTGCTAAGCAATCCTGAGCGGAGAAAGCTTAGCAGTACTAGCGGTTTTGTAGCAGAACCTGGAGGGTAGAGTCCATGGATAAATTTATTTGTAAAGGGGTGGTTGAGATCTTTGATCATCTTTTGCCACTCCTCGTTACTGATCCCCTCTATAAACTCATTATTGTCATATTCGGGATAGCTTCCCGCAGCCAGTATAGAGCCGTCTTTTACATCCATCACCACTATCGCGCCGCTCTTATCCTCAAAGAGCGAGGAGAGGTAGCTTTGGAGTTTGGTATCTACCGTTAGTGTCAAGTTGTAGCTTTTGGGCTTGATATCACTAAGTATCTTGATCGGTTTGTTGAGTGCGGTTACTTTGATATACCGCTCTCCCAAACTCCCCTCCAAAGCGCTGTTGTAGTATCTCTCGATGCCGCTTTTGCCGACCATTTTGGTAAGTCTTGTCACTTTTGAGCTATTGAGCTCCTTCCGGTTTGCCTTTGCGATATAGCCGATGATGTGAGCCATTGTCTCACCCTGCGGATAGAAGCGCTTAGTAGTCGGTTTGATGATGATATCTCGACTCTCTTGAAGAAGTACGAGCTTTGAGATGAGATCATCATAAGCGATAAAGTTGACAATTTTGATCGCTTTGTGATTGTAGGGGCTGTTTTGATTGGTGTAGATCTTTTTTAACTTCTCTCGCTTTAGTGACGGGATCTCTTTTGTGATGATACTTAAGAGCTTACCTAACTTCTGCTCTTTGAGATGGGGATTGAGATAGATAGAAAATCCCAGCCTATTGATCGCCATCTTTATGCCGTTTCTATCTATGATCTCCCCTCTTGTAGCACTATAATACTCTTTTTTGATGATATTGTTAAGCGCCAATCTATCATAGTAGGTATTTGACTTGATCGCTAAAAAGTAGAGTCTAGAGACTAGCACAACAATAACAATCAAAAAAAAGATAGCGATAAGTTTGACGCGTCTCTTCATAGAAATACCACTATCACAACGATATCGCTCAAAGCGTAAATCAAATATCTCATATCAAGTATCGGCAATGAGATATTAAATAGATAGTCCAAAAAGATATTTAAAATGATATATCCGATATAGAAGATCGCAATAGCTACTACAATCCTACACACTTGACAGAGTACCAACTGCTCAAAATAGCTATATATCAAGAGATAAAAGATCGCGACATAGATCAAAAAGCTAAGCGGAAAGAGTCCTCTATCTATCTCGGCATAGATCGAGTATATTACCAACAGAGCGATATGAATCCGCTTCGTACTATCTTTCAGGTACTCCAAGATCAGATAAAACGCCACTCCCAAAAGTGGGGTAAAATAGATGTTAAAAGTCGATATAGACTCATAGATGATCGCCCCGATAAAGATCAAATAGGGAGCTAAAGGTTTATGATAAGCGCTACTTCGTCGCATATAGGAAAGTGTTTGCATTTGATACAGTCCGCCCAGATCTTGTGTTGGGGAAGATCCTCTTTGGCGATCTCCCTAAATCCCAGCCTCTCAAAAAACTCCTTTTGATAGGTGAGTGTAAAGAGATCTTTTATCTCAAGCGCTTTGGCTTCTTTGATACTCTCTTTGACCAGATTGGATCCGACACCTTTTCCGCGATACGCACTATCTACTACCAAACTTCTCACTTCTGCCAAAGTCGGGGCGTGTATATGCAACGCCACGAAACCGACCAATCTCTCACCTTCATAAGCAAGCGTATATGAGCGGATATTGGTTGCTATCTCGTCGTCGCTTCGATAGAGGATGATACCGTTTGTCACCTCAGGAAGGACAAGTTTCTGCATCTTGGCAACATCGCTGAGTTTTGCCTTTTTGTACTCGATCATCCACACTCCTTTCCAAAAAGAAGCGAAAAGATTTTGCGATTTGCCTCATCTATGCCCCTCTTTTTGAGATTTGATATGGTAATCGCCCCGGGATGCTCTCTCTTTAGCTTTGTCATCTCTTTTTGCTTAAGTTTATCGCTCTTGGTATAGATCTCCAATATCTCTTGATCCCCCTGCTTGATACTTCGAAGATACTCTCTCACATCTTGATCGATCGGCATATCGGGGTGTCTCGCATCTATGAGGTGGATAAAGAGTCTGATAGAGCTTCGCTTGGTGATAAACTCACTCAAGCTCCTCTGCCACGCCTCTTTTTCACTCTTTGAGACTTTTGCGTAGCCAAAGCCTGGCAGATCGACAAGCCTCGCTTTGAAGCGCTCTTCATCGCAGAGATAGGTGATGTCAAAAAAGTTTATCAATCTCGTTTTTCCCGGTGTGGAGGAGCTTTTGGCAAGATTTTTTCTATTTGTGAGGGAGTTGATAAAGCTACTTTTACCGACATTGCTCCTCCCCATAATCGCCACTTCACTCATATCACTCGGCAATGCTTGAGAGATATTTGCCGCAGAAGTGATAAATGAAGCCTCTATGAGTCTAAGCATGGCTACTCTTGCACATCAAAGATCAGTTTTACAGGTTTGGTGTCGGTTCCGCTGATAGAGGCTTTGCCGTTATCTCTATCGATCGTGATCACCTCACCACTCAACTCTTGGTCACTTTTAAGCTCTTTGATATAAACAGAACCCCTCATCGTATAGAGTCGTTTGATCGGATCATAGGTAAGCTCTTTGGCTTTTCCTTTAAAGTGCTCTTTTTTAGTATGGATCTCAAACTTCACACCACCCTTTGTCGTGTAGAAGATAGGCTTGTTTTTCATATCGAATTTTATCACTAGCTTTTCGCACTCTATCTTATCCTCACCCTTTTTGATGACAACATTTCCGCTCAAGGTGGATAGATGTCTCTTTTCATCCGCATCGAGTCTCTGTGCCGTTACCTCAAGCTTCTCGGCATACAAAAAACTTACCGTTAGTACTAACGCTACTGCCCAAATCCTCTTCACCGCTCTACCTCTTGTCTATATCTGATATTTGTGGCATTTAGTTTACCATTTTTTATATCATAACGGAAACTGTCGCCGTCAACGATGAAGTTGTTTCCCGTCAGAGTAAACGGTTTAGGGCTGTCGGCTACTTTAGCGTCGATAAGGTAGCTTAACTGATCTGTCCGAATGGCTATGGAGTTGTTGTTTTCATACTCTACTTTCGGTGAAAATGTCACTTTGCCTATCGTATAGATAGCGGTTTTTGAGGTGATTTTGTGTGTGAGATCATCTTTTTTGATAACGGCGTTGATATCGTAAAGCTTGCTATAGTTTTTGTATTTGAGCGCTCTTGACGCGCTTAGGCTATCGTGTATGCCCTCTTTTTGGATGCGAAAAGCATTTAATCTTTGAAACTCTATATCGGTATAGTTGATATCCTCCTCGGAGATGGCTATCTTTTTAGGCTCTTTGGTAGCCAGATAGAGAAGTTCCGCCGCAAAGAGTATCAAGATGATAGAAAATATCTTTATACCCATAGCTCCAAAAACTCCTCATATCTTCCCTCTTTTTTAATGATCATCTCTATCATCTCTCTTACCGCCGCATCCCCGCCTACTCTACCAAGTACCACATCTACGCTACGCTTGATATAGTCATGCCCGTTTTGGGGTGCAAATGAGAGTCCACAACTCTTTAGCATCCGATAGTCATTCAAATCATCGCCGATAGCCGCCACACGCTCCAGCGGGATTTGCAAAGAGCTTGCAAGCGCTATCAACCGCTCTCTTTTATCCTTGACACCCTGATAGAGGTGCTTGATACCAAGCTCCCCCGCTCTCTTTTGGACGATCTTTGACTCTCGACCGGTGATGATGGCTACCTCCTTGTCCATCCGTTGCCAACAAACTATCGCCAAACCGTCCTTGACATCGAAGCTTTTGATCTCATCTCCGTTTTGGGTATAGGTGATCTTGCCGTCAGTCAAGCATCCGTCAACATCTAGTACTAAAAGATCGATCACAAAACACCTTTAGTACTAGGAACTCCTACGGCATCATTCGGCTTTAGCGCTCGCCTAAGAGCTACCGCAAAGGACTTAAATGTCGCCTCTATGATATGGTGTCTATTTTTCCCGCGATTGCAGATGATGTGGGCTGTTATACCGCTCTTTAGTACTAAAGCTCTAAAAAACTCTTCAAGAAGCTGGCTATCAAACTCCCCTACCATTCCGTCCACATCTACATCGAAGTATAAAAAGGGTCTGTTACTGAGATCCATAGCGCAAGTTACACTCGCCTCATCCATCACCACCGTCGCCTCTCCAAATCGCTCAACTCTCTCGATCGGATAGATCTCCTCTCTGAGAAGCTCACCGATAACGATACCAACATCCTCGACCGTATGGTGTCCATCCACTTCCAAATCGCCTTTGCAAACGACTTCGAGATCTATAAGCGCATGTTTAGAAAATGATTCAAGCATATGGTCAAAAAAACCTATCCCGGTAGTGATACTGTTTTTTCCGCTACCTCTTATATCAAGTTTCGCTTCGATGCTCGTCTCTTTGGTTTCTCTTTTTTTTGATGCCATCTCAATCCTTTACGATAAATGCTCCGCTAAGACCCTTGCTTTGGATAAAATTTTTCGCACTCTTGGTATCTTTAAAATTGCCGATCAAAACGCGATAAAATTTCTTGCCCCAAAAATCTTTTGTTTTGAGCAGTGCATGATATTTATCGTCTATTGTAGCATATTTTTTAACGAAAGCTTTTGCCTTTTCCCTATTGTTCGTGGAGAGAACCTGCACCTTATATCCGTGAGCGGTATCGCTAGCTTTCGTATGTGTAGTACTAGGCTTTCTCTTTTGCCTTTGGATATATTTTGCTCTCTCTAGATCCTCCATCGAGAGTTTCGGTTTAAAAGTCGGTCCTTCAGGGGTATCGGGGATGACATTGCCATACTCATCATAGAGCTCTTTGCTTACGCCGTAGCGGACACTCTCCTTGTTAGTAGTAGCGCTTTGTGCAACTTTATGCGACGGGTGATGTTGCAAGAGCGCATCATCGACATCTATCACCTCCAACTCTACATTTGCTACACCTGAATCTAGCATCCCAAGCTCTTGAGCGGCTTGATAGGAGAGATCTATGATCCTTCCCTCTACAAAGGGTCCTCGATCATTGATTCGAACGATAGTACTGGCTCCGGTTTTGAGATTTGTCACTCTTACAAGCGTATTCATCGGCAATGTTTTATGCGCGGCGGTGAGGGAGGTCATGTCATAGTACTCGCCGTTTGAAGTTTTGCCGCCGTGAAAGTTGGGACCGTACCAACTGGCTACCCCTCTAAACTTTTGCCCAATTTTTGGAATGATAGGATAATAGGTCACACCCCTTACGGTATAGGGTTTCATCGTTGCGCGATACATCCCTTTGCTTCTGATCGGCTCTTGCGGAGGAAGTGAATCGTAATCTTCACAACTGACACTTGAAGGGGGTATAAAAGGGTTCCACTTACCGCTACAACCGCTTAAAAATAGTAAAACCGATAAAGCAAAAAAATTAAAATTTTTCACCAGTATATCCTTAAGTTGGAGATAATCCTTATGCAATATTAGTTCTTTTTTGCTTACTTTTTGCTTGCAGTTTTGAGAGTCTTATTTTGCGCTTTGATACGGTTGTCGATCACCGTTATTACTTTGCCGACAGGTAGGATGATTGTTAAACCTTTATTTAATTTTCTAAGGGTTTTGATAGAAATATTAAATTTTTTAGCTATTTTTAGAAGCGTATCTCCCTCTTTTATCTTATACCTGATCTTTTTTCTATTTTTGAGATCGTCACCGCTTTTGTAGTTTTTAGGTATATAGATACTAAGCACCCCTTTTTGAGACAAAATGGATCTGCTTTTGATGTGTTGGTTATAATTCAAAATCGTTTTATAGGAGACTTTAAGTCGTTTAGCCAATCTCTTTAGAGTAGTATTGTGGACAATATTTACCTTTTTTAACTGCTTCTCTTGTTTAGCTTTTGCAATCACCTCTTTAATCGGCTTAGTACGAGCGATAAGCGCGGCATTTAAGAGTCTAAGTATATAGGCTTTGGTCTCTTTGGGTATATAGTTGCAGTTTGGATCCATAAGGGTATCGATATCATCTGATCCCGCTTTTTTAATGGCACTTGCTAAACGGCTCTCACCGCAGTTGTATGCCATCGCCGCCAAGTACCACTTATGAAACCTTTTATGCAAGTAGGTTAAATATTTTAGAGCCGCTTTGGTCGACTTAACGGGGTCTAGCCGCTCATCTACACTCTTGTTTATCTTTAGATTTAGAAGTTTTGCCGTTTTGGGAAGTATCTGCCAAAGTCCCACCGCTTTTTTGTGCGATTTGGCGCTAATCAAAAACTTTGACTCGATCATCGCCATATATAAAAAGCTATCAGGTACTTTGGATTTTTGGACGATACCTTTGAGGGTATTGAAGACTACGCCACCCTCAATGATGCTTTTTCTAAAGTAGTGCAGTTTGAGGCGATTGATGGAGTTTTTTGATTGGATGTAGGCTGGATTTTCCAAAAATGTCTCATTGATATCGAAACTCTTAAGCACCAAGAGTTCATCAGATTTGTGAAAGTTTTTTGCTACATGGTCATAATCAAACGCGAACAACATCGATGTATAAAGGATGAATATGATACTTAGTACTGATCTATAAATATTGATACAACAGCCTTTGTCAATCCCAAAATTGGGGCATTTTCACTTAGCACTACTATTTTATAGGAATTTTATAAAATTATCCTTAAATAATCTATTTGTATTTTCAAATATAATATTTTCTAAGCTTTTTTCATCCTCATCCAAGATTTCCGCCATCTTCGCTAGTACTAACGGGGTATAGGAGGAGTCATTTCTCTCTCCTCGATGGGGATGTGGGGTGAGATAGGGGGCATCCGTCTCTATGAGGAGTTTATCTTTTGGTATCTTGGGCAAAATCTCGACCAGCTTTTTTGCATTTTTAAAGGTAACAACCCCGCCTATGCCGTAGTAGAAGTCATCTTCAGCCAACTCCAAAAGGATTGGTGAGGCGTTGTAGCAGTGTAGCACACCGCTAACCTTTCCCGCGGCATACGTTTTGAGTATCTCCAACGAATCGTGAGACGCCTCTCTGATGTGGACGATAAGCGGTTTTTTATAGGCGATCGCCAACTCTATTTGAGAGATAAAGATCTCCTTTTGCCGCTCTTTATTCTCACGCTTCGCACTCTCATCTTTTGGAAGTCTAAAGTAATCAAGCCCGCACTCTCCCACAGCTACGCACTTTGGATGAGTAATATACTTCTCTAAAAAGGCTCTATCATAAAACTCCAGATCATAGGGGTGAACCCCCACCGCAAAAAATATCTCCTTATGCGCTTCAGAGATCTGGACTGCCCTCTCCAACTCTCTAGGATCCGCACCCGGGATGATATACCCTACCACTCCCGCCTCCTTGGATCTCTCTAGTACTAACTCCAAATCATCCTCAAATCGCCTATCGTTTAAATGGCAATGGGTATCAACAATCATATCTCTTTAATCACCTCTATATATTTTTCGATAGATGCTTCAGGGGAGAAGAGTTCATACGCTTTTTGGCGATTTGTCTCAAGGAGATCCTCCAATATAGGGTTTTCATCACTCTCCAACTCGACAAATCGACTAAAATCCTCATAAAAGAACTTCTCTCTCTTATAAATATCATCCAAATCGACACTCCCATAGAGATAGACCATACTCTTTGCATAAAGTGATATCGGGAGTGCTCTATTTATGCCGTCACTCAAAATGATAGAGATATTTGAGAGCTTAAAGAGTAGCGCTTTTTGCGCCTCGTTGATAACGCTATCGATGAGCATAAAGTTGAGCTTTGATTGATCTAGCGTCTCTTTGATAGCGGTTCTTGCGTGAAGATCGTGGTTTGAGAGGTGGAAGATAAATATCGCTCCCCGCTTCTTCTCATCAGGAAGGGTATTTAACTCACCTATCAGCGATAGCTGTTTCTCGAGCGTTCCGCTCATATCGCAGTAAACGATATCTTTATCAAAATCTATCCCCATAGCGTATGCCGCTTTAAAGAGCTTCTCTTCCGATATTTTGTCGATCTCCTCAAAGATCGTAATCGGATCAAAAACCACTCTAACCTTTTGTCGATACTTGCTTGGAATCTGCTCGACTCCGCTTAACGTATTTGATAGGATAAATTTAGCATCATTTAATAGAGCTTGATAAAGATAGTTTGTGATAAAGTTAGTACTAAACTCCTCATCTGAGGGCGTTAGAAAATATACCGCACACTTTTGGGCAATCTCACCCCTTAAAAAGAGCGAACTCCTTTCACACTTATAGATATCGATAAGATCATAGTCGGCTAACTGTTGCAGTAGCCTCTTCCGTTTATAGACTCTATTGATCACTCTTAGTTTTCCGCCCCTCTCTTCAAACTTCTCAAACGGGCTCTCAATATCGATGATCTTCGTCTCATCCTCTAGGTGAAGCTTGCACTCCAGCAGAGAGAGCATATGAACCTCGGCTCCATGCTCTCTAAGGAGTGTTACCCTATTTCTTAGGGTGTTGTCTATCTTCGTATAGAGAAAGAGTATCTTCATTTAGTCATTGTCTATAACAAATGAGATCTTAGCAGTTATTCTATACTTAGAGATTTTGTTATCAACCACCTTCGCACTCTTCTCTTTTATCCAGATGGATTTGATATTTCTCACAGATTTGGATGCCTCTTCGATAGCGTTTTGCGCCGCATCTTCCCAACTCTTCTCCGACTGAGACATCACTTCGATCACTTTAACCACTTTTGCCATCTTTAACCTCCTTTATTTGATGTGGGGAATATTATATCTTAGTTTAATAAACTTTTTGCAAACTCGACAGCTTTTTCGCTGATATTATCTCCGCTGATCATCCTTGCCAACTCATCGACTCTCTCCTCTTTGCTAAGAAGCTTGACTCTGCTTTTGCCCTCCTCTTTATAGACGAGATAGTGGCTATGGGCTTTGGATGAGAGTTGAGGCTGATGGCTTATCGCAAAGATTTGATAACTTTGTGCCAGATCCTCCAAAACTTTAGCGATACTCATCGACTCTTTTCCGCTAAGATTGGCATCGATCTCATCGACGATCAACACACCTCTACTCCCCTGCACAAAGCTACTATATGCGGCTAAAAAGGAGAGTCTTATACGATTTAACTCACCCGAACTTACCTTTTCGATAGGTGTGCCGCTTAGCTCTACACTCACTCTATCTATCCCCAAATGGTAGAGTTCATCCTGACTTAACGCTATCTTCAACCCTTCAAGATAGAGCAGATTGAGATAGCTCTCCATCTTAGTACTAAAGGCTTTTAGCGTTTTTGTCCTTCTCTTTGAGATCTCCTCTGCCACATTTTGTACGCGCTGACTTAACGACTCTATCTCATCTTCGAGATGCTCAAGCTCAAACGCGATATTTTCATACCCCTCCAACTCCTCTCGCTTTTTTTGCAGATACTCTAAAGCCGCCTCTATGGAGCCGTGTCTATTTTTGAGAGAGGATAGGCTGTCAAGTCTATCTAAAAGCGCTTCGATATTTATGTCGCTTAGCTCCTCAAGCCTCTCACCGGCACTCTCAAAGATCACCTTGAGCTCATTCATCGCCTCATCAAAGATCTCACACTGCTCATCCAAAAGCGACAACGCTTCACTTACCTTATGCTCATACGCAAAGATTTGCGAAGCCTCACTTATCGCCTCCTCTATTTTCTCCTTTTTGCTTAACTGCCTCTTTTTGCTCAAGAGCTCTTCATACTCATCGACTTTTGGATCTATCTCCTCTATCTTTTGGATCTCAAACTTGGCAAACTCTTTGAGCTCCTCTATCTTGCTCTGCTCCTCTTGGAGTTGAGAGAGTCTTCGCTTTTTGTTTTGGAGTTCTTCAAACCCCTCTCTAAACTCCTCCAACAGCCCTTTATAGGAGCGATCTAGCTGCTTGCCGATCTCATCGATACTTTGCAGGAGATTTTCGTTTTCAAACTCGCTCACATCTTTGAGTGTGAGATAGTTGACAAACTTGGCGGAGAAGTTTTTTAGGCTCTTTTTGGAGATTTGTTGATGGTTGATGAAGTATCTACTGCTTTTCTGTTTTACGAGCTTAAAGATATTGGGCTCATCCTCATCGATCCCTATCTCATCTAAACCTAACTTTCCCTCTATGCTAGCTTCTATGAGCTTAGCTTCACTCTCTTTTAAGCCAAAGAGTGCGAGAAGCGCCTCCATCAGTATCGATTTACCCGCTCCGCTTGGACCGCTGAAGATGATGAGATTTCCATCAAGATTTAACTCCACCTCATCGAAGCTGAGGCAGTTTTGAAGATATAGCCTCTCTATCACTATAGACTACCCCAGTGCAATTTCTGTTTCAAGATATCAAAATAGTTTCTCTCCACTCTATGCACCATTCTTATCCTTTTGTTTGCTATCTTGATGGTAATTTTATCAAAAAATTTCAAATTATAGATATCCTGCCCGTCCACAACGACGATCGTCTCATCTTCGCTCGTAAAACTCATCTCAAAATCTGCAGGCAAGACGATCGGTCTCTCCGTGAGAGAGTGAGGACAGATCGGCGTGAGTATCAGTGCCTCCGTGAGAGGAAAGAGGATAGGTCCTCCGGCTGAGAGGTTATAGGCGGTAGAGCCTGTCGGAGTAGAGATGATCAGTCCGTCTCCTCGATAGCTATTGAGGTGTTTATTCTCCATCCCGGTTATCTCCGAGGTAGCATAGGCATCCACGGTGATCATCCCCTCGATCGAGGGTCTAGAGAGTACCACATCATTGACTGCTATCAACCTCTTGACTCCCACTTTGGAGTGGAGATCGACCTCAAGTACCATTCTTTGATCTATCCGATACTCACCACTATAGATCTTATCGATAAACTGCGCGATCTCATCATACTGGATATCGGTCAAAAAGCCGAGTTTCCCTGCGTTGATACCAAGTATGGGTTTATTGAAGTCATAGCTTGCGCGACTAAGAGAGAGTAGTGTGCCGTCACCGCCTACCGAAACGAGAAGATCACTCTCCTCAAAGAGCCTCTCTTTGGAGATTCCGCTATCAAGTTGGAGGTTTTTGGCACTCTTTTCATCGACCAAAACCTCCGCTCCATGTTTGTTAAAAGCATCTTTTATAACTGCATAATAGTTTTTTAAGTGATGGGAGTTCGGTCTGAAGATAAGACCAACTGTTTTGATGCTTCCGAGTGTGTCGCTGTGTTGTATAAAATGCATAGAGAGATTGTAACGAAATAACGATAAAAGTGCGCTACTCTTAGATAATCTTATGAAAGAGCACCTCTAAAGCAAAAATCTGGGTTAAAATTTAACAACTCATTTGCTATCATCTCAGGATAAAACACCCATATTAAGGAAATAGATGAGTGAAAAGCTAAAGGAGTTTTTTGCGTACGGCGAAAAGGTACCCGGTTATGAGGTAAGAGTACTCAATGAAAGAGAAGCAAGAGCAGCGGCAGGGATACTCTTTGTCGGAGCATTTATCGGACTCACTAACGGTGTGATGCTTGGAACCGCAAGATTTTCAGAATATTTTGTCACCTTTTTTATGATCGACTTTATTATCCGTGTGATACAGCCTAGATACTCTCCATCGCTTTTGCTCGGCAGACTCTTTGTCAGAAACCAAAAACCGGAATATGTCGGCGCTACACAGAAGCGATTTGCATGGGCGATAGGAGCTATCATAGCGATCCCGATGTTTTACTATCTGGTGATCAACTTTGAGCCAAATCCGATGAAGGTCTTTGTCTGTTTGATTTGTATGTTTTTACTCTTTTTTGAGTCGGCATTCTCCATCTGTCTCGGCTGTAAACTCTTTAATCTTTTCAGCAAGACTCAGGCTAAATATTGCCCCGGTGGAGTGTGCGAGATACAGATCAAAGAGCCGGTACAAAAATTTACCACCGCACAAAAAATCATCGTTACAATTACAATAATATTGGTGATATACGGTACTTATGCCTACTTCACCAAACTTCCCGATAGAACCCACTTTGTCCAAAAGATGAAAGAGCTTTTTATGAGCAAAGAGGCTCTTGAGAGGCTAGAGGAGCAAAAGGCTGAAGAGGAGTTTGAGAAGTTTTAACCCAAATTGTGCATCAACGCATCTGATACACTTTTTAATGAAAAATTTGGGTTTAAATGGGTAAAATCACCCCATTTTTGTCTTATTTGTCTAAAATTAAGCAAACTTTCAAAAAAAACTCCCTCTTTCTATGATACAATTTTATAATCAAAACTAATAGGAGAGGAAAATGCAAAAAGAGATATACTACCCAAATCCGGAGTTTGCCAAAGATGCCAGGATCAACTCGATGGAGCAGTACCATCAACTTATGGATGAAGCGAAGCGTGATTATGAGGGGTATTGGAAAAAGTTTGCCGATGAGAAGATAGAGTGGTATAAACCTTACAGTAAAGTTTTAGATGAGAGTAACGCACCCTTTTATAAGTGGTTTACGGACGGTAAGCTCAATGTCTCCAATCAATGTATCGACAGACACCTTGAGAAACGGGGCGATCAAACGGCTATCCTGTTTGAGGGAGATAGAGGTGATGTAGAGCATATCAGCTATAAAGAGCTAAGTGAGCGAGTCAATCGATTTGCCAATCTACTCAAAGAGAAGTTTGGCATCAAAAAGGGTGATAGAGTCGTTCTCTATATGCCGATGATACCGGAAGCAGCGTATGCGATGCTTGCTTGTGCGAGGATAGGTGCGATACACTCCATCGTTTTTGGCGGATTTAGTGCCGAGGCGCTAAAAGATAGGATCATCGATGCCGAGGCGAAGCTTGTGATCACCGCTGACGGTGCGTACAGAAAAGGAAAGCCCTATCTCTTGAAGCCTGTGGTCGATCAGGCGTTAAGCGACGGGGTGGATAGCGTCGAAGCGGTACTAGTCGTGCAGAGAAACCGTGAAGAGATCAACTGGGTAGAGGGTCGTGACCATAACTACAATGAACTCATAGAGAGCTTTAGTACGAAGTGTGAACCAGAGATGATGGATAGTGAAGATCCGCTCTTTTTACTCTATACATCAGGTAGCACCGGTAAACCCAAAGGCGTTCAACACTCCACCGCCGGATATATCCTCTGGGCACAGATGACGATGGAGTGGGTTTTTGACCTTAGAGAGGGAGATGTCTTTTGGTGTACGGCTGATATCGGCTGGATAACGGGGCATACCTATATCGTTTACGGTCCTCTTGCGGCAGGTACGACGACGGTGATGTTTGAGGGTGTCGTAACCTACCCTGATGCCGGCAGAGCCTGGAAGATGATAGAACAACACGGTATCACTCAGTTTTATACAGCGCCGACAGCTATCAGGCTTCTTCATAAAATGGGGGCGGATGAGCCTAAAAAGTATGACTTAAGCAAAGTAAGGGTGCTCGGAACGGTCGGCGAGCCGATAGACCCGCCGGCGTGGAAGTGGTACTATGAGGTGGTAGGTAGAGGAAAAGCTTCTATCGTCGATACATGGTGGCAGACTGAGACGGGTGGACACATGATAAGCCCGCTTCCGGGAGCTACACCTATCAAGCCGGGTTCGGCAACATTCCCGCTTCCAGGTATTATGGCTGAAGTGATAGAATGCGACGGAAGTCCAACACCGGTCGGAGAGAAGGGATTTTTATGTATCACCAAACCTTGGCCGAGTATGATTCGAACGATTTGGGGAGATCCGGAGAGGTTTAAGAAATCCTACTTCGGTGACTGTAAAAAGTATGGCAAACCGGTCTACTTCTCCGGTGACGGAGCGATGGTCGATGAAGAGGGATATATCACCATAACGGGTAGAACCGATGATGTGATCAATGTCTCAGGACATAGAATCGGAACGGCGGAAATTGAGTCCGCTATCAAAAAGATAGATAGAGTCGCCGTGAGTGCGGTTGTCGGTAAGCCGCACAATATCAAAGGTGAAGGTATATTTGCCTATATCGTACTCAAAGATGCCAATGACGATAAAGAGGCTATCAAAGAGGAGATCAACGCAGTACTAAAGCAAGAGATAGGAGCTATAGCGCTCTGTGATGAGATCGTCTTTGTTCCAGATGTTCCAAAGACACGAAGTGGAAAGATCATGCGAAGGCTTTTAAGATCCATTGCCAAAGGTGAGCCTATCACCCAAGATACATCGACTCTCGAGGATCCGACAGTTGTCGATGAGATTCAAAAGATCGTCAAAGAGGGGTAGGTAAGACCTCTCCCTACTCTACCCAAGAGAGCACTAAGCAAATTGGGATATAATCATTCAAAATTTGTAAAGGCAATTTCGATGAAACGATATCTATCTATTTTAGTACTCATATCTCTCCTTTTAAGCGGCTGTATCCAAAATATCTCACCTGAAGGGGTAACGGTTGAAGTTCCGGCATATAAGATAAACGCAAATCTTCAAGAGAGCTTCCCCGTCAAAGAGCGTTTTAGCGTGGGAGAGGTGACACTGGCTGATCCGAAGGTGGAGCTTCATCAAGGAAGCGACAGGATAGTAGCAGGAACTTCGCTCAGCTTTTCAAACCCGCTCATTCCTCAACAAAGGGGTTCACTCTATATCTCAGGTAGACCCTTTTTCGACCCCAAATCCAAAGCGATCTACCTAAAATCTCCGAAGATAGAGAAGCTGGAGTTTAACGGCTATAAGCTATCCGACTTTATCAGCAAACCGCTTCAGCAATCGCTCCAGCCGATAGTAGATCAAATATTTGCCTCAAGACCGATCTATAGACTTAACCCCCATTCACTCCAAAACGCATTTGTCAAAAATATCTATATACATGACGGCAGACTACTTCTGACTTTCGGACTATAAGATATCCGATGCTAAAGCGTTTCGACAGGGGTGTAGTAGCGATATTTTTCTCCTCTATGCTCTCTGCGCTAAACGGTGCGGTGGCAAAGATGCTGGGGGAGGATATGAGCGCACTTGAGATCGTCTTTTTTAGAAATCTTTTCGGTGTAGTACTAATCCTATATACTCTCTACCACACTCCACCTAAACTAAAGGGAGGAAATATCAAACTTCTTATATGGAGAGGGTTGTTTGGTTTTTTCGCGATGCTTATGTTCTTTTATACTATCGTTAAGATACCACTTGGTGAGGCGGTAACACTCAATAAAACTTCACCCCTTTTTGTCTCTATCTTAGCCTTTTTAGTACTAAAGCAAAATATGAGTATAAAATCTATCATAGCGTTGATAACCGGTTTTATCGGTGTTGTTTTGATAACTAAGCCCTTTGGTATGTCGGTAGGATTACCTCACCTTCTTGGACTATTTGGCGGGTTTCTAGCTGCTGCGGCTTATACAACTATCGGCAAGATCAAAGATATCTATGACTCAAGAGTCATCGTACTCTCATTTATGGGGACAGGAGTAGTTATACCGTTACTACTCTTTTTGGTTTCATCCTATGTTGACTCTGATGGATGGGAATTTTTGTTTAGTGAATTTGTGATGCCTAATAGCGTAAAAGTTTGGGTTCTTTTAATCTTTATGGCTATTACAGCTACCGCTTCTCAATGGCTACTGACCGTTGCGTACAGCTCCTCAAAGGCTGCGATCGTAGGGATAGTGAGTTACACTATCATACCCTTTTCTATACTCTTTGGATGGCTACTTGGTGATAATTTTCCTGATCTTATGACGCTAATAGGAATAGTGCTGATAGTGATTGCAGGTATATCTGTAAAGAGAGGGTAGCTAATCTCTCTTTTTATAAAAAGGTTTCATCTCATGGATAAAGTAGGCACTCATCCCCTCTTTTTGAGCCGGATCTATCCTAAAGAGATCGACGATCTCATCATCGGGTCCCTTTTTTAGTACTATTTTCATAATATCTTCAAAGAGCTTTTGATGCTCCCCATCCATCTCGATACCGATCACCAGATGCGACTCATCTTCGTTTCCCACCTCATTCATCGCCGCCACATAGGCTCTTTTAACCTCCGGGTGCTTCATGAGATAGGCTTTGATGGTCTTTAGCATCGCAACGGATCTATTTTTGGTGATCGGTCTGATCGCGATATCTTCGGAAAACTCCGGTCGATCATCCTCATCATCTGCATTTAACTCGTCAAACTCGGTTGTGAGCATCATCTCGATCTCATCGGCTGTAAAGTATTTGCTATCGCTAAACCCGGGATTCATCACCGCATTTAACCCCTTGATAGAGGCAAATAGGACGGCACAATTTATCTCCAAGTAGAGATATTTTTCACCGACCGCCTCTTGGAGCATACTCAACCTCGTAAAAAAGGGGATCCCTCTAAAGCCGTTCTCATCTTCCCACTCCATCAGGGATAATTCACCGTCAGCAACCTCCCCCTCTTTTGCCCCTTTACCGCCGAGCACATATACATCACTCTCTAAAAGCTTTTGGTAAAAGGCTATCCGATACTCCTCTTGATCGGTAGCTAACTCTAACAACTCCTCAACACTTCTCTCACTCATAACTCTCCTTTTATATAAAATATCCTGCCAACCATCCAAGCCCAAAACCGATAAGGTGGGCATACCACGCTACATTGATACCAAGTAGCAGCGGCAAAAACGATATCAATAGGATCGATACTATCAAACCGCCTCTTAAATCCGGCATTCTATTGGCAAACCACCCAAACAGCACACTCAACGCTCCTGACGCTCCGACGAGATTTGTATCGGGAGCGAAATGGGAGATGTAGTAGTAGCTAATCAATGAAGTGATAACCCCTCCCACAAGATAGATGAGGAGATATTTAAGATGTGCGTTTAAATCTCTCTCAAGGAGTACCCCAAATTGAAACAAGACCGCCATATTCATAAAGAGATGGGTCCAATTTGCATGCATAAACATCGTCGTCAACGGTTGCCAATAGAAGTGCCTTTCGATAAAAAGGGTATTGAGTCCATAGATAAGGTGCTTTTCATAACTATGCTGTGTATATAAAAACATCAAAAGATTTAAAAGTATCAAGATCGGAGTGATAATGATCATAATTTAAACTCCTGCTCTACCTCTTTCGCCTTCTCTATACCGATAAGTGTCAGTGCTCCATCTTTGATCATACCGCTACTTTTGAGCGCTTTGAGCCTCTTTTTTCCCTCTTTCAAGCTAAAAAGATTGCTGTTTTCCAACATCAACAGCACATCTTTCAAGCTCTCTTCCTCCTCTTTTTTATAGATACCCAGTAGCAGAACCTTATCTTCCATATCCATCATCTAGCACTCACCTCAATATCAAAAAACTCCTCAACCATAGCTCCGCCGCTTAGTACTAGCGGCAGCAGCAACTTCTCAATCGGCTCCTCACTCTTTGCATCGACCTTTACCACAAGTCTGCTCGTCTTGCGATCAAATAGCGCTTTTATCACCTCATCTAAAGCCTCTATACCCGAACTGCTTCGTATCATCATAGAGGTGATCTCTTCGATAATCTCCCGGTTGGGTTTCGCTGCCGTTTGTGGCGCTAAAGCGTCGCTTTTTTTAGCGATATCTATGATGTCATTTAAAATATCCCTCTTTTTTGAGAGATCGAAGTCTGACTCAAAATGTTTTAGTACTAAGCCACCATTTTTATCTCTAAAATCGATCTTGGCTTTTAGATCAATAGGAAGCGCCTCATCTTTTATCAACATATCGACTATATCGAGCGATTTGACATTCCGCCCGTCAGTAAGGGCTACGATATCGGCATCTATATCATACTTTTTGGCATACTTTTTAAAAAAAGCCTCACTCTCTCTTAAAAGAGGATTTGACTTTAAAAGCTCCCAGAGTGAATATCTCACACCTTTCGCCTCGACTCTGAGTCGTAACGGCTTGTAATCCCCCGCTTTAGGGATAAAAGTGGGATCTATCCCCTCTATCCATATACTATCGCTTAAGGCTTTTCCTTTGAATGTCGGCGCTTTGATCTCACAATCGCTTTTGAAAAATCCCCTACAATGGATATCTTTATAACTGATCTCTTTATGACGATCAAGCTCTTTTGATAGTTCACCGGCGATAAAACTATTTTTATAAAAACTGACGCCAAAAAGCGCTAAAACGATAAATATCACAAATACGATCAATCTCATGACAACCCTTTGTGCTATTGTACAGAGTAAGACTTAAAATGTAAAAATGCTATACTATTTCCATGATAAAGTTTTTGGATTTTATGCAACTTTGGATCGGTTGTCACTGGAGCGGTTTTGCATTTTTCTCGATAGTCCTTGGAACACTCCTTATACCGATGTTTGGGGCGACAGGTTTTTACATCGTCGTACTACTCTTAGTACTAACATTTATTTCCGTCGTATATTACGCCTCATTTGCAAAAGAACGGTTTGACGCCTTTGAAAAAGCGTTGATAAAAAAGGATCAAAAAGCGCTCAAACTAGAAGATACCAAAGCGATCGCACTCTTTAAAAACGGCACGAAGTGCAAAAGGCTTCCCAAAAGCTTCACCAAACAGAGCTACACCGTTACGCTTATCTATATCGGTGACAAGTTTCTCACCATCTCTACGAAGTGTCCTAAGTTTTTTATGTTTAAAAAGGATAGAGAGGGAAGAGATAAAAAATGGGCAGTTAAAACGAAGTGTGGTATGAATAAAGAGTTTTACTACTCATATATACAGAGTGCTTACTATGACTCAGGCGATAAAGCACTTAAAATCATACTCACATCCGGAGATATAGAGAGTATCCCTTGTGAAAAGAAGTATGGCGAAAAAGCGGTAACATCGATCAGGGAAAAACTTAGAATCACCGAAAGATCGGTTCAAACTAACCCCATAAAATCAGCATAACTTCAAAATTATGGTATAATTATGATAAGTTTCGTGAAAGAGGTGCAATATCAAACGGCTTATCATCTACGCGTTGGTATCTATTGTCACTCTGTTGCTTCTCAATGCAAAAGAGAATCTCGCATCTAGCAGTAGAGACATACTTAATCATAATTTAAAAGATTTAAATATAACTCTCAAAAAATTCAATTATCCCAAAATTGCACTCAAAGAACTTCAAAGTAAGAATCGTTTTGTACTCATCAACGGCAAAGATCTCTATGCGGCATATAAGGGGCAGAACGGCTACACACAAGCGGATAAAAAGCTAAGATCTATCATGGCTCTCTATAAACTTAAAGTTACACTTATCGCTCAAAAAGCGGTACATATTGCAAAAATGGAGGAGTTAAAAGGGAAAAAGATAGCCTTTTTGGGCGAGATGTCACTTTCTGTAACAAAACCCGTTTTAGATGCTTTAAAGCTTAGTACTAAAGGTGATGTACTAGACCTCAACCAAAGCATCCATGCTCTTAAAAATAAAGAGATAGATATCCTCTTTATGCTCAGTACCGATAACTCTCCTGCACTGCATCAGATACTAGAGACAACCGACACGCATCTACAATCCCTCAAAAGCAAAACGATCACGCAACTTATCAGAAGCTCTGATGTCTATTCAAAAGCAAAAATTCCAAAAGAGTTGGATAAGCATATCAATAGCGATATCATCACAGTCGGCGTCAAGATGATCTTAGCGACCTCCGCAAATAGTGACAAAGCGTTGGTTTATGCTCTCACGAGAAAAATTTTGCAAATTTTTGATCAACTCAAAAAGCGTGACCCGCTCTATCGTAACCTAAGCAGAAAGTCAGCACTTGAAGAGTTAGCCATTCCCCAACACTCACAAGCCATCAAAGCTTTTAATGAGACACCTGATAGATGAGCTACTTTAACTCTCTCATCAACTGATCAAACACATCACTCATCGTCTCAAAGCTCTCTTTTTTCTCTTTTACACCTTTTTTGCTCTCACTCTTTATCAAAGCTACTAGCTCATTGATTGCTCTGTTTACATCCCGTTTGCACCCCTTTTTATCCCTCTCCAAACACTCCTCTATCATCTTGGTTAGTTGCGGCAGAAGGGAGGAGCTTAGTTTTGAGTAGATATTTCCGTAGCTTCGCTTCTCTATAAAACGGGTAAACGCTTTTTCTTGGGTTTTTGTTAACTCCCAAATAGAGGCGATATAGGCAAATTGATTGTTTAAGAGATCATGTTTTCTTTGAGCCTCTTTGGCTCTTTTATTTTTTAGTTTCTGCAACGCCTTCTGCTCTTTTGTAGGTTTGATTTGAAGTTTGGGCTTCTCTCTCTTTCTCTTATAATTTAGGGCAAATATAGCGATAAAGTAGGCAAAAAGAACTGTCGCAAAGATAAAAGGTGCCATATCAAAAAGCATCATAGTGATAGAGGCGATAAAGACACCCCCTAAAAAGAGGTTTATATCTCTTTGCTCTAGCTTCATATCGGTTTGATAACCACCATAATGACTATCACTATCATCAAGATAGTCGGCACTTCGTTATAAAACCTCATCCATTTGCCACTCTTTTTACACTCACCGGCTTTGAACCTTTTTCGTATCACTCCAAGTGAGAAGTGATAGGCTATGAGAAGTAGTACAGCAGTTAGTTTGATATGTAGCCACGCTCCGCTTTTGAAAAGTTGTGGGGCTAGATATATCATCACTAAGCCGCTTATAAGTGAAGCCCAAAATGCCGGCACTCCGATATATTTATAGAGCTTCTCCTCCTGCACCTCTATTATATCGGTAAATGCTTTGCCATTCTCTCTATTTTCTATGTGATAGATAAAGAGTCTTGGCAGATAAAAGAGCATCGCCATCCATGAGATCACACTCATCACATGAAATGCCTTTATCCAACTATAATACTCCATCATCTTCTTCTCTCCTTTCTCTCTTTTGATATGTAAAACTTCACCCCTGCCCTATCTTCGGCTATCACTTCACCTTTGCCCACTAACTCCTCTAACAACGCTTTAGTACTAACGCTATAAAGCATATCAACATCCATCTGACTTTGTGGTCGCAGTTTGATCGTCTCCAAAAATCTCTCTTTTGAGAGGTCTATCTTTGATCTTGGAGGCTTCTTGGTAACGATAGAGAGTGCCACGCCGCTAAAGGCTTCCGCCAACTCTCTAAGCCTCTCTTCGCTAACCCCTTCAACCGCATAAGCTGGAGGTCTATCGATGGTTCCTAGATCAACTCTATGGGGCTCTATCTCATTTAGTACTAAGTTGATCTCTCTCATCTCCTCAAAGGTATCATTAACTCCCTTTACCGCGAGCACCTCTATCACTAGCTCACCCTTAAATCGCTCTCTAAATCTTTTTATTCCATCTATTATATCACTTAGCTCTATCCCCTTAAGAGGACGATCTAACTTTTTAAAACACTTCTTTGTAGCACAATCAAGCGAGAGTTTGACGATGTCGATACCCATCAAAGCCTCTTGCACACTCTCATCAAAGATAGTTGAAGCGTTAGAGAGGATGAGAAGCTTTTTATCTCCTTTTATCTGTGAGAGTTTTTGCACTAGCTCCTTTAGATGCGGGTATAGAGTTGGTTCACCGTTTGCCGTTACGGTTATCACATCGATATTTGGCTCATTTTTGAGAGCCTCTTTTACACTCTCTACCACCTCATCCACACTCGGCGGCTCCGTTATCGTGTCAGTTAGATCTGAGGTTGAGAGTTCGCAGTAGAGGCAGTCAAAATTGCAACTCTTACTGCTTGGACTAAGATCTATCCCGAGCGATAAACCAAACCTACGGGAGTTTACCGGACCAAATATAACCCTACTCATTACTTGCCCTCAGTAGTTGTCTTTTGTTGTGCTTTGTCACCTTTTTAGGTCTCAAATCTGGAATAAACGAGGCATACTCTCTCAAAAATCCCGGTATCTTTCTCCCCTGAACTCTTGCAATATCCGCGATGATGGTATCAGCCACGACTCTCTTATCGTGCCCCTTTGAAGCCAAATAGTTAAAGAGCAGTTCACTAAAGCGATTTAGAGAGATCTGCCAAGTGGATTCGGTAGCAGAGTATATCCACTCACTAAAGTCGAAAAATCCCTCAAACACGCTCCCCTCACCCCATATAAGCTCTACACTCTTTTGAAAATTGCCGCTATTGTAAGCGATATCCCAATATCTTGCAAAGCGTTTCATCTTCTGCATCATCTCAAATGAGATGAGATCGTTTTTTAGTATCTCATAGGGCGGTATATCGCTATAGACCATGCCATACTGCTCATCATGCCTATCAAGCGTCGTACCGGAGAGTTTTTTGAGTATCCCTATCTGTATCTCCGCCTTGCTGATGGATGTAAGCTTGTCGAGGTTTTGTGCAAAGCTCTCTAGGCTCTCACCCGGAAGCCCGACTATTAGATCAAGGTGGATATGTGCATTTGTCTCATTTTCTAAAAAGGCTATATTTTCCTCTACTTTTTGAAGATCCATTTTTCTATGGATATTGTTTAATACTAACGGATTGAGACTCTGGATACCGATCTCTAGTTGCAGGGTTGAGGGTGGAAACTTTGCTATCTTTGATCTAAGTTTGGATGGAAAGTTATCTGGAATCACCTCAAAATGAAGCAGATATGGCTCATCTTTTGATAGAAAGAAGTCCATCAGTTTGGTAGCGACTTTGATATTGAGATTGAATGTGCGATCGATAAACTTAAAATTCCTCGCCCCCCTCTGCCACAAAAGTTCAAACTCACCCAGAAGTCTATTTATATCAAAACTCCTCACCCTCTCATCGATCGCCGAGAGACAAAACTCACACTCAAAAGGGCAACCCCTTGAAGCCTCCACATAGATATACCTATGCTTTATATCGTGATCGCTAAAGTATCGGTAGGGAAGCTCTATCTCTTTGAGATTTAGCAGTGGTGAGTGGATGATTCTTGGCAACTCTCTACCCTCCAGAAGCGCTTTGCAACTCTCATAAAAGCTGATCTCCCCCTCTCCTTTGATGAAGTGATCCGCCTTTGATAGATCCACACGATAGGGCTCATGACTCACCTCCGGACCTCCGAGGATGATCTTAGTACTAGGTGAGACCTTTTTGAGTACCTCTATGAGATTTGCCACATCTAAAACATTCCATATATAGGTGCTGATAGCTACTATCTTTGGTGAGTGTAAGAGTATCTTGTAGGCTAAGTTTTGAGCCTGTTCACCTATCACAAACTCCTCTATCACCGCCTTTTCTTGCAACTCTTTTAGATTTGCGTAGAGGTAGCGAAGTGCTAAGGAGGTGTGGGTGTATCTTGAGTTTATGGCTACCATCACGATCTGTTTCATGATGATAGTCTATCTAAAAATCGTTAATATCTATTAGTAGTAAGATAAGTCAAAAAATATCTATTTTTTTCAAAAAACTCTTGACAAATACAATATTTTTTTGTATAATTTTGCCCTCTTTAACAGATTTTATATTCCGGATTAGCTCAGCGGTAGAGTAGGCGGCTGTTAACCGCTTGGTCGCTGGTTCGAATCCAGCATCCGGAGCCACTTCATCATCTGACTAAATCCGATATAATCCAAGAAAACCCCCGTAAAATCGCCTCTTGATAAAGATATCAGTCCAAATAAGTCTAATAGAATTTAGCTAAATATTTTGTTCAAATGTCATATCAAATGTCATATCGTATGACATTATAAATTTGAATTTTGTAGCTAAATATTATTAATGTTTATTTGATTCTTATAATTGTAGTTGAATAGTAAATATAAATGGAGCTATATATTATGAGTAAAAGATTTTTAAATAGACTGAGCTATAAAGAGGTGCAAAAAGCAAAATCAAATCCTAAAAAAATTATTTGTTTATATGACGGTGGAGGATTGCAACTCACTATCAAACCAAACGGTAGTAAACTATGGGAAATTTTATACACAAGTCCCACCACAAAAAAGAGAAGAAGAACCGGCATAGGTAGATATCCTGAAATATCATTAAAAAGAGCTAGAGAGATATTTGCTGAGTATAGAAAACTTATTGCTGAGAATATCGACCCTTTGGATGATAAATATAAAGTTGATGAAACACAAACCTATATCAATGCTATTATTGATGATTGGCTAGAACTAAAAAAGAGAGATTTATCCAAAAGGACACATATCAAAAGAGTACAGCAGTTTGACAAATGAGTCCTCTGAAAAACCAACCAATAAATGTTAAAATAAAGTAACATAGAAAGAGAAGGAGAGTGAACAATGCCAACACCCAGTTTCTTCGATTTTGCGATGGCAGACCAAGGAGG
>JALWLO010000027.1 GCA_027084135.1 Campylobacterales bacterium | reverse complement strand
CAAATTTATTGAAAGAAGGAGTTAATGATGAAAAAGTTTGCAAAATTAAGTTTAGCTGCGATGGCAGTACTGGGGCTGAGCTCAAATGCATTTGCAGGAGAGGATAAATTTACTTTCAAGCCGTTTGGAAGTGCAAAACTATATTACGAAACTGTTGATGTAGATGGTTCTAATAGTGATCTATTTGACAAAGAGAATGCATCAGGTGGTGCTTTGATGAGTCTAGGTGCTACCGGAAAGATAAACTCATGCTTTGGTTACGGTTTTGAGGCTATGGGTGTAAATACTCTCGGACTTGAAGGAAATCTTGTAAGTAAAACAAGAATGGGTAATGGTAATAGTGCTCCTCAAGATGCGCTAGATGCTCAGTTTTGGTTTCCACAAGCTTATTTAACATACCATCCATGCGATATGGGGACAAACACCACATTTAAAATCGGTCGTCAATATCTTGATACACCGTTAGCGTTTACAGAGACTTGGAATCTTGCTCCAAACTCTTTTGATGCGATCGTTGCACTTAACCAAGATATTATAAATACAACTATAGTCGGCGCTTATGTAGGTAGGGGTAACGGTGTACATGGAATAGTAACAAATGGTGAAGAGTTTCAAGGTTATGGTAGGGTTGCTTTAGGTGCTGGTGCCGATGCTCTTGGAGTTACAGGTGCGGCAAAAGACTCTTTTTTGGCTAATAACGGCGGTGCTTATGCGCTTGGTGTAATCACAAATCTTCTAGAAGGAACACTTCCGATTAGTTTTTGGGCATATGATGTAGATGATGTTGCAAATGCTTTCTGGGGTGATGCTGGATATAAGCTTGATCTTGGTGATGGGGTAAAGCTTGATCTTGGTGCTCAATATGGTATGGTTTCACCTGCAGGTGCGACGGAAGATGCATTAAAGAGTGCCAACTTAAATGATGATACAAGTGGTTTTGGTCTTAAAGTTGGTGGAAATATGAGTCTTGCCGATATGAACTTTGGAATAACTGCAGCTTACTCTAGTATCGATGAAGATGGTGTTATTGCTTTGGCAAATACAGCAACAGTTAAGGCGCACCATGGAATGGTAGGCGGTAAAAAGACTAAATTATATACTGCAGGTATCTATACTGACGGTACACATGTAGCTATGCCTGGTTCTGATGCTTATAAAGTAAAACTTTCTACAAAATTTGCAGGTATCGGTGGTCTAGCACTTCAATATGTACATAATGAAAATGATAAAAATAATCAGCTTGATGTAGATGAGATCGATGTTATCCTTTCAACAGGTATTCTTCCTGGAGGACTTAATACAAAACTTATTTATATAAATAGAGACTATGATCAAGATAGTGTAAACGACAGCTCACACATCAGAATGATACTCTCTAAAAAATTCTAGTGTAGTACTAAAAAGAAGATTAGGGGTTAATCCCCTAATTTATCCTCCCATAGTTTGGGATTATAGGATAACAAACATCTCTACCAATAGTAAAAATCCAAATAGATAGTTATAAAATTTACTCTCTTTTTTAAGAAAACTTATTCTAAATCGCCTGATGCTATCAGCTCTTCCTCCTCTTGTCATTTTACCGTCTACAAATTTACTTGTATGTACTTCCAAGGTATCGATAGCGCTTTGGCTTAGCGGTTTTTTCCCTTGCGAGACAAGAAAAAGTGAGTACTCTTTATTGAGATAGATCGCAACTTTTTGGTTGAGTTTTTCATGGTGTTTGAGTGCCTTGAGAGAATCATCGACAACCGCTTTTGCCTTTAAGATGTTCAAACCTAAAAAGAGATGGGAGAGTAGTACGAGGATATAAGCGATATTGTTAGGTTGTGTTGCGATTTGAACGATATAAAAAACGGCGACAAATATAAATAAAAAGGTCAAAATAGAGTATCTATTGATTGCTTTTAGTTCTGTTAACTCTATCTGGTTTGCAAGATTGATCCACTCTTGATAGAGGTTGAGCTGTTTTTTTAGTGAAAACTCCATTTTTACTCCAAAGTTGATATAGTTACCCCATAATATCGACCAAATTAAATCAAAAAATAGTGTAATAATTGAAAAGTGGAGATTTATATCTTTGCTATTGTAAAATATGAAAACATTTGTAACAATATTTGAGAAATAAGGAACCTATGTGGATAAAGAGAGTTATAAAAAGAGTGTAGAACTTCTAAAAAAGTATGCGTATGCCTACTATGTTTTGGATAATCCGCTGGTAACCGATGAGGAGTATGATAGGCTCTATCATGAAGTTTTGAAGTTTGAGAAAAAACATCCCGATCTCGTCATCCCCGATTCTCCGACAAGAAGAGTAGGGTTTGCGGTACTAAGTGAGTTTAAAAAGGCAAAACATATCACGCGCATGTGGAGCATGGAGGATGTCTTTAGCTTAGAAGAGCTCATCGAGTGGGTTGAGAGAGTGAAAAAAAATGTGGACAATCCGACATTTGTATGTGAGCCGAAGTTTGATGGAGCAAGTCTCAATCTCATCTATGATAAGGGAAGACTTCAAAAAGCCATTACAAGAGGTGACGGAGTCGAGGGTGAAGATGTTACGACAAATGCTCTGACGATCAAAAGTATCCCTATCTTTATAGAGCATGATAAACTCATTGAGATTAGAGGAGAGGTCGTTATAAAGGTTAAGGATTTTGAGAAGATCAATGAGGAGAGGATTAAAAAGGGCGAAACCCCTTTTGCAAATCCAAGAAATGCAGCGGCAGGAAGTCTAAGACAGCTAGATAGCTCCATCACCGCCAAGAGAAAACTCTTCTTTTATCCATGGGGAGTAGGTGCAAATAGTCTCGGATTTACGCTTCATTCACAAAAGATGCAGTTTGTGTATGATCAGGGATTTTTAAAACCTCCCTTTTTTCAAAAGACCCCAACCGTTGAAGATATCCAAAAGGCGTATGAGCTTTTAATCTCAAAGAGAGATGAGATCGAGATGATGATGGATGGGATGGTAGTCAAAGTAGATGAAATTGAAAAAGCGGAGCAGCTTGGTTATACGGTCAAGTATCCCAAATGGATGTGTGCCTATAAATTTCCTGCCGTTGAAAAGGCAACGACGATCAAAGATATCATTTTGCAAGTGGGAAGAACGGGAGTCGTTACACCGGTGGCGGTAGTAGAGCCGGTCAATATCGACGGTGCGGTGGTAGAGAGAGCTACGCTTCATAACTTTGATGAGATAGAGCGGATGGATATCAGGATCGGGGATAGGGTGATCATCATCCGAAGCGGTGATGTGATACCTAAAATCACAAAAGTATTGATAAATTTTAGAGACGGTGATGAGATCAAGGTAAAAAGACCGACGCACTGCCCTGTTTGCGGAAGTGAACTACTTGATGAAGGGGCGCTTATCAAGTGTCAAAATCTCAAATGTGAAGCAAGAGTCGTCAACTCCATCAAATATTTTGCTTCAAAAAAGTGTATGAATATCGAGGGGCTCGGTGGTAAAATCGTAGAAGCTCTCTATGAGAATAGGCTAGTATCCTCTATCGTAGATCTCTACTATCTCAAAAAAGAGGAGCTCTTAAAGTTAGAGGGATTTAAAGAGAAGAAAGCCCAAAATCTCATCGATGCGATAGAGGCGTCAAAGGGGCGAGAGGATTGGAGGCTTCTCAACGGACTTGGGATCGAACATATCGGAGAGGTTGCAAGCAAAAAGATCACTTTGGAGTATGGCAATGATTATGTCGATCTCACTAGGGAAGATCTTTTAAAGATAGAGGGTATCGGTGAGGAGATGGCGGAGAGCTTTTTGGAGTTTATGCGGGTCAATAGAGAGGTAGTACTAAAGCTTCAAGAGATCATCAAACCGACCCCTAGCAAAAAGCATGAGATAAAAGATAACCCGTTCAAAGGAAAGGTTGTCGTGATAACCGGAACGCTTAGCAAAAGTAGAGACGCATTTAAAGCGCTCTTGGAAGATCTCGGTGCCAAGGTGACAAACACCGTCTCAAAACATACCGACTACCTTTTGCATGGTGAACATTCGGGGAGCAAATATGACAAGGCAAAAGCGTTGGGTGTTGAGATGATAGATGAAAAGAAATTTTGGGAGATGATAGGTGAGTGAGTTTTGGTTCTATTTTTTTAAGTATGCGTTTATCTTAACCTATATTAGTTGGGGGATAGTGGTCGCCATCGAGGCGCTTTTGTTGATGAGTGGAAGTAAGTTTGCCAAAGAGTGGGTGAGGAAGAGATATACTCTAAAGTTTTTTATGTTTGAGGTTTATATCTTTTTTCCGATGATACTTTTGGGGTATATTTTTTTAGAGGTTATTCCCTATCTGCTGGGAAAAAGTGAAGATATTGCAAAGTTTGATATCGCTAAAGCGGTCTATAACGCCTTTAATGAGGAGCTTGATGAGTTAAACGAGGAGCTGTAGCTCCTCTTGTAGGAGATTAGATATTGTCTCTGATACCTAGTGATTTGATTAGCTCTTGAAATTTTGTATAATCTTTTCGCTTAAGATATCTAAGAAGCTTTTTTCTTTGACCGACAAGTTTGAGTAGTCCCAATCTTGAACTGTGATCTTTCTTATTGATCTTCAAATGCTCCGTTAAGTAGTTGATTCTCTCACTTAAAAGTGCCACTTGAACCTCTGGAGAACCTGTATCATTCTCACTTCTTCCATACTGCTTTATGATCTCTGCTTTTTTCGCCGAATCCAAAGCCATCTTGACCTCCTGATTGGTATATTAACCCTAAATTGGGTTTAACCCCAAAAACCGGGTTATGAGTGGGGATTATATGTAAATAAAGATAAAATACACCTTATTTTTTGACTTTTTTCCCATCTTTATAGAGGAGTCTTTTGACCAATTTACCGTTTTTATCAAACTCCTTAACCTCTCCGTCAAGTTTACCGGCTTTGTAGTGCAGGATAAATCTCACTTGACCATCTGGGTAAAATATCTTGCTCTCACCATCTTTTTTTCCATCTTTATAGTTCCAGATAGCTTTTAGATGACCGTGACTATACTCTTTGGATGGACCGTTGAGTTTATTGTTTTGAAAGTTTAACTCATATCTCAAACCGCCGTATCGGTTATATTTACGGGTGATTCCGCTTTGAACCCCGTTTACATAGTTTATCTCTACGACCTTTATACCGTGGTCGTCATATTTGGTACTAATGCCGTTTAATTTATCATCTTTGAAGTTCCATTTAGCGACAAGTGCACCCGTCGGGCTAAACTCTTTGGCTATGCCGTTTTTTTTGCCGTCGATAACATTATATCTAAACTTCTCTATACCGTTTGGGTAGTACTCTTTGACGATTTTTGCATGTAAGGTGGAGATTAAGATCAATGATAGTGCAAATAATATTTTCATAAATCCTCCAAATTGTAGGCAAATTTTACCCAAAAGGGATTAAAGTTATGTTAACATTATAGTAGTTGAAACTATTTGAGGTTTTTATGAAAAAGTTATATATAGTTTTATTTAGCCTCCTTTTTTTGATGGGTTGTGCGACGAAGAGTATACCCGCCAAGGATATCAGTGATGCGAAGCTGGCTTTAGCAAAGCTCGATATAACGGGAATCAAGAGCTATTTTCCAAAGGAGAGTCAAAAGATCAAGAGAAAATATGCACTCTTAAAAGAGCTACTGGCTCAAAAACGGTATGATGAAGCGAAGTTTCTCTCTCAAGAGATTGTGGCAGATTACAGGGTATTGGAGATGAGAGCCAAAAAAGAGGCGTTGGAGGGAAAACGCAAAAAGCTTCAAGAGGATTTTGAGGAGATAGAGAGCATGGAGGATAGCGGTGAAGAGTAGTCTTTGGATTTTCTTGGTACTTCTATCTCTTACCGGTTGTAGTACGAAAGGAGTCTATACCCCCCTCTCTATAGAGGCGATAAGCGAGTTTGAAGCGCAAGGGGGAGAGAAACACTCAACAAGTAGTAAGAGATTGTATCATCTTTTAAAAAATGCTCACTCAAAAGAGGAGGCTGATCACTATGCCTATCTCTTAAAAAAAGAGTTGGAGATAGAGAACTATGAGCAAAAGATAGCAATCTTAAGAAAGAAAATAGCGCTACTACAAAAGAGAAAGCAAGACCTAAAGAGAGCCACTCTCTTAAACACTATTTCAGAGGATAGTGAGATAGATAGGAGTGAAGAAGCAGAAGAGAGGGGTCGTGTTGAAGAGGTGACGCTAGATATTAAAAAGTCGATCGATGCCTATACGATTACAGTGAAGGAGGACTATTTCAAGCCGGAGAGTTTTGACTTAAAGCGTGAGTATCTTCATGCGCTTGATAGATTTATCGCGATGTTGAGAGAGCAAGATAACGACGCCACAATAGTACTAAAGGTTGATAGATTTGGTGATAGTTTAGATAGTATTGATAAAGCGATCAAAAGGGTCAATCAAATGAAAAGAGTATTGATTGAAAAAGGGATAGATCCTAGTAGAGTGAAAATAAAAAGATACAATATCAATGATCTTATTAAAGGGTAAAACAAAGTTTTGAAGTGATAAGCAGGAAAAATCCGCTTATCTTTGATTTGGGCATCCCCCAAGCTTTGCAGGCTCTAGCTTCTCACCCGGCTCAAGCGGAAGCGTTTTTGCCTCTGGATATTTAGAGAGGTCACACACATTACACCTCTTTTTTCTCTTCTTCTTTTTGTAAACTTTTTTAACCACATGACAACAATCCTCGGTATATGGTGTTGTCGAGCCATCCTCATTGACGATCACCCAACCTGCATTGAGGCTAGAAGCGATAAAAGCTGTTGCAATAATAGCCGCTACCGAAAGTTTTGAAAACATTTTCATAATGGACATCCTTTTAAAATAATTTAATCATTACATTTTATAAATAAATAGTTTAAATATTACTGACTTAGTACTAAGTCAAATAGTTCTACTTAAACTATTTAAATACAAGCGACTACTAAATCGACATTTTATTAAAAATATTTAATATTATTGAAAAATTTAAACCAAATAAATAAACTTTACTTATTATTTGGCTAGTACTATGCATGATAGCTTTAAACTC
>JALWLO010000026.1 GCA_027084135.1 Campylobacterales bacterium | reverse complement strand
TTTATACAATGTTTTAATCCAAATTTTGCATTAGATAGTGCACTTTTGCCTCATAGATGCACTTTCTAATACAAAAATTGGTTTAATTTAACAAATTAAATTATTTGTTTTCACTCTTTTAATTTAATAAGATTTTATCAAAGTGTAATTGAGAAAAAATAGAAATAGGATTTAAATTTGGCATATAAAATAAAGAAGTTTGTACTTCAAAGAAAAGTTAAAGCTTTTAAGTTTTTGATGGATAATTTCAATCTATCACAAAAAGAGGCGCAACGCTGGATAGATAAAGGGCGGATTAGAGTAGGGGGCGATACTATCGTCAATAAATCTGCCGAAATCGAGGGTGAAGTGGAAGTGATCCATTTCGTACCTAGTACTAAAAATCTAAAACCGATATTTGAAACTATGGACTTTGCGCTCTTTGATAAGCCAAGCGGCGTGTTGATACATCCGGCAAATCGAGACACCGTCTATTCACTCACACATGAGATCAAATTTCTCTTTGGAAAAGATGCAAATATCACGCATCGTATCGACAAAGAGACTAGTGGCTTAGTACTAGCTGCTAAAAACAAAAGAGCGGAAGTTGATATCAAAAGACTCTTTGAAGAGAAGAGGGTAGAAAAAAGCTACCTAGCGTTTGTTAAAGGTGAGATTAAAGAGAAGATTAAGATTAATGCACCTATTTGGAAAAATAGAGAGTTTGGTGAAATAAAACTAAAAGTTTTGATAGATAGCAGAGGAAAAGAGGCGCAAACGATCATAGAGCCTTTGAAATATGATCCGATAAACGATATCACTCTCATCAAGGCTCTGCCGCTTACAGGCAGACAACATCAGATAAGAGTGCATCTGTTTCACATAGGGCATCCGATAGTGGGTGATCCGATATATGGTGTCAGTACAGAGATTGCGAGAAAATATCTTGATAAAACTTTATCATTTGAAGAGAGGATAAAAGAGAGCGGAGCAGGGCGGTTGATGCTTCATGCTCAGACACTCTCTTTTGAGTATAACGGCAATCGATATGAAATCGTCTCTAAGATGGAATTTGTCATATCTTGAAAAACTGTTAATATTCACTTAGACGAGATATAATTTTTTGCTACGCAACCAGTTAAAAACTCTACTAAAAAGTGCAAACGGGAGAACCGTTTGAAAACGACAACTGCTTGTCGTTTTTAGGTTCGCACGGCGATGCTAATATGCAAACTTGCATAGCATACGCCTGAGTCCCTTCGGGGTGGGTGCACTTTTTTAGCCTACGGCTACCGCTGAGTTTTTAACTTATCCGAGCTTGCGACAATCCCGCAGAAACGGAGTGACGAGGACAAAATTATAAAGTCTGCGTTCAATTAACAGTTTTTCAGATTATTCAACTATTCTTCTTCTCATCAAGTATAGCTACTTTTATGACAAGTCCAAGCCCCAAAATAAATGTTGTCAAGATGATAGCTATCATCGCATCGTCAAGCGCTGTCATGCTGCTCCTTTAGTTGTCCGCATGCGGCGGATATATCAAGTCCTTTGGATTCACGGATGGTGCATATTACTCCGTGTGAGTTTAAATAGCTCTTAAACTCCTCCATCTTCTCTTCGCTTGGTCTTGTATATGGAGAGCCGGGATAGGGGTTAAAATAGATGAGATTGACTTTGGCTTTGATTCCGTGTAAGAGTTTGACAAGTTTTTTGGCACTCTTTATATCATCATTTAATCCACCCAGCACTAGATACTCAAACATCACCCTCTTTCGCTGATCTATCGGAAACTCTCGTACAGCCTCTATAATCGACTCGATATTGTAAGCTCTATTTATCGGCATCAGTTCTTCTCTAAGCGCATCATCAACCGCATGCAGAGATATCGCAAGCAAAACGCCTAGATCCATCTCTCCAAGCCTTTTTATCTGATGGCTAAGTCCGGAGGTGGAGATCGTCTGGCGTCTCATGCCGATAGCTAAACCGTTTGATTCGTTGAGTACCTTTATCGCTTTTGTAACATTTTCAAGATTGTCAAGCGGTTCACCCATACCCATATAGACCACATTTACCCTACGATTTGGAGCGATTTCATTATCCATCTTCAGAAGCAAGATTTGCGCTACGATCTCTCCCGGAGTCAAATCTCTCTTAAATCCACTCTTTGCCGTTAAACAGAAACTGCACCCAATCTTACATCCCACTTGACTAGAGACGCAGATGGTATATTTGCTCTCTTTGATCACCTTTCCACTCTTATCTCTAATCTCCGGTTTCATCGGAAGCAAAACGCTCTCTATCGTTAATCCGTCCTCCGCTACAAATAGATACTTTTTGCTACCGTCGCTGCTTCTTTGAACCTGCACTATCTTTAACGGATGGAGTACAAATCGCTCCCTTAGCTCCTCTCTTAACGCTTTTGGGAGATTTTTCATCTGCTCTATGTCGGTTACATAATGCTGATAGATCCAGTTATATATCTGCTTGGCTCTAAAGGAGGGCTTCACCTCTTTTGAGAGTTCCTCAAGAGTAAGATCAAGAAGGGAGGGTTTCACTTGCTAACTCCATATCTGCTTATGACATAGTCGTTTAATTTTTTCATCGCCTCTTTATGGTTTTGGATAAACTCCTTGTGTGCATCTTCATTGCAATAATTTGTAACGACAAATATACCAAGAACCGGTATCTCAAACTCTTGTGCCACTCTTAGTACAGAAAAAAACTCCATATTTTCCAATTCAAGTCCAAGCTTTCTAAAAGCCTCTGCATGTTTGCTATTTGTCGTGATATAATTACTTGAATTTACTATCGTTTTATGTGAAACATTTTTAATTTTTTCATTCTCGTAAGCCTCTATGACATTATCTATCGGTGTGTAACTATCCTTTGTTAAAAATGACTGCTCCACATTTGCGGCGATCTTTGACTCGACTATATCAAATATCTCATAACCTCCGTAACTTCCGGCACTTCCTATAAAAACCATAAACTCAGGCTTATCAAAGAGTGCCAAGCGGGTTAGATTTATGGCCGACTCTATAAGTCCCACACCGATAGGAAGCGCAAAGGGAAACTCCTCACCGTTTCCGGCACACAGTATCATTTGCACTCCAAGATAAAGTGGGGATTGGTACTAAATTTCTTATCTTTCACTTCAGGAGTAGGGGGAGTAATATCTACCGACTTTGCTTCCATCCGCATAGGTAGAGGCATAGGATAGGGTAGATGGTTAGTACTAAAGGAGGCTTTTTTGATCGAGCAGGTTGCCATTAATGTTCTTGAGAGAGAGACGGCATAGCTTTTTATCCACTTGAAAGCCGCCAATCTTAGTGCATCATCTGTACCTTTGAACTTCTCCTCACTAGCTATCCAATAGATAGAAGAGATAGATATATCTATATCTTTGTCTCTCTTTTTAGACTCAAGTTTTGAGATAAAGCCATTTTGCCTATCAGAGTCTTTTGAGCTAAGTTGGTAGTTTATATCTCCTCGATACCCCTCTTTAATACGATGATTATCTTCATATCTATAGATTGGATGGATGGAGTAGTTTCCGCCGCTTTTGTTTATATCTTTAGTACTAGAGATAAAGTTTCCTATCTCTCCCAGTACTTTTAGTACAGCTTTTTCACTCGACTTTTTGACTGAGATGTTGATGTTGGCTAGTAGAGTATCCGGCTCTATCTTAGTACTAAACTCTCTGTTAAACTCTATCTCATATCCAAAAAGCCCGCTTGCCAATATCGGTACCAATATCAACTTCACTCTTCTATCCTCACACTTACACCCTGCTCTTTTAGGTATCTCTTTAGCTCCATGATATCTATCTCTCTAAAGTGAAAGATCGAAGCCGCCAATGCCGCATCCGCACTGCCTTTTGCAAAGGCATCAAGTATATCTTCCATACTTCCCGCACCGCCGCTTGCGATGACCGGTATATCTACGACACTTGAAACCGCTCTATTTAGTTCATTGTCAAAACCCTGCTTCGTACCGTCGGCATCCATACTGGTAAGCAGTATCTCACCGGCACCCCTATCATATACCTCTTTCGCCCACTCTACGGCGTCTATACCACTATCGATCCGCCCGCCGTTTAGAAAGATATTCCAGCTATCACCTACTCTTTTAGCATCTATCGCAACAACGATACACTGAGAGCCGAATCTCTTGGCAGACTCGTTGATAAAGTCAGGGTTTCTGATAGCGGCGGAGTTGATACTGACCTTATCACACCCAACCGCAAGGAGATTATAAATATCATCTAGTTTTTTTATGCCTCCACCGACCGTTAGCGGTATAAAAACCTCTTTTGCAACCTCCTCTACGATATGTACGATGGTATCTCTCTCTTCATGAGTGGCGGTTATATCAAGAAAGGTTAGTTCATCCGCCCCCTCTTCGTTATATCGTTTTGCCACCTCGACAGGATCGCCGGCATCTCTAAGTCCGACAAAGTTCACACCTTTTACAACCCTGCCCTTATCGACATCGAGACACGGAATGATACGCTTTGCGAAATGTTCCTGCACCGTTTGCTCCTTTTATGTTGTTTAAATCTTAACATAATTGTTTTGAAGATTGCACATTGATAATTTGTTAAAATAGTTTTATTTTTAAATGCTAAATATAATCGAACTTATCTTTTAAAAAAAATTATTGTAGACTTTTATCAACATATTTTAAAAGGTGTTCTCTATGTATAAAAATATTTTAATTTCATTCAGTGCGGTTCTCTTAATCTCTGGCTGTGGCGGTGGAAATAGCTCAACTACTATCAATCTATCACCCGATAGTTTATCAAAATATGAAAATAGACCGGATATGCCATCAAATACATCAAATCAGCCACTAGTAACTTATCAAACAAATTCATCGATAGCAAAAATACCTCAAAGCGATGTAAACAGACTTAAAAGTGCCGGCTATAAAAATCCACAAAATCTTTGCAAAATCGGAAATGATAAAATCGCTTTTACACACAACACAAATCAAGGAAAAGAGTTTTGTATATATGACCTCAAGCAAAATCGTCAAATCTCCTCTATCAAAAACTTTCAAGGCGGACAAATCGTACAAATCAACGGAAACAATATCTACTTTAATAACGGTATCTATGTCAATGTTGAAAATCCTTGGTGGGTACAAGCCAAAAGATATCAAGAGATACCACAAAGCACTACACACAAATATAGCGGTAGTGTGGAGGAGAGATTGAGAAATCGTTACGGTAGCAGACTGATAAGTTACCACTATACCTATGCTCACGGCGGCATCTTTGTCGAAGTAAAAAACGGCGATAAGATCGATTTACATCTACTTGACGCAAACACTTTGCAAGATGAGAAAATCATCACAAGTTACTACGGCAAAATGAGCCAAATCATCGGTCTTAAAGGCGGTTTAGTGAAGTTAGTTGATAGTTATGGAAATGAAGTTATTTATGACTATTTGGAAAATCGACAAATCTCTAATAGTACTAATAATCAATCAAATCACAGTGGAGATAACCTTTCTGATCTAGAATTGATCAAATATAGCTTAAAAAGGTATTATGAGGCAAATAGTGCTTGGAATTTTGATAAAATCTTATCAAGCAACAAACTCGATAATTACAGATATTTAATAAAAGGATTGGCATATACGCCCGGTGATGATTATCATGTTTTATATATAGTAAATATACAAAACAGGAACGATGTCAAAGTGACAGAAATTAAACATGCAAATATTTTTACAGGTGAGTTTATTAACCTCATATCTATAAATAGAAACAATCACACTCTACTATACAGATATGGTATGCACTATGGTGATAGTGATGACTATTTTGATATAACTTATGATTATATAAACTTATACGAAGTGACTAGTAATCATCATAGTTATAATGACTATAATGCAAATAACAATGGATCATCAAATTCAAATGATGTTTACAGCACGATAAGTAGCAAACTCAACAACCTTATAACCTACACTTACTCAAAACAGGGTGGGGGCATATTTGCCATCGGTACTAAAAACGGTCAATACTCATTTTATAGATTTGACGCAAAGACATTAGCTTTGGAAAAGAGCTTTTATAATGTAGGGCTAAATAGAAACTATACAATATACGGCATCGACGCCCTATCAAACGGTAGATTTAGGATCTACACAAGCGGGGGCAATTATATTTTTAACTACTTCAATGGAAATCTATCGTATGAAAACTCTTCATATTCAGATGAACATTCATATGATAATAACCCATCCTACACAAATAGCAACAATGATGTATATAGTATGATCAGCAGTAAACTCAATAACCTCATAACATATAGCTACTCATATCAAGGCGGCGGTATATTTGCCATCGGTACTAAAAACGGTCAATACTCATTTTATAGATTTGACGCAAAGACATTAAATCTAGAAAAGAGTTTCTACAATGTCGGACTAAATAGAAACTACACCATAAACGGCATAGACGCCCTTCCAAATGGAAACTTTAAAATATACACAAGTGGCGGTACATTTATATTTAACTACTTCAACGGAACATTAAGTCGTTAAATAGCTTTAGAGGTACCCTTTATGAAATTTGATCTAAATATGCCCTGCCCTTGCGGTAGCGGCAAAAAATATAAAAAGTGTTGTCACATCTACCACAAAGACGCTGTAGCACAAGATGCTCTGACACTGATGAAGAGTCGTTATAGCGCCTATGTTGTCCACGATGCCAACTACCTCATCAAAACCACACATCCCAAAAGCCCATATTTTACAGATGATAAAAAGAGTTGGAAAAGAGAACTCCAAAAATCATTTAACGAAATTAATTTTATATCTTTAGAGATCGTTAGTACTAACGATAGCGATATGGTAGAGTTTAAGGCATATTTTGAGGGAGGTATTCATCACGAAAAGAGCCGTTTTGCCCTATCTAACGGGAAGCTCTACTACTTAGACGGAGTCTTTATCTGATGGCAAATACTACGATTTAGCTTGGTATCAATGAAAATAAGAAAAAGCAAAATATGTAAATAATTTAAATATTTACTTATAAAATGAAATTTATTTTAAAAATACTCTTTTTTTAAATCCCTAAT
>JALWLO010000025.1 GCA_027084135.1 Campylobacterales bacterium | reverse complement strand
ATACAAAAAGTATAAACAAAATATTTCTTAAAATAAATAACTAGTACTAAAAAGTAAAGAAAAAGTAAAAAAAAAAGAGAAAAATCTCCTTTTTTGTTTCAAAAAGTAAAGTTAATCTATCTTAAGAACCGTTAAAAACGCCTCTTGAGGCAGTTGGACTTTACCGATAGCCTTCATACGCTTTTTACCCGCTTTTTGTTTCTCAAGCAATTTTCGCTTTCTACTGATATCGCCACCGTAACATTTGGCGGTCACATTTTTTCCCATAGACTTTACAGTCTCTCTCGCAATGATCTTATTGCCGACACTGGCTTGTATCGCCACCTCAAAGAGTTGTCTAGGAACGAGCTCTTTCATCGTTTTGACAAACTCTCTACCTCTGCTTTGGGCTTTGGAAGCCGGTACGATGATCGAGAGTGCATCAACAATCTCTCCGGCAACTCTGATGTCAAGTTTTACTAGATCACCCTCTCTATATTCACTCATCTCATAATCAAAACTCGCATACCCTTTTGTGACGGACTTGAGTTTATCGTAAAAATCCATCACAATCTCATTCATCGGTATTGAATACTCCAGCAAAACTCTCTCTGGTGTGAGATACTCCATCTTATCTTGGATACCTCTTTTATCATTGACAAGAGTGATGACATTTCCTAGATACTCAGATGGAGTCAAGATGGTCGCCTTTACATAGGGTTCAAGTATCTTATCTATCTTATTGACCGGCGGAAGCTCACTTGGGTTGTGTATCTCTATCACTTCACCGTCGGTTTGAACCACCTTGTAGATAACGGTAGGTGCGGTTGCGATAAGATCAAGATTAAACTCTCTCTCAAGCCTCTCCTTGACCACCTCCATATGTAGCATACCCAAAAAACCGACCCTAAAACCAAATCCAAGTGCGGCGGAGGTCTCAGGTTCGAAGCTCAGGGAAGCATCATTTAATTTCAGTTTCTTAAGAGCCTCTCTGAGATCTTCAAACTTATCGGTCTCGATAGGGTATAGACCGGCAAAGACAAAACTTTTTGCCTCCTCAAAGCCCTCAACAGGCTCTTGAGTAGGATTTTTAGCATCAGTTATAGTATCTCCGACTTGCAGATCCTCTACACTCTTTAACCCAAGCGATACAATACCAATCTCACCGGTTTTTAATGAGTTAGTTGGAATCGGCTTTATTGGGTGAGGGTAGGTGAGCGAAAGCACTTCATGCTTTTTACCCGTACCCATAACTAAAACCTCTTGTCCCTTTTTGATTTCACCGTCAATGACCCTCACAAGCGCTAAGGATCCTAAGTAACTATCAAACCAACTATCGTAGATCAGTGCCTTTGTCGGTGCCTTTTCATCACCGTTTGGTGGTGGGATCCTATCAACGATGGCATCTAGTAGCTCCTTTATTCCTATCCCCTCTTTTGCACTTGTTTCGATGGCATTGTCGCACTCCAGTCCGATGGTGCTCTCTATCTCTTCTTTGACTCTTTCAGCATCGGCGGCAGGCAGATCGATCTTATTGATAACCGGAATGAGCTCTAAGTCATTGTCAAGTGCGATATAGACATTGGCGATCGTTTGAGCTTCTACCCCTTGGGAGGCGTCGACAACGAGTAGTGCCCCTTCACTGGAAGCCAAGCTTCTGCTCACTTCGTAGGAGAAGTCCACATGTCCAGGAGTATCGATGAGATTGAGAGTATAGATCTCCCCATCCTTTTCATAATTGAGTCGCACACTTTGCGCTTTGATGGTGATACCTCTCTCTTTTTCGATATCCATCGTATCCATTACCTGGTCGCTCATCTCTCGATCGGTGATAGCGCCGCACTCACTGATAAGCCTATCTGCAAGTGTACTTTTACCGTGGTCTATATGGGCGATGATGGAAAAGTTTCTGATTCTTTTTTGCATTAGTTGAATAACCCGTTTACACTCTCGTTATGATAGATTCTTCTAATCACTTCGCTAAAGAGGTGAGCGACGGAGAGTACGGTGATTTTTGGATTTTCTTGTTTGAGCGGTATGGTATCGGTTACGACGAGTTCATCAAGTTCCCCTTTGAGTATCCTTTCGTGTGCAGGACCGCTAAGGACGGGATGAGAACAAAACGCCATCACAGAAGTCGCACCTCTCTCTTTCAGTGCGGCGGCAGCTTTAACGATGGTCCCTGCAGTATCTATCATATCGTCGATCAGTATCACATCTTTGCCCTCAACATTTCCGATGATATTCATCACCTCAGCCTCATTTGCCTTCTCTCTTCTCTTATCAACAATTACAAGATCTAGCTCCATATCTTTCGCAAAGCTTCGTGCTCTTGCAACACCTCCGATATCGGGAGAGGCGATGATGGGGTTTTTGAGATTTTTTCTTCTGAGATAGTCTCTAAAGACGATGGAACCGTAGAGGTTATCCACGGGTATATCGAAAAATCCCTGTATCTGACCGGCATGTAGATCAAGCGTGACAACCCTATCTATTCCGGCAGTCTCAAGGAGATTCGCTACAAGCTTCGCACTGATAGGAACTCTTGGAGCCGCTTTTCTATCTTGTCTCGCATAGCCGAAGTAGGGCATAATAGCGGTGATAGAGTTTGCGGAACTTCTCTTTAGTGCATCCGTCATGATCAGTAGCTCCATCAAGTTGGCATTTGCCGGAGCGCAGGTTGATTGGATGATAAAGACATCCCGACCTCTCACACTTTCGCTGATCTGGATAGATATCTCACCGTCGCTAAATCTCTGTATCTTTGCCTCCGAAAGCGGCATAGAGAGATATTTTGCAACAGATTTTGAAAACTCCTCGTTCGCAGTACCCGAAAAGACTTTGTAGCCTCGCATTTTCTACCTTTATAATCCCGAAGCACGGGATAAAATTTTTCGAGATATTATAACATAATCGCTTTAGAGGTGATAAAAGAGATAAAAGTGATATTTGATATAATGGTTAAATAAATATTGATGTAAAGGATAGAGAAGAATGGGAAGAGCGTTTGAGTATAGAAAAGCTGCGAAACTAAAGAGATGGGGGAATATGTCAAAACTGTTCCCAAAGCTCTCTAAAGCGATTACTATGGCGGCAAAAGAGAGTGGCGGAGATCCGGAGATGAATGCAAAGCTCAGAGCAGCCATCCAAAACGCAAAAGCCAATAATATGCCAAAAGATAACATTGAAGCGGCTATCAAAAGAGCCGTATCCAAAGAGGCGGATACCATCCAAGAGATCACTTATGAGGGGAAGGGTCCGCACGGGGTGCTGATCATGGTAGAGACGGCGACGGACAATCCAACCAGAACCGTCGCAAATATCAGAAATCACTTCAACAAAGGGGGTGGAAAATTCTTAGATAGCGGTTCACTCGAATTTATGTTTACCAGAAAGGCGGTATTTGAGTTTAAAAAGCCTGAAAATATCGATATGGAAGAGCTTGAACTGGAGTTGATCGACCATGGGCTTGAAGAGGTTGATATAGAGGGAGATAGCGTCATCATATACGGTGATTTTAAGAGTTTTGGAGCCTTAAGCAAAGCGCTGGAAGAGGGGGGTATCGAGGTGGAGAAGTCCTCTTTGAAGTGGGTTCCTAATCAATCTATTTCGCTCACCGAAGAGCAGTTGGAGGAGGTTGATAAGCTCATCGATAGACTCGAAGAGGATGATGATGTGTTGGAGGTTTTTACCAATATAGAGTAGCCCCTAATTTGAGTCTCAAGGTTGCTTTTTTATTAAATAAATCCCCATTTGGTCGATATAGTTAGAACAAAAGTACCAAGTGAGGATTGAATTTGTTAAGATTTGCAGTAGAAAAGCTTAAGGAAAATGTATCTAAAAGTAATGAGCATAGATACACCTATATAAGAGCAGTTGTATCATCACTATTTTTTATCTATTTATTGATTGATTACGCTTTGCAAAGTAGTGTAAAGTTGGATTTGATCCTGCTTGGCGGTATACATTTTGGCTTGTCTTTGCTTGCTATTTTTATTCTTAAAAAGGGTTACTTTAATTTTACGGTAAGGCAAACCGTAACAAACTTGGTCGATATCTCTATTATCTCCACATTTATTTATCTCAATGATTTATCCAGTAGTGTTGTATATCCGCTACTGTTGTGGATAGTGATGGGTAACGGTGTTCGATTTGGTCCAAAATATTTCTACTCGACACTTCTTTTAACAGCAGTAGCCTTTTATATTGCAACAAGTACTAATCAACATTGGGAGAGTATGCCTCAGTTTAAATACTCACTTTTAGTGGGATTTTTGGTGCTGTCACTCTACTATAATAGATTGATCGAAAGTATGTATAAGATGAATGTTGATTTAGACTCGATGGTAAAGCAAAGAACAAATGAGTTGGAGTATCAACTCTACCACAACAAACTGACCGGTCTAAAAAATATGGATGCGCTGCAAGAGGATATCAAGAAATCTTTTAGCTCTATTATGTTGATCGATATCGATAAATTTCAAGACTATAACGACCTCTACGGTTTAGAGGTTGGAAACTTAGTACTAAAAAAGTTTGCCGCCCTTTTAGATGCCTTTGCCCAAGAGCATAACTATGAAGCATATCATGTCTATACAGACGGTTTCTTTTTGAGAAGCAAAGAGAAGTTTGCGATGCCTGATAAGATATTTGAAGATGTGACAAATCTGATGGAGAGAATTACCTCCTATAAGATTACCTTCCGTCATGATGAGGAAGATATAGATCTTGAAATTGATGCAACGATAGCGATCTCTATGGAGAAGGAGCATGCGATAGAGAAGGCAAATATCGCGCTTAAACATGCAAAAAAAGAGAGAAGAAATTATCAAGCCTACTACAAGGGGCTTGATTCCCAAAAAGAGTTGGCTGATATACTCTCTTGGCGAAAAAGGATCAAAGATGCTATCCACGAAGATAGAGTGGTACCTTTTTTTCAGCCGATTGTTGACAAAGAGGGCAATACACTAAAGTATGAAGCTTTAATCAGGATCAAAGAGAGAGATGAAGGGGGCAGGATCAATGTGCTATCTCCGTTTAAGTTTTTAGATATCGCCATAAAGACAAAGCAGTATAGCTCACTGACTAAGATCATGATAGAGAAGAGTTTCGCCGCGATGAAAAACCTTGAGAGTGATATCTCTATCAATCTCCAATACTCCGACATAAAAAATAGTACTACAATGACTACACTAAAAGAGTTGATCAAAACATATGATATGGCGCATAGATTAGTACTAGAGATTGTAGAGAGTGAAGATGTGAAGGATTTCGCACTCTTAAAAAGGGTCTTAAATCAATTTAAAGAGATGGGAGTCAAAATCGCGATAGATGATTTTGGAAGCGGCTTTTCAAACTTTACAAATATTCTTGATATCTTTCCTGATTATCTTAAGATCGACGGTTCTTTGATCAAGGAGATCGATAAGAATACTAACTCCTATAAACTGGTGAGTTCTATCGTAACCTTGGCATCATCGCTAGGAATTAAAACGATAGCTGAGTTTGTGCACTCTAAAGAGGTCTTTGAAGTCTCTCAAAAGATAGGGATAGATGAGTTTCAAGGCTACTATTTTAGCGAACCGATAGATGAGGAGAAGTTGTTAAAGCAGGAAGCAAAGTTGCCGGCTCTTGTTTGAACCCAAAATATGGGTTAAAGCCAAATTTTGCATTAAAAGGTTTATCAGATGTCTTGATCATCGGCTGATACAAAACTTGGGTTAAAAGGCTAAAAGTTTTTGGTAGTTGGTGAAAATGTCACTCTCTTTTCCAAAATAGTACTCCAATATCGCTATATATCTATCATAGTGGTTAACTATCTTTGAAAACTCAATCCTCTTTGTTATCGGAAGATCATAACTATTAAAGAGGATAGAGTAGGGGACAGGAAAGTCTGTCGCAAAGAGCAGTTTAGGGTGGATATCCTTCTCTTTTGATAGATGGGGCAATACCTTGGCTCTCACAGGCGTTAATATCGCTGAGAGATCCGCATAGAGATGGGGGATCGTTTTGAGCCATTCAAGTAGTCTGTAGTAGTCTTTATTGAATTTGCTCGGATCCCTTGAAAAGGCATTTAAAAACTTTACCCTCTCATAATCAAGCGCCATATGAGCTACCACGACCGTGACACCTACTTCAAGCGCTAACTTTATCATATCCAAAGACTCAAATCTTTTGTTTGAACTTACGGAACTCTCACTTCCTACATGTATGATAAGGGGGAGATTGAGTGCTTTGAGCAGTTCATAATAGGGTATCAATCTTGGATCATTTGTATCTACTTGCCAATAATTTTGTAGAAATTTGGCTCCTTTAAAACCTAGTGTGTGATATTTTTGTACCTCATCAAGTGCATCTTTTCGCAAAGGGTTGATACTAAAAAAGGGGATGAAAATATCCTGATTTTCCCGATAAAGCTTCCATACCGCTTCATTGGAGGCGCAGACGGTTTGATCTCTTTCGATAAAGTTACCATTTTGATCATATTTTCCATCAACACCGAATATGACACTTTTGTTTAGCTTTTTGGAGTTTTTGATATTTCGTACTAACGCTTTTTTGTATGCTTCATAGGGAGATCTTTTGGCTAGTTCGGTATCGATGCCGAATCTTTTGCCAAAGAGTTTGAGCGCCACTTTGTCGTATACTCTGTGAAATTCAAGGTCACTGCTTAAGAGATGGGCGTGAAAATCAACCACTATATCCCTCCAACTCCATCGCTATCTTTTTCGCTAATTTGAGATCACTCTTTCCGCTTCCGAGTTTGGGCATCTCCTCCACTTTATAGTAGGAGCTTGGTTGCATCAAAGGATTGAGTGAGGAGTTTTTGATCACCTCTTTTAACTCCTCTGCTTCAATCTCCCCGCAAAAGAGTAGTACGACTCTCTCTCCTTTCTTAGTATCAGGTGTATTTGCCGCAATGATGTCGATATCATTGGGGATGATCTTTCGTATCTCCTCTTCGACTGCACCGAGAGAGACCATCTCTCCCCCAATCTTTGCAAATCTTGAGTAACGATCGACTATCGTCAAGAAGCCGTCGCTATCAAGCTTTCCTTTATCTCCCGTAATATACCACCTTCGTCCGTCAAGTTCCACGATCACCTCTTTTGTCCTCTTCATGTCACCTAGATACCCCTTCATCACTTGAGGACCGGTGACAATAATCATCCCATCTTCACCAATCTCCAACTCTTCCATACTATCTGGATCGACGATTTTACAGATCGTTCCAGGGAAAGGCATACCGACACTTCCTCTCTTGTGACCTATTTGAAGATTCCAATAAGTTGTATTAAGTTTATCGGGTATATTTGCACTGATGCCGGGACTTGTCTCTGTGGCACCATATGCCTCATAGATATCGAGTCCAAATTTTGCTTTAAACTCATCCCTTATATCATCCGATAGCTTTTCAGCGCCCGCTACCGCAAATCTAAGCGACTCAAACATGAGTGGAATCAGTTTTCTATTTTTGGTATAGATCCTATAAAATGTGGAGGTGCCGAATATGAGGGTAGCGCGATATTTCGCTACAAGTTTTCCTACCCCCTCCGCATCGGTAGGATCAGGCTGACATACAAAGGGTACTCCCTCGATGAGAGGGGCAAAGGTGGAGACGGTGAGACCAAAGACATGAAATGTCGGCAGTGTCGCCATCATTATATCATCATCTTGGAAGTTAAGTACATGGCAAAACTGTTTGATATTTGCCATAAAGTTTCGATGCGTTAGCTCTATCCCCTTAGGTGTGCCTTCGCTACCGCTACTAAATAAAATTGCCGCTGTATCGTTAATATCGACACTTTTGATCCAGATCCGCTCTATGATAAATCTAGGCAATAACTTAAAAAGTGCCCAATTTTTGAGCACATCACTCTTTTTGATCTCCTTTTTAATCTCTTCTACATAGATTGTATCCACACTCTCTAAGATCGGTGTTAAGTCTATACCTCTGGCTTTGAGTTTTGTGATAAACTGCTTGGAGGTGTAGATCTTTTTGATATTTGCCTTTTCAATTGCACTTAGGAGAGCGGTTTGATTTGCCGTATAGTTTAGATTGACAACCGTTTTCCCAAGCATTAGTACTGCCATATTGAGTATCGTTCCTCCGACAGAGGGCGGCATGATAAGCGCTATATTTTGCTCATTCCTGCTGAGTTGTTGTAACTTATCAGAAAAGGTTTTTACTACAGCTACAAATTTGCCTGCTCCAAGTTTCGTACCGGTCGCGTCGGCTATCATAAACTTTTCACCTCTTCTTTTTGCCGTTTTGATCCAGCTATTGGGTAGCGGTTTGAGGGTATCGGCATACTTTTCCCATGAGATATTGAGCAGTTTTACCACCTCTCTCTTGAGCGCCTCCGCTTTTATCGTTGATGGCTTAGCTTTGCCGAAAGTGACACCGACCACTCTATCGCTATATTTGGTATTCTCTTTATGTTTAGCATTGGCGTATGAAAACCTACTTCCCCATAATCCTCTGATACAAAAGGGAATAATCGGAACATCCATATCTTTTAGAGCAATCTCATACCCCTTTTGGAACTTACCGAGATGCCCGTTTCTCGTGATGGCACCTTCTGGGAAGAGGGCGACGATTTTGCCCTCATTTAACTTCTCTCTGATACCTTTGAAGGCATCTTTAGAGGCTCTGGAAGAGATGGGAATAAGTCCAAAAAATTTGAAAAAAGGCTTTAGGTACCATCTATTGTAGATATTTCTCTCGATCACAAAGCTTACTCTTCTAGGGGATGCGATAGCTAGAACCATCCAATCGATCCAGCTTACATGGTTTCCAAGTAGCAGAGCCGCACCATCTTTTGGAAAATTCTCAACGCCGTCAACCATCAGCCTATATCTTGAGAGTGCAATCAATTTAAAGAGAAATCTAAGTAGAAATTGAGGAAGCGTGATGAGTGTATAGAGGAGTGATACGACTGTGATGGCGATGAGCGTATTGAAGATGGTCACGGTATCGATATGCTTAAAAGCGACGAGAATGGTTAGTAGCAAAAAGAGTGTCATGGAGATATTTTGTACTAAATTGCTGGTTGCCATCACTCTTCCAAGCTCATGCTCTTTGGCTCGATATTGGATGATGGCATTGAGCACTACCAGGATAAATCCGCCAAAAAGACCAAAGAGTAAAAACCACACACCCAAATAGAAACTGCTGTGAGAGTGTGTGATACCGATGAGAGAGATGACGATCCCCAATGTTCCCACCGGAATCAGCCCGGTTTCGATATAGTTTTTTGAAAATTTTGCCGTCAGCAAGGCACCTATCGCTATACCGACACCTGAGAGCGCCATAATCCCCTGCGCTACAACGGTGTTATGCTCATTGGCAACATCTTTGAGATAGACGCCAAATATCGCTAGTACGACTTGAGCGATTCCGTAAAATAGTGCTAATCCGATGATCGATTCTGCAATAACATGGTTTGAGAATGCGATTGATAGATTTTTCTTGATATAGGCTTTACTAAAGAGTTTTTGGGTACTGATCTCTAAACGCCTATCCCCCTCATCCACAACCGGTACCTTTTTAGCCATATAGGTTTGAAGTAGGGCGGCTATGATCAACAGCAGGGTGATGGGCGCGATATGCGTGAGTATCTCTGAAGCACTCCGCTCACTTCCGGTAACCGCCTTTTCAAAGAGTATGGAAAAGAGCAGAGAACTAAGTAGTATGGCTATGATCGTTACGGCTTGAACGATACCGTTTCCTTCGGGCAATCTATCTTTTCCAAAAAGCTCTTTTATCAGTGCATACTTTGCCGGAAAGAAGAAGGCGCTTTGCGTGGCAAGCAGAAATGTTAAGAAAAGCGCTACCTTAAAGAGTCCGAAGAAGTAGCTAAGTGAAGTCAATATCGTTAGTACTAAAGCTACTTTAGAGGACTCAAAGAGCACCTTTGTTTTGGGGTATCTATCGCTAATCACACCGGAAGGGGTAAAAAAGAGAATCCCCGGTAGAATGATAAGCATATTCACAAATGCCGTTAGTACTATCTGTGTCGAACCCTCATACACCTTAAAGATAGTATTTTGAAGAAGTATTTTATCCCCCAGATCAACGATTGCATTTAAAAATACAACAACAATATAGGGGAAAATGTCACGATATCTTTTTAAACTTATCATCTCTCATCCTTTTTATTCACTTTGACTCTTCTTTTGTGCTCATTGATAGTCGCTTGGTTATAGATGTAGGGTTTGACTGAGAGTAAAATCTCAAATATCAGTTTATGGAGTTTGTTATCGCTATTGTTTTTACTCTCATCTAGGAGTTTAGCAAAGTATTCATATTCGATTTGTGCAATCTTTTTTGCCTCTCTCTCATACTCCTCAAAGAGTTTCATATCAAGTCCAAGTGCTTTGGCTCTTACCTTTATCTCGCTGACGCTACTACTCATATGGGAGCTATTTAATGCGGTGAGATAGTTTATGATCTCACTACTTCCGGAGTGAAAGTCGAGACTATGATCCTCGAGTATCTGCTTAATCTCACTTATAGAGTAGTGAAGATTGTGTTGGAGGAACTTGATAAACTCTATTCTAGGGATTACACTCTCATCATAGAGATGCAGATTTGTTTTAGGTTTATCTGGCTCAGGAAGCAAACCCTCTTTGACATAGTAGAGGATCGTTGATTTACTCACATTTGTCATTTTGACAACTTCTGACATTTTAAGAGACATGGGGTATCCTTCTGTTTTGATATCAGAAGTATAGCAGATTTTGTCTTAAAGTGTCAAGTGTTACTTAACACTTTAATGAAATAATTACCTCTCTTACTTTAATTCACCCCAATTGTTACCGATCGAAACAGAGCACTTTAGAGGAACATTTAGTTTATAGATATGCTCCATCAAATCTTTCGCTTGATTGGCAAACTCCTCAGCCTTATCTTCAACCACTTCAAATATCAACTCATCGTGTATCTGCAAGAGCATCTTTGCGTTTTCATCCAGTAGTGATGCATCGATCTTATTCATCGCAAGTTTGATGATATCAGCGGCTGATCCTTGAAAGAGGGTGTTGACGCTCTCTCTCTCAAATGAAGCCTTCTCAAATGCACTCGCTCTTGTATAGTCAAAGACCCGCCTTCTGCCAAGTAGGGTTCGTATCTCATTATCCCGTTTTGCACGCTCTTTGATCTCTTCGAGATAGTTTTTTACAGTCGGAAATGAGGAAAAGTAGTTTTGAATATACTCTTTTGCAAGTTTGGTTGAGATCCCCAGCGTTTGAGCCAGTTTTCTTGAACCCATACCGTATAGGAGTCCGAAGTTGATACTCTTTGCGATATTTCTCTTCTCTTTCGCCTCCGCTTCACCGAAAAGCTTTATAGCGGTTTCTAAATGTATATCTTTATCCTCTCTAAACGCCTTTAATAAAGAGCTATCTTGTGAAAAGTGAGCAAGAAGCCTCAACTCTATTTGAGAGTAGTCGATAGAGATGAGTTTTTTACCCTCTTCAGCCACAAAACCCTCTCTTATCTCCCGCCCAAGCTCTGTTCGAACCGGAATATTTTGGAGGTTTGGATTTTTCGAGCTCAGTCTGCCGGTAGTTGTTCCGGTTTGTAAAAATGAGGTATGCACTCTAAAATCATCCTCCTCAAATGCCAGTTTCATGAGCGGCTCGATATAGGTGGATTTGAGTTTGTAAACCTCTCGATACTCAAGGAGTAGCGGGATGATAGGGTGTGCCTCTTTTAGAGAGTTGAGAACGCTCTCATTTGTAGAGTAGCCCGTTTTTGTCTTTTTCCCTTTGGGAAGGTTCAACTTCTCAAAGAGTATGGAGCCTAGTTGTTGGGTCGAGTTGATATTGAACTCTGTGCCGGCTAGCTCATAGATTTTAGTGGTAAGATTTGCCAATTTATCGTTTGCTTTGGCTAAGAGCTTGGAGAAGAAGTCGGTATCTATCTTGATCCCGCACTCCTCCATATCCATCAGTGTGTAGATAAAGGGATACTCCACCTCTTTTGCCTCTTTTGCGAGTGTGGCGTCGAGCTTATCTTTTAGAAAGTTGTAGAGTTTGAGTGTCATCCATGCATCTTCGCTTGCATATCTACACGCTTCACTTAGTTCAACAGTAGCAAAGTTTTCCCCTTTTTTGACGACATCCTTGAATTTCACCATATCATAGTTGAAGTATCTCTTTGCCATATTGTCAAGTCCGCTACTAAGGGATGAGTCAAGTAACCAAGAGATGATCATCGTATCGGCAACTATCGGCGGTCTGTAGAGTCCAAAATTTCTCTTTAGTACCAAGAGATCATATTTTAGATTTTGCCCTACGATTTTAAAATCGTTAAAGAGTCTCTCTATCGCATCTTGGGCGCTTTTTAAACTAATCTGATCCCCAACCCCAAGATAACTATGGGCTATCGGCACATAGTAAGCGCTACTCTCGTCAAAACTGAAAGAGAAGCCGACAATCTTCGCTCTTAGAGGATTGAGGGAGGTGGTTTCGGTATCAAAGGCTACAACCCTACCGCTTTCTATGCTTTCAATGATTTTAAATAGCTCATCTTCATTATCGATAAGATTAGGTGTGAAGCTGCTATTTGCCTCGCAGCTTATCCTGTTTTTCTCATAGCTTGCACCCGCCCTTCTTAAGATAGCGTTCATATCAAGATCGATCAACTCATCGGCAATTTGTAAAATGGGATTATTGGATGGAAACTTAAACTTCTCAAAATCCTCATCATCGAGGAGGTCATCATGCAAAGTAGCCAGCTTTTTACTCAAAAATGCCCGCTCTTTACCCTCAATAAGTAGCTTCTTTGTTCTTGGGTTGTCAATCTTATCAAGATTGTTATAGATATTTTCAAGTGTACCGAATGCTTTGAGAAGCTTGACCGCACCCTTTGGACCTATCCCTTTGACCCCTGGGATATTATCTGAGCTATCACCCACTAGCGCTAAATAGTCAACGATCTGCTTAGGCTCAACTCCAAACTTCTCTTTGCATCCCTCCTCATCGATAAATCTCTTCTTCATCGGATCAAATATGACACTCTTTTTATCATCTATGAGTTGATAGAGATCCTTGTCGTGAGAGACGATATTGACTCGGATACCTCTCTTCTTGGCAAGTTTTACGATAGAGGCGATGATATCATCGGCCTCATATCCGTCGATACTTAACTCTTTAAAGCCCATCTTCTTGATCCACTCAACAGCGACGGGAAGTTGCTCTTTCAACTCTTCAGGCGGTTCAGGTCTATTGGCTTTATAGTTAGGGTCGATCTCTTTTCTTAGGTTTTTCTCTTTGGAGTCGAGTGCAAATAGAATATAGTCGGTGTTATACTCCTTGTTTAGCGAACCTATGAAGTTGATAAATCCTGTCAAAAGTCCAGTGGGAAAGCCTTTTTTGCTTTTGAGGTGTGGAAGTGCATAGTAGTTTCTGAAAAAGAACCCAAATGTATCAATCACAGTAATTGTTTTCAAGTGAAAGCCTTATTGTAGTGGTACCGAGGGCCGGACTCGAACCGGCACGGCATTGCTGCCATCGGATTTTGAATCCGACGTGTCTACCAATTTCACCACCCCGGCTTAAGAAAAAAGGGGAGTTGACCCCTTTTTGAATCTAGATAAGAGTAACTATTTTCCGGCAACTTCGTCTTTAAGTTTTTTACCGACTTTAAATTTTACCGCTGTAGTAGCAGGTACTTTTACTACTTTATCCGTTCCTGGAACTCTTGCACTTCTTGCAGATCTCTCTGTTGTTGAAAAGGTACCAAATCCTATAAAACTGATGCTATCTTTTTTCTTCAATACCTCTGTAATTGTATCAAGCATAGCCTCTAATGCAGCTGCGGTATCTTTTTTTGATAAACCTGTCTTCTTTGCAACCGCATCGATAAATTCCGCTTTTTTCATAGTTGTTTCCTCTCTTTGTAATTTTTTTCTTCAAGAAGTGAAAATAATACACTTTTTTGCTTAAATAAAAAACAATTAGTCTAATTTTCTTTGAAAAAAGTGCATTTTTTGGGCTTTTTACCGATCTAAAGAGTAGGATATAGCAATTAGGAGAGATAGATGAGAGTATTACAAAGCAGCATATATAGCAACTTTATCAGTGACCAAAAGTCGGCAAAAAATGAGATTAACTCTCTTACGGCAACACTCTCTTCAGGCAAGAAGATTGCACACTCCTATGAGAATAGTTATATCTACGAGCAGACTTTAAGACTTGATAGTGAGATCAACTCCTATAGATCTATACAAGATAGGGCACAAAAGGCAAAAGTTTTAACCGATAGTAGCGATGGTGCCCTATCTTCAGCCTTGGATTTGATTAAGAGTATCAGAAATAGAGTGCTTCAAGCGAGCAATGAGACTGTCAATGATGAGGGATTAAAATCTATAGCTATTGATATCGAAAATCAAAAAGATAGCATCTTAAGACTCTTAAACTCCACGGCAAATGGTGAATATATCTTTGCGGGAAGTGCGGTCAATGTAAAACCCTTTAATGAAAAGGGTGAATACCAAGCTTCAGAGAGTGCGTTGGAAGTCGCAATCGATAGAGCCAATAGAACGCCTTACAGTATTCCCGGCAGTGATATCGCCTTTGGTCTTAGAGATGATGTTAAAAAGACTATCAGTACAAATGTCAAACTTCTCAGTCAAAATCTGGCTGATGCGGGTACAAATAGAGCCATAACGCTTGAAGATAGTATAGAGGATCTCACCGGAGAGAGCGGTACTAACTACTTCTATATAGATGGGACAAGACATAACGGGGAGAACTTTAAAACAAAGATAGCGCTCAATGCAAGCGATAAGGTATCAGATTTGATAGGGAAGATATCGGATGCTTTCGGTGAAGGGGTAGAGGTCTCTTTAAGCAGTGATGCAACGATTGTGATAAAGGATCAACTAAAGGGTAGAAGTAGTTTAGATTTTCAAATGGTGGCTTCTACGGAAAATGTGACCAAAACATCACAATTGACACAGAAGTTTGCGTTTAACAAAAGTAGTGCCGAGTTTGCAGTAAACGGTATAGATGACTCCGCATATTTTCAAAGTGATGGTTACAAACTAGTCGGCAATATGCCTCTCTTTTCAAAAGATGGTTTCGCAAGTGCTTCGACGACACTTAGTGAGAGTGCACACGCTTCACTTGACGGGAAGCGCTTTAAGATGGATCTAGTCGATATTAACGGAAATAGCAGAAGTGTTACGATAGATCTCTCAGACAATTCAACATTTACCCTCGACGGACAAACTTTCGATATTACGGATGCTTCGGTTGATCCGACAACCAATCAAGCTATAAGTACGAAAGCGGATGCCTTTACTTTTGGGCAGCTATCGGGAATCATATCTTTGGCACTCTCAGGGGAGACTCCGACATCGAACACGAAAGAGGATATCGATAGTGCCATCACCAAAGCGAAAGGAATCGTCTCGGTGAGGGTGAATGAAGATGGTCTTTTAGAGGCGAATAATCTATCTAAAAACAGTACGAAGATGAAGTTGGCTCTCTATGATATCGATAGCGATGATTTTTCCAAAAGCGGAAGTTTGAAATTTATGAGCAATCGATCGGTCATCAACGAAGATAATCGCGTAAATCTTTTTAAGGATTTGGATGAGATTATCGAAGCTTTAAAGAGCGGGCACAGGAGAGTCGGGGATCAAAACGGCAATGACCCGAAAAATATTGGTGTTGCAAATGCACTCTCAAAAATAGACAATCTATTTAATCACTTGGGTGATCAACTCTCAAAGGTCGGTTCTCTCTCAAATAACCTCCAAAATATCCACGATAGAGCACAGACACTTGAGGTCAATATGAAGGAGTTCAAATCAAAAGTTGCAGATGCGGATGTCGCTGAAGTGGCTATCAAATTTCAGCAAGTCTCGCTTGCCTATCAAGCGATGATGAGTACGATCGCGAAAGTCAATTCATTGACTTTGCTTAATTATTTAAAATAACAATAGTTAACTTAACCTTTTTTTGTTATAATTTTTAAAATTATCTCAAATTTTGCATGAGAAAGTTTATTAGATGTGTTAGTGCTTGGTAGTAGGGGTGTTGAAGGAAAATGTAGGCGCATATGGAGTATGCGTCGAGGCTTTACTTCAATATCCATGCTGCCAATGACCAATGCAGATGATATACTGGCTTATGCAAATTTTGAGATTTGAAGAAAAGGTTAAGCTATTTTAAGAGAACTGCAGTTTATCATATCGGTATTTATACTTCTTTTCTTAGGGATATCTACCATCTTTCCGGATGCTCCGATGGTTGGAGCGCTTGGAAGTGCGTTTGGTCACTTTAACCGTAATACATTTGGTTTTATCGGTTATCTATACCCCTTTTTGCTTATTTTTCCTGCATACCTTATCTATAAAAATAGTAAAATCACCGATGAACTTTTAAAGTTTTCATGGCTTGGCGGTCTCTTCGTTTTTGCGCTTCTACTCTTTCAAGCCAAAGTTTTTACGCCCCCCTATCAAGGTGCGATAGGGAGATTTAGCAATCACTTTCTACAGAGTTATATCGGAAATATAGGTGTCTGGCTCTTTATCATCTCTTCTATCATCCTATCGGTCACGCTGATGTTAAACGCCTCCTTTGAAGAGCTATCCAATTCCATCAATATAAGGAGAGAGTTACGAGAGATAAAAGATCGTATTGTTGCATTTCTTTTTCCTAGCGATAGTGAATATGTAGAGCTTGAAAATGAGTTTTTAAAAGAGGCTAAAGAGAGAAGTAGGGTGGCGATCGATGAGGATATCTATGAGCGAAAAGTTAGAGAGAGTGATACGCAAAACCAAATAGGTGCAGTAAGTATGAAAGAGATAAAGAGCGAGGAGTCTCCTCCAGGCTATGAAGAGGATCTATCACTCAATACGGTCACATCCATCGATGATCTCTTTCACACAAAAACTTCTACTAGTGTTCACTCTAGTACTAATCTTGAAGATATCGGCATAGCAAAGAGAACTTCTCAAACATTTAAAGAGGAGGTGAGGCAAGAGAGAGAGGATGAGACTCTTCAAGAGCCTATAGAAGAGACCAAAAGCGAAAAGGTTGTCAAAAAAGCTACCCCATTGGTCAAAGAGCTTGAAGAGAACAGCAGATATCTTCAAGATACGATCAAAAAAGGAAAAAGCCTCAAACCGAAAAATTTCAAACTACCTCATATCGACTACCTCAAAAAGCCGCCTAAAAAGAGAGTAAGTGTTGATGAGAGTGAGATAGATCAAAAGATAGAGTATTTGATAGACAAATTAAAGCAGTTTAAGATCACCGGTGATGTGGTAAGAACTTACTCGGGACCCGTTGTTACGACATTTGAGTTTAAGCCAGATGCCCATATCAAAGTCTCTAAGATCTTAAATCTCCAAGATGATCTTGCTATGGCGTTAAAGGCGGAGACGATCCGTATCCAAGCGCCGATACCGGGTAAAGATGTGGTCGGTATCGAGATACCCAATAAAGAGAGTCAAACGATCTATCTCAGAGAGATCCTTGACTCTTCCGTCTTTAAAAATAGTAGTTCGCCGTTAACGATCGCACTGGGTAAGGATATCGTCGGTAACCCTTTTGTGACAGATCTCAAAGCGCTTCCTCACCTCTTGATAGCTGGAACCACAGGAAGCGGTAAAAGTGTGGGGGTGAACTCGATGCTTGTCTCTCTGCTCTATCGAAACTCACCCGATAACCTTAAACTTTTGATGATAGATCCAAAGATGCTTGAGTTCTCTATCTATAATGATATCCCGCATCTTCTCACACCTGTTATCACTGAGCCTAAAAGGGCGATTACCGCACTATCTAATATGGTTTTGGAGATGGAGAAGCGATATAAGTTGATGAGTAAAACAAAGACGAAAAATATCGAAAACTACAACCAAAAAGCGCTCAAAGAGGGGAGAGAACCCTTCCCATATATAGTGGTGATCATTGACGAATTAGCAGATCTGATGATGACAAGCGGAAAGGATGTGGAGTTTTATATCGCTAGACTCGCACAGATGGCAAGGGCAAGCGGAATCCATATCATCGTAGCGACCCAAAGACCATCAGTTGATGTCGTAACCGGACTCATTAAGGCAAACCTGCCAAGTCGTATAAGTTTCAAAGTGGGTCAAAAGATCGATTCGAAAATTATACTCGATACCCAAGGTGCCGAATCACTACTTGGAAGAGGAGATATGCTCTTTACACCTCCGGGTACTAGCGGGATCATCAGGCTTCATGCACCCTTTATCACAGAAGAGGAGATAGAAGATATCGTAGAGTTTTTAAAGGCGCAAAGAGAGGTAGAGTATGATCCCTCTTATCTCAGTGAGGGTGTTGACAGTGAGAGTTCAAGTGGGTGTGCCTCGGCAGGATCACCATCTGGTGGTGGTGATTTTGATCCACTTTTTGAAGAGGCAAAGGAGGTTATTTTAAAAGATAAAAAGACCTCTATTTGCTATCTTCAAAGAAGATTGCAGATAGGTTACAACCGATCTGCTACCATTATAGAACAGCTTGAGATGGCTGGAGTCTTATCGGCACCGAATGCAAAGGGTCAGAGGGAGATTTTGATTTAGAGTGTAACAAATCGAAACACTTTCTCTTTTTGAATGTTACAATTTGTAACTTGTTATCTATTTGAGCTATAGGATAGTGTAAAATAGAAAAAATTTTTTAAGGGAGAGTTATATGAGTCTAATCGAAGAGTATAAAAAACATACAGAAGAGAGAGCGAAGCTAAATGTTCCACCGCTTCCGTTGACGGCGCAACAGGTAAATGAGTTGGTTGAACTACTGAAGCAAGATCCTATTCCTGAAGAGGAGTATCTTTTAGACCTGCTTAAAAATAGAGTTCCTGCGGGTGTTGATGACGCGGCGTATGTGAAAGCGGCATTTTTAAACGCTATCGTAACGGGTGATGCACACTGCAAAGCTTTAACGAGAGTCGATGCGATTAAAATTTTAGGAAGTATGCTCGGCGGATACAATGTAGGACCGCTTGTAGAGGCGCTTAAGAGTGAGCATGTAGAGGTTGCGCAGGCTGCCGCGGATGAGCTAAAGCATACGATCTTGGTATATGATGCCTTTAATGATGTGAAAGATTTGATGGATGAGGGGAATCGTTTTGCAAAAGAGGTGATCGAATCTTGGGCAAATGCTGAGTGGTTTACCTCTAAACCTGAACTACCGAAGGAGATAACGCTAACGGTATTTAAAGTTCCGGGTGAGACAAATACCGATGACCTAAGTCCTGCCAGTGAAGCCTTTACGAGAGCCGATATCCCGCTTCATGCACAATCTATGCTAAGAGCCAGAATGGAAAATGCACTAGAAACTATCGAAGAGTTGAAGAAGAAGGGGCATGATCTGGCTTATGTCGGTGATGTGGTAGGAACCGGTAGTAGTAGAAAGAGCGGTATAAACTCTGTCCAGTGGCACTTCGGTAAGGATATACCGGGTATCCCGAATAAGCGAACAGGCGGTGTGGTAATCGGTGGAATCATCGCACCGATATTCTTCAATACGGCTCAAGATAGCGGTGCGCTTCCTATCGAAGCACCGGTTGATGAGCTTGAGACGGGTGATGTGATCGTTGTTAAACCTTTTGAAGGTGTTATCGAGAAGGAGGGTAAAGTTGTTAGTGAGTTTAAACTCAAACCAAACACCCTTCCTGATGAAGTGAGAGCGGGTGGAAGGATACCACTTATTATCGGTAAAGGATTAACCGCAAAAGCGAGAGAGGCGCTTGGACTTGGAGCCTCGGACATCTTTATAACCCCTGAGCAACCTGAAGGTAGTACGAAAGGTTATACTCTAGCTCAAAAGATGGTCGGTAAAGCGTGTGGTATGGAGGGTGTGAGACCGGGAATGTATTGTGAGCCTATCTGTACCACAGTCGGTAGCCAAGATACAACCGGACCTATGACAAGAGATGAGATCAAAGAGTTGGCGGCACTTACATTCGGTGCTGATTTTGTATTGCAATCATTTTGCCACACTGCGGCATATCCGAAACCTGCCGACATTGAGCTACAACACACACTTCCGGACTTCTGGACGAGCAGAAAAGGGTTTATCCTTAGACCGGGTGACGGAGTTATCCACTCATGGCTCAATAGAATGTGTCTGCCTGATACGGTAGGAACGGGTGGAGACTCTCACACAAGATTCCCAATCGGTATATCATTCCCAGCAGGAAGCGGTCTTGTGGCATTTGCGGCTGTTACAGGAATGATGCCTCTAACGATGCCGGAATCTGTTTTGGTTAGATTTAAGGGTGAGATGCAACCGGGTATTACACTTAGAGACCTTGTAAACGCCATACCGTACTATGCTATTAAGCAGGGACTTTTAACTGTCGAGAAAAAGGGTAAAAAGAATATCTTTGCCGGAAGAATACTTGAGATAGAGGGACTTGAGGATCTTAAGTGTGAGCAGGCGTTTGAGTTAAGCGACGCAAGTGCCGAGAGAAGTGCGGCTGCATGTACCGTAAAACTCAATAAAGAGCCGATCATTGAGTATCTCGAATCAAATATCGTTCTTATTGAAGAGCTTATAGCTCAAGGTTATGAGGATAAAAATACGCTTAAAAGAAGAGCGGACAAAATGAGAGAGTGGCTCAAAAATCCGACACTTTTAGAGGCGGATAAAGATGCGGAGTATGCGGCTGTAATCGAGATAGATATGAATGAGATCAAAGAGCCGATCCTTGCATGTCCGAACGATCCGGATGATGTGAAGACGCTTAGCGAAATCCATGAGAGCGGACTTAGAACTGAGATCGATGAAGTCTTTGTAGGAAGTTGTATGACAAATATCGGTCTCTTTAGAGCGCTTGGAGAGGTCTTAAAAGGTGAGGGACAGGTACCTACCAGATTATGGGTATGTCCTCCGACAAAGATGGATGAGAAGACCCTTATCGAAGAGGGTTATTACGCAATTTACGGACAAGCGGGAGCAAGAACGGAGCTTCCGGGATGTAGTTTGTGTATGGGTAACCAAGCTCAAGTGGCTCAAGGTGCATGGGTCTTTAGTACTAGTACCAGAAACTTTGATAACAGACTTGGTAAAGACTCTAAAGTTTACCTCGGATCGGCTGAGCTTGCCGCAGTTGTTGCGATCAAAGGTAGAATACCGACTGCCGAGGAGTACTTTGAGATCGTAAATAGCAAAATCAAGCCGGATATGAGCGATAATATCTACAGATATCTAAACTTCAACGAATTAGATAAAGAGAAGCTAACCGAAATCATGGAGTAGTATCAGGGATCTCTCCCTGATATATGTTTTTTAACACTTCTTACTCTTCCTTCAAAATTTATTATACAAGATTGACAGCGATTTATTTTTTAGCTATTATTTACTAAATTTTGTTTAAGGAGTTTTTATGCTAAAAGAGTTTAAAGAGTTTTTGATCAAAGGAAATGCCGTTGATATGGCTGTCGGTTTTATATTCGGTGCCGCTTTTGCCTCTATCGTAAAGAGCTTTGTTGAAAATGTGATTATGCCTCCTATCGGTCTTTTGATGGGCGGAGTTGACTTCTCAAACAGTTTCTTTGCACTTGACGGAAAAGAGTATGCGACATTGGCTGAGCTTGAGAAGGCGGGTGCTCCTGCTATCAAATATGGTCTCTTTGCAAATGATGCCATAAGTTTTGTGATTTTAGGTTTTGTCATCTTTATGTTGGTGAGAACGATCAATAAACTGCAAAAGCAAGAGGAAGAAGCACCGACTACCAAAACCTGTCCTGAATGTGCGATGGCTGATATACCGATAGCTGCGACCAAATGCAAATATTGCGCACACCAATTTTAGCCATTGAAAAAAGTTCTCATAAGCGGATTAGTACTCGTAAGTTTAGTACTAACCGCCTACTTTTCCTATCAAAATTATATTAACTCCTCGATATCTGTTCCTAAGCTTCTCTTTATCCCAAAAGGTAATACCAAATCGGTACTAAAGCATTTTCAAAAAAGCGGTTTAGATCTACACTGGTTTGACTACTATATCATTAAACGATACGGCTATCCGCAAGCGGGTTGGATAGCATTTAAAGAGGGTTCAATCAAAAGAGGGGAGTTTTTTTACCGATTAACCCACGCTAAAGCGGCTTTAAGATCTTTTACAATCATACCGGGAGAAACGACCGAAATAGTACTTACTCAATTAGCAAAAAAGTTTGAGTTGGATATTGACAAACTCAAGGATAGTTATGCAAAATATGCTCCCTATCCGGAGGGTGTGCTCTTTGCGGAGACCTATAAATTGCCGATAGGTATAGATGAGAAAGCGTTAATGTTACATTTAGTGACAAATTCTCTCCAAATACATCAAAGTTTAGCGAGAAAATACCTCAATCAATTTGACCAAAAAGAGTGGTTTGAGAAGATTGTTACGAAAGCTTCGATCATCCAAAAAGAGGCTGCGGACAAAAGTGAGATGCCAATCATCGCTAAGGTTATAGAAAACCGTCTAAAGAAGGGGATGCGGCTTCAGATGGACGGGACATTAAATTATGGCAAATATTCACATATCAAGGTGACCAAAAAGAGGATAAATGAGGATAACTCTCCGTTCAACACTTACAAAATCAAAGCGCTTCCACCCTATCCCGTATCAATCGTAAGTGAAGCTGCGATAGATGCGCTTTTTCATATGCCGGAAGTAGATTATTTATACTTTGTAAAAGGTAAAAATGGGAAACATATTTTTTCTAAAAGCTATAAAAAGCATCTTTACCATATCAAAAGTGAGTAAAAATGAAACATTAAAGCTATATTGGTGTTACTTTTTGTAACAATATGGCGCATGAGTACGCATCCTAAACAAAAATCAAACTAGAAGGTGATATAATAACTTTTTTAAATATCTTAATAGTACTAAAGTTTATAAACTACATTACAAAAGGAAAAAACGATGTCTCAACCGAAAATCATTTGGACGAAGATTGATGAAGCACCGGCTCTTGCAACTTATTCACTATATCCTATAGTCGAGAAGTTCTTGAAAGAGGCGGGTGTTGATATAGAGCAGAGTGATATATCACTTGCAGGGCGTGTACTGGCTGCATTTGGCTATATGGATGATGAGCTTGCAAAACTTGGTGAACTTGTCAAAAAACCTGAAGCCAATATTATAAAGCTTCCTAATATTTCTGCTTCCGTACCGCAATTAAAAGCGTGTATAGCAGAGTTGAAAGAGAAGGGATTTGATCTTCCGGATTTCCCTGAAAATCCTCAGACCGACGAGGAGAAAGAGATCGCTGAAAAATATGCTAAGTGTCTAGGTAGTGCGGTTAACCCGGTTCTTAGGGAAGGTAACTCCGATAGAAGAGCGGCGGCGGCGGTGAAAAAGTTTGCGCAAAAACATCCTCATAGACTCAAACCGTTTGATCCAAATTGCCAAGCCTATGTTGCATATATGGAAGAGGGTGACTTTTATGAGAATGAACAATCTCTCATAGCTGATAAAGCGGATAACTATACGATAGAGTTAAATGGGAAGGTTTTAAAAACAATAGATGACATAGAGGAGAAAGAGGTGGTGTCAGCTAGCTTTATGTCGGCGGCATTTCTTAAAAAGCTTTTAGCAAAAACGATCCAAGATGCGAAAGAGAAGGGACTCTTATGGTCGATCCATCTCAAAGCGACGATGATGAAGGTGAGCGATCCGATTATGTTTGGTTATGCGGTTGAAGAGTTCTTTAAAGATCTCTTTACTAAATATAAAGATGAGTTTGAGAAGCTTGGAGTCAATCCGGATCTCGGTATCGGCGATCTTCTCAAAAAACTTGAAAACTCTGATAAAAGAGAGGAGATAGAGGAGGCGATCAAAAATGTAATCCTAAGCGGTGAGCCAAATATCGCGATGGTTGATAGTGACAACCTTATCACCAATCTTCACTTCTCCAATGACATCATTATCGATGCCTCTATGCCGCCGGTTATCAGAGAGGGCGGTAAAATGTGGAATAAAGAGGACGAGCTTCAAGAGTGTGTGGCTGTTATACCCGATAGAAGTTACGCTTTGATGTACGAAGAGATATTGGAAGATTGTAAGAAGCACGGTCAATTTGATGTAACGACGATGGGACATGTGAGCAATGTGGGATTAATGGCTAAAAAAGCAGAAGAGTACGGCTCCCATCCATACACCTTCCGAGTACCTGAAAATGGAACAATTGAGGTGAAAGATAGCGCCGGTAATGTTCTGATGAGTTTTGAAGTAGAGAAGGGTGATATCTGGAGAGCCTATAGAGCGAAAGATATCGCGATTAAAGATTGGGTGAGATTGGCTCATGAGAGAGCAAAACTGACCGGTGATCCTGTTGTTTTTTGGTTAGACTCTGCAAGAGCGCACGATGCCAATATCATCAAAAAAGTTGTAGAGTATCTACCTGAACACCTCGAGAAGGAGCCTATCGAGTACCACATTATGGCACCGAAACTTGCTATGAGATATACGCTAGAAAGAACAAGAGCAGGGTTAAATACCATTTCAGCTACCGGAAATGTACTAAGAGACTATTTGACAGATCTTTTCCCTATTTTAGAGCTTGGAACCAGTGCGAAGATGATGAGTATCGTTCCACTGCTTGCCGGTGGAGGATTGTTCGAGACTGGTGCGGGTGGATCAGCACCGAAACATGTTGAACAATTCTTAAAAGAGAGTCACCTTAGATGGGATAGTCTTGGAGAGTTTTTAGCGCTAGCAGAGTCTCTAAGAATGATCTACAATAAAACCGGTGATGAGAAGGTAAAAGCTGTTTGTGAAGCGCTTGATAAAGCAAATGAAGCCTATCTTGACAACAATAACGCTCCGGGTAGAAAAGCGGGTGAACCGGATAATAAAGCGAGCCACTTCTACTTAGCGAAGTATTGGGCACAAGCGCTTGCCGAGAGCAATCCAAAATTTGCTGAAGTGGCTAAGCAGCTTGAAGAGAGTGAAGCTAAAATATTAGAGGAGCTTTTAGCTGTAGAGGGTAAACCATCAGATATTGGTGGCTATTTTAAACCCGATGATGCAAAAGCAGAGGAGGCTATGAGACCAAGTAGTACATTAAATAGTATTATTGAGTCTATCTAAAAGATAGAGTGCTTCGGCACTCTTAAAATCTATAGTTAGTTGATCTTTTCGATCGGTTAATTGTAGGTTTTACTAAAAGCAAAGGAGAGAGATGAAAGGAACAAGGGTAGGAATAGTTGGAGCTGGAAATGTGGGAGCTACTGTGGCATACTCACTTGCCATGCGAGGAGTATGCCATGAGATCATATTAAGAGATAATAAAATTGATAGAGCAAAAGGGATGGCTCTAGATATGAGTCAGGCCGCAAACGCCGCAAGACAACATACTGTTGTAAGTGTAGCAGAAGATATGAGTGAATTAACCGATTGTGACATTGTCATTATCACAGCTGGAAGTCCAAGAAAGCCAGGAATGAGCAGAGATGATCTATTGATGATCAATGCCGCTATTATGAAAGAGGTAGTACTAGATATTAAAAAATACTCTCCAAATGCGATATTGATTCCTGTTACAAACCCACTTGATGCGATGGTCTATGTGGCACTCAAAGCGACCGGTTGGGACAGAAATAGAGTTGTAGGTATGGCAGGTATCCTAGATAGCGCAAGGATGGCGCACTTTATCTTTGAGAAGGTCAAATATGGTGCTGGTCAGATTAGAGCATCTGTAATGGGCGGTCATGGTGATGATATGGTTCCGTTACCTAGATTTTCTACCATTGCAGGTGTACCGTTAACAGATCTTTTAAGCGATGAGGAGATCGAAGAGATTGTGGAAAAGACAAGAAACGGAGGTGCTGAGATCGTAAGTTATCTCAAAACAGGTTCAGCCTACTATGCACCGGCAAAATCGACCGCCATCATGGTAGAAGCGATCCTTAACAATACCAAGCAGATATTCCCGTGTGCAGTTCTACTAGACGGTGAGTACGGATATAAGGATGTGGTTTCGGGCATACCGGTAGCACTCGGCTCAAACGGTGTAGAGAAGTTCATAGAGGTCTCTCTCAATGAGAAGCAGGCTAAAAATTTTGAAAAAAGTTGCAATTCCGTCAAGGCGTTAATCGATACACTCCATAAAAACAACTTCTTTGATGATATAGGATAGTAGATGAGAGAGTTAAAGTATGAAGATATCGTAGATGCGATCAAAAAGATGATTATCCATACCGCCTACAATCTTCCGGAAGATGCTCTAAAGGCGATGAAGGAGGCTTATGAAAAGGAGAAGTCTCCTGTGAGTAAAGAGGTATTAAAACAGCTTTTAGAGAATGCTAAAATAGCAAGCAGTGAAGATAGACCTCTGTGTCAAGATACCGGTCTTGCCGTCTTTTTTGTCAAAGTTGGAGAGGATTTGAAAGTGGTCGGCGGTTCACTCAAAGATGCGATCAATGAGGGCACTGCTAAAGGTTATGAGGAGGGGTATCTTCGAGCCTCAACTTGTGAATGCTTTAGTAGAGCCAACCTCAAAGATAAGATCGGCTATAACTTGCCTGCTATTATCCACTTTGATTTGGTGCCGGGCGATAAACTTGAGATCGAATATGCCGCTAAAGGCGGCGGAAGCGAAAATGTAAGTCGCGCAAGAGTTCTGCCGCCTGCAGCGGGCAAAGAGGGTGTTATAAAATTTGTCAAAGAGGTGATTAGCGATGCGGGAGGAAATCCTTGTCCTCCTTTAACGGTTGGAGTCGGAATAGGCGGTACATTTGAAAAAGCAGCCATATCAAGCAAACATGCCCTTTTTAGAGAGATTGGTAGTGTAAATGAGGATCCTGAGATGGCAAAACTCGAAGAGACGATTAAAAATGAGTTAAATAAGCTTGGAATAGGATCCATGGGTATGGGCGGCTCAGAGACCGTTTTAGCGGTACATATAGAGGCAAATCCGTGTCACATCGCAAGTTTGCCGGTTTCGGTAAATGTACAGTGTCACAGTTCAAGACATACGCACATAACGATATAGTCAAGGAGAGAGAAGTATGAGTAAAACCTACCATTTAACAACTCCTTTGAGTGATGAAGATATAGAGAAGTTGAAGTGTGGCGATGTTGTGAAACTGAGTGGCATCATCTATACCGCTAGAGATGCCGCACATAAAAGACTTGTTGAGCTCTTAGAGAAGGGTGAAGCGTTGCCGTTTGATCTAAAAGGGAGTGTGATCTATTTTGTAGGTCCTACTCCGCCGAAGCCGGGTGATCCTATCGGAAGTGCCGGTCCTACAACAAGTTATAGAATGGATAGCTATTCACCGACATTGATTGCTGCCGGACAAAAAGGGATGATCGGTAAAGGAAAGAGAAGCAAAGAGGTGATTGAAGCTTGCAAAAAACATAAGGCTGTCTATTTCGGTGCGACCGGTGGTGCGGGAGCGCTTCTTGGTAAGCAGATAAAGAGTGCAAAAGTGATCGCCTATCCGGAACTTGGACCTGAGGCTGTGAGAGAGCTTGAGGTTGAAGATTTTCCGGTTACGGTTGTCAATGATATGTATGGATGCGATCTCTACGAAGAGGGTAGAAAAGCGTATGAAGTTAAGGAGGATTAGTTAATGAATATACATGAGTATCAAGCAAAAGAGATATTTAGAGAGTATGGAATACCGACACCTAAAGGGAAGGTTGCCAATACGGTAGAAGAGGCTTTAGAGGCTGCGAAAGAGCTTGGAGGTCCGATTTGGGTAGTAAAGGCTCAGATTCATGCCGGAGGTAGAGGACTAGGCGGTGGTGTAAAGCTTGCCAAAACTCTTGAAGAGGTTGAGACGTATACAAATGAGATACTTGGTATGACTCTTGTGACGCATCAAACCGGACCTGAAGGAAAACTTGTTCAAAAAGTCTATATTGAGGATGGTGCCGATATCCAAGATGAGTTCTATCTTGGCGTGGTGCTTGACAGAGCGAAAGAGATGCCGGTTATCATGGCTAGTACCGAAGGAGGCATGGAGATTGAGAAGGTTGCGGAAGAGACCCCTGAAAAAATTGTGAAAGTGGCTGTTGATCCTACTATCGGTTTTCAACCTTTTCACGGTAGAGAGTTGGTTTTTGGCTTGGGCATCACCGACAAAAAAGAGCAAAAAAATATGATCTCGTTTGCTTCCAAACTCTATAAAGTCTATATGGATAAAGATGCAGAACTGATAGAGATTAATCCTCTGATCAAAACCGGTGAGGGAGAATTTGTAGCACTTGACGGTAAGATGGGATTTGATGATAGTGCGCTTTTTAGACATCCGGAGATCGAGGCGATGAGAGATATCAGTGAAGAGGATCCGGATGAGAGAGAGGCGAGTAAATATGGTCTGAGTTATGTCGCGCTTGACGGAGAGATAGGCTGTATGGTAAACGGTGCCGGGCTTGCGATGGGTACGATGGATGCTATCAACTATATGGGCGGTACACCGGCAAACTTCCTTGATGTCGGTGGAACTGCTTCAGCTGAGACGGTTGCGAAGGGCTTTGAGATTATTTTGAAAAATCCTAAAGTAAAAGCGATCTTTGTAAATATCTTTGGCGGAATTGTAAGGTGTGACAGGATTGCAAACGGTATTTTAGAGGCGACTAAAAAGGTAGATGTAAATGTTCCAGTGATCGTTCGTCTCGATGGAACAAATGCCAAAGAAGCGGCAGAGATACTGAAAAATGCAAATATCAAGAACATCATAACAGCTACGGATTTGGCTGACGGAGCAAAAAAAGCTGTAGCTGCGGCAAAAGGAGAGTTAGTATGAGTATTTTAGTCAATAAAGATACAAAAGTTATCGTACAGGGGTTTACCGGAAGTGAAGGGACTTTTCACTCACAGCAGTGTATGGAGTATGGTACCCAAATCGTTGGGGGCGTTACTCCGGGCAAGGGTGGTCAAGAGCATCTAGGCAAACCTGTATTTAATACAGTCAAAGAGGCAAAAGCCAAGACGGGAGCCACAGTAAGTATGGTGTTTGTACCGCCTGCTTTTGTTGCCGATGCGGTTATGGAGGCAGCCGATGCCGGAATAGAGCTTGCCGTTATCATAACTGAGGGGGCACCTGTAAAAGATATGATGATGGCAAAAGCGTATGCGGTTAAAAACGGTATGAAAACAATCGGTCCAAATTGTCCCGGTATTATCACTGCCGAAGAGTGTAAGATAGGTATTATGCCTGGCATGATATTTAAAAAAGGGAATGTTGGACTCATTAGTAAATCTGGAACACTCACCTATGAGGGTGCAAACCAGATCGTAAAAGAGGGTTACGGTATCACTACAGCTGTAGGTATAGGCGGCGATCCTATCATCGGTCTTAGCTATAAACAGCTACTTCCGATGTTTGAAGATGATCCTGAAACGGAAGCTATCGTTATGATAGGTGAGATCGGTGGAGATTTGGAGATTCAAGCTGCGAAATTTATCAAAGAGAATATTACAAAACCTGTTGTAGCCTTTATAGCCGGTCAAACCGCTCCAAAAGGAAAACGGATGGGTCATGCCGGAGCGATTGTGAGCGGAAGTAGTGGAACTGCAAAAGAGAAGATGGATGCGCTTGAAGCTGCGGGCGTGAAAGTGGTTGTAAGTCCAGCTGAGATCGGCAAAGCTGTAGCTGAAGTTTTAAATCAAAAGTAAAGGAGAGTATATGGGTTTAATGAAAGCACCGGAAAATACACCGGTTTGGGTTGATATAAGTAGATGTAAGGCGTGCGATATATGTGTTGCGATGTGTCCGGCTGGAGTTTTAGCGATGGTTCCGTCAGATCAAACGATACTTGGTGCAACGATCAGTGTGCAAACACCCGATTTTTGTATCGGTTGTAATGATTGTGAACTACACTGTCCTGATTTTGCGATATTCGTTGCAGATAGAAAAGAGTATAAGTTTGCAAAACTGACTGATGAGGCTAAAAAGAGAGCTGAGCAAATCAGAGAAAATCACTATATGGCACTAAGTGCGTAAGGAGAGAGAATGTCAAGAGAATTAATATCAAGTGGAAACTCATTGTGTGCGTTAGCGGCGTATGATGCTGAGTGTGAATTTTTTGGTGGTTATCCTATCACACCTTCTAGTGAAATAGCTCATGATATGAGTGTGCTACTTCCTAAAAAAGGGTATAAGTTTATTCAGATGGAGGATGAGATAGGCGGTATCTCTGCTGCTCTTGGAGCGAGTATGAGCGGTAAAAAGTCGATGACGGCTTCAAGTGGACCGGGTATATCTCTTAAGGCTGAGCAGATCGGATTAGGTTTTATGGCGGAGATACCTTTGGTGATCGCAAATGTGATGAGAGGTGGTCCTTCAACCGGTCTTCCTACAAGGGTTTCACAGGCTGATATCGGGCAAGCCAAATATCCAACTCACGGCGATTATGCCTCTATTACACTTTGTCCGGGAAGTCTTGAGGAGTGTTATACACAAACTGTAAGGGCGTTTAATCTTGCAGAGAAGTATATGACACCTGTCTTTGTACTGCTTGATGAGACGCTTGGTCATATGCATGGAAAGGCGATATTGCCTGATCTTGAAGAGGTTCAAAGCTCACTTGTGAAAAGGGCAGAATTTACAGGTGATCCAAAAGATTATAAGCCATATGAGGCTGAGATGAATAAGCCGGCTGTTTTAAATCCTATGTTTAAAGGGTATAGATACCATATAACAGGTTTACATCATGGTCCTACCGGTTTCCCGACTGAAGATAAAGATCAATGTGCATATAATATAAAGAGATTGGTCGGTAAAATCCAAGATGTCGGTAAACTTGACGACGAAGCTGACTATGAAGAGTTTATGCTAGATGATGCGGAAGTATGTATCATCGCTTATGGTTCAATCTCAAGGGGTGCCAAGGAGGCTGTTGTAAAACTGAGAGAAGATGGTATCAAAGCGGGTCTCTTTAGACCTATTATGATGTGGCCAAGTCCTGCTGAGAAGATAGCAGAGATTGGTAAAAGATTTGATAAAATTTTTATTACAGAACTCAATCAAGTTGGTCAATATACGGAAGAGATAGAGAGGGTGACGGGGAGAAAAGATTTTGCAACCTTAAGGACTGCAAATGGTAGACCGATTCCACCGTTAGAGATGGTAGCAAAAGTGAAGGAGATGTTCTAATGGCTTTTAATTACGATGAATATTTAAGAACGGATAAGATGCCGACACTTTGGTGTTGGGGTTGTGGAGATGGAATAATTCTAAAGGCGTTTATCAGGGCAATTGATAAACTTGGATGGAATATGGATGATGTCTGTGTTGTTTCAGGCATCGGATGTAGCGGTAGGTTTTCATCTTATGTGAATTGTAATACTGTGCATACCACACACGGTAGAACGGTTGCCTATGCGACCGGTATCAAACTTGCCAATCCTGATAAACATGTTTTTGTTATTGCCGGTGACGGTGATGGTTTGGCGATTGGAGGTAACCATACGATTCATGGTTGTAGAAGAAATATTGATATTAATTTTATATTAATCAACAACTTTATCTACGGTTTAACCAATTCACAAGTTTCACCTACTACACCTCAAGGTATGTGGGCTGTTACTACACAATATGGAAATATTGATCCAACTTTTGATGCATGTAAACTTGCTGAGGGTTCAGGAGCGACATTTATCGCAAGAGAGAGCGTATGTGATCCAAAAAGAATAGAGAAGGTTTTTGTAAAAGGTTTCCAACATAAAGGGTTTAGCTTCTTCGATATCTTTAGTAACTGCCACATCAATCTCGGTAGAAAAAATAAGATGGGTGAAGCGATGCAAAATATTGACTGGATTGATCAAATAACTGTCGGTAAGAGTAAATATGACAAGATGAGTGAGGAGGAGAGAAAGCATCTTTTCCCTACTGGTATTCTACTTGAAAAAGAGCAGCCTGAGTATTGTGAGCTTTATGATAGAGTGATTGAAGCTGCGCAAGGAAAGGCACCAAAAATCACCACAAAGGATTTTGAATGAGAAACCAAATTAGATTTACAGGTGTAGGTGGTCAGGGTGTTTTATTGGCGGGAGAGATTTTAGCTGCCGCCAAGATAGCTGAAGGCGGTTACGGAGTTAAAGCGGCGACTTATACCTCTCAAGTGAGGGGTGGTCCGACTGTCGTGGATATACTCTTGGATGATAAAGAGATACTTTTTCCATATGCGATCGACGGAGAGATCGAGTTTATGCTCTCTGTTGCGCAAGTGAGCTATGATCAGTTTAAAAACGGTGTAAAAGAGGGCGGTATCATCGTTGTAGATCCCGATCTTGTCCATCCGACTGATGAGGATAGAAAAAAGTGGAAGATCTATGAGATACCTATCATTAGAGTTGCCAAGTATGAGGTTGGTAATGTGGTTACACAATCGGTTGTAGCGCTTGCGATCGCAGTGACAATGACACATGTGATGGATGAAGAGAAGGTCTTTGAGGCGATGAAGAAGAAGGTTCCGCCAAAAGTGCTTGAGGCAAATATCAAGGCTTGGGAGCTTGGTAAAAAGTATGCTAAAGAGGCATTAGAAAATGGGAAGGTGGAGATTTAGTACTTAGTACTAACCTCCCCAACCGTGCATCTTTCTTGCAGTAATAACCGTAAGATCTTCTAAAACATCATCAATCGGATTTATCGCTACAAAAAATTCATCTTCTAAAATTTTATAAAGTTCACCAAGTTTACTTCTATCTTTGCAGATCATGAGTAGTTTAGCACCGTTTTTAGATAACTCATATATCTTTTTGAAAAATAGCGGCAGTTTTTCTATCTGATTTAAATCCAAATCGACAAAAACATACTCATACTTTTTTGATTGACGATTGTAGCGCCTTTGGGAGAGTTTTAAAAGTTTGTAATTCTCCTTTTTGATATATTTTCTTTTTGACTCGTCAATCAAAAAGAGGTCGTAACTATAGCCGTTGTGACGGCTAAACTCCTCTATATACGCTACCGTCTCAAAATATCTATCACAAATGTGGAAGATATTGATGGACGGGTAGTTTTGAGGTATGATCGATAATATCTTATCAAAATCTTTTTGCTCTATCTTTCCCATAATACTCCTATAAAAGTTTTTGATATGTTAGAATATTTTTTCCACTTTTGATATAATATCGAAGATACATTAAGAGAGGTTAGTGTTGTTTGATTTTCTAAAAGAGATTGAGTTGCCGTTTAAAATACCGTTACCGGATAAAAAGATTAGAGTTGCTATTACCGGACTTAGCAGAAGTGGAAAAACTGTATTTATTACATCCCTGATCAATCAGCTCTTGGCAAATGACAAACTTCCCTATCTTAATGAGAAGATCGGGAGAGATTTTGTCGCAAGACTCCTTCCTCCGGATGGCATCTATAGTCGATTTGATTACTACTCTAAATTGAAAGATTTTCAAAAAGATGCGCCGGTTTGGCCAAAACCTACAAAGTCAGTTAGCAAAACAACACTACAACTAGAAATCAAAAGTGAGTATGCATTTTTTGATAATGAAATCATCGAACTTGAGTTGATAGATTATCCCGGAGAGTGGCTGCTTGATCTTACGATGCTAAACCTCTCTTTTGAAGCGTGGTCGGATATGATCCTAAAGTTAGCCCAAAGTGGAAGAAGGAAAGAGTATAGTCAAGGCTTTTTAAGGATATTGGAAGAGAATGATCTCTATGCTAAAAGTGACAAAGCCATCGATGAGATGATTCATGATAGCTATTGCGAATATCTTAAGCTCTTGCACTACAATCACTTCTCATTTACCCAACCCGGAAGGTTTTTAGAGCCCGGAGATATGGCGGGAGATCCTATGCTCTATTTTGCCCCGCTTCCTAAGCCATCTCCTAAGCCATCTGTTAAAAGCGTTGATGAAAACTCGATTTACGCTAGATTTAAAAAGAGGTTTGAGCTATACAAGAGCGAAGTGGTCAAAAGACTCTATTTAGAGCACTTTAGAGAGTTTGACTCACAAATCGTTCTGGTAGATCTAATCAAAACTCTTCAGTATGGTAGAGATAGTTTTGAAGATATGAGACTTGCGTTCAAACATATATTAAAGAGTTTCGAGTACGGCAATAATAACTTTTTAACAAAACTCTTCGGTTTAAAGATAGATCATGTGATATTTGCCGCAACGAAGGCTGACTTCATACCACCGTCTCAATATAATAGCTATAAAGATCTGTTAGAAAGGATGATACACCACATCAAAAGAGAGCTAGATATCATGCATGCGGATACGGAGGTGACGATATTTTCCGCAGTCAAATCAACTGAATATCTTAAGGTAAAACATGAGGGAAAAGTGTTGGAGTGTATCAAGGGAGTGGTTGAAGGTGAAGATAAGCCCTCTATACACTTTCCGGGTATTTTACCGAGGGAGATAGATAGCGAGGAGATATGGAAAGAGCATAGCTTTAAATTTCCAAACTTTCGACCTATTCCCTTTCCAAATGATAGCACAAAAGCGGTTGATCATATCAGGATGGATAGGTTAATATATTCGATATTAAGGAAACATTTATGAAAAAAACTCCTATGAGGATAGATGAGACTCAATTAGATGAGAAAGATACGCAAGAGGCGAGCAATTTTATGGTAAAAAGTATCACTAAGATGGTTGAAGAGAAAAAGCACTCCATCAAGAGCGGTATCAAAAAATCGATCCTTCTCTTTGGACTATTTTTCTCGATTATCTTAGTTTCGATGCTCTATAGTTTTATCACCAATATCTCCGCCATGTTTGCCACTTCGCCGATTATAGGTTCGCTCTATCTTATCTTAGTACTACTATTTATAGCTCTTTTAGGGTACATCTTTTACGGTGAGTATAGGGATTTCAAAAAGATCAAAGAGATCGACAATCTTCAAAAAGAGGCCCAAGAGTTGATTAAAAATCCATCTGCCAAAACAAAAAGCTTTTTTAAGAAGCTCTCTGGAGAGTATCTCAAACATCCGGATGAAGAGATTGCAAACGCCGCGAAAAGATATCATGAAGAGATCGATACACTTTTGGAGGGTGAGATAGCAAAAAGATTTGAAGAGAGGGTGTTAGATAAGTTGGATAATTTGGCGAGAGAGAAGATATCCAAATACTCCACCCAAACAGCTCTATCGACCGCGATTAGTCCGGTTGCCTTTATCGATGCGCTTTTGATCATATCAAGAAGTCATATGATGATAACGGAAATTGCAAAAGTTTATGGTTATAAGCCTCACTTTGCCGGCAGGTTGGCGCTCTATAAGAGGGTATTTGGTATCTTAGCTTTTGCGAGTGTGACCGATATCTTAGCAAATCATTCACACGACCTACTGGGAAACTCCTTTTTGTCGAAACTCTCCGCACACTCAGCACAAGGTGTGGCAAATGGTATCTTGGTAGCTAGGGTAGGGCTTAGTACGATCAAAGCCTGTAGACCGATCAAATATAAAAAGAGCGGTGAAGGCTTTTTGAAAAATATCACTGCAACGATCACAAAAAAACTATTTGGTAGAGCGTAACAAAAAGTAAAAACGGTTTGCTTTAGACTCCAAAACTCTCCCTACTATTCAATAAAGTACTCTCTTTGCCGATACTTCAACAAATCAATATATGGGGAGAGATTATTTGCTGGAGAAGGATATATTCAAAGAGGGTGATAATCACCTAAGTAGTAGCAAAACGATCACAGATAAGAGAGCGGTACTATTTAGTACAAATGAGTTAGACAACTATCTCATTAATAGCTATTTGAAAAAAGAGAGTGGATGGGCGCTCTATGATGTTGATGAGCTATTGACGCTCTTTAAGCTCTTGAGCTATCTGAAGGTTGATTTGATCATTTTAGATTTGGCGCAAAATAGCCAAAAATCGCTCGAGATTTTAAAGAAGTTGCAGCAGAGTCAAATATCCAAAGAGATACCAAAGCTAGTACTACTCGATAGTGATCTTAAATTTGATGCAAACATATTTATCGGTGACGGGATAGAGTATGTAAGAAAACCGCTTGTGAAAGAGATATTTTTACATAGAATCGATGCTCTAATGAAGAGTAGTAATACCCTTTTTCACGCGTCACACTTTTTTAATAGAAGTAAAAAATTGATCGATGAAGCGATCGAAAGTGTATCTATCTATCAAAAACTCTTTTTACATGATGAGACCATAACTGCGATATTTGATCCCTACAGTGGTGAGTTGACGGAGGCAAATCTTGCATTTGAAAAGCTATTTGGAAGAGTCTCACTTGTAAATAAATTGCTAAAGAGTCAAAGAGCTATCAAGCGATTTATACCCAAAGTGGAGACAATCAACTATCTCAATCATTATGAGAGATCCAAGTGGGCAGAGCTTCTATCCTCCAACATTGAGTTTAATTACTCTCTAAAGGTTGAGATAGGATTTAAGAGTTACAGCTTTCATCTCTTAAGTAAGCCTATCGTTATCATGGGAAAAAGATATATAGCGATAAAGTTTATCAATATACTCGACTTGATCCCAAATAAAGCGAAAAAAGAGTCGACTTTGACACTCAAAGAGGATAACCTTAGCTCCTTTAAAGAGGAGTTTTTAAAGCTTAGAGATATCTTGACGGATCAAAACTTCGCAAACTGTAGCAGTGTAAAAGATCTACTCTATAAGCTTAGTACAAAGCTCTCTATCTTGTGCGAAGATGCAGAGATTGTCAAGAGTATGGAGTTCAAGAGTGACAAAAATGATCTTATCCAATTACTGAGCGCCTATCTGCAAAAAAATTATCATTATGCACAGATCAAGATCAACGGAAGAAGATTGGGTGAAGAGATCGGCGGTCAAGAGATAGTGACGAGTATCGATAAGCAGACAATTGAAGCAGTTGTTTCAGATCTGCTGAACTCTAACAGTTTTGATATAAAGAGGAATGAGCTTGAGTTTTATATCTATCAAAAAGATCGTAAAATCTATATTGAGATCGCGAGTGAGTTGGTTGGAGATGATTTTGAGGATGATCTTAGCTTCAAACTCTATGAGAGGGCAAAAGAGATAGGTGCGTCGTTAAAACCGGTCTATGATAAGCAGAGTAATCGCTTGGTATATCTCATCACCATTAACGCTTAAATCCAAAACTTGGATGAAAAGAGAGTTTCACAATTTTGGGAAACTATTTTTTATTTTTTTATTATAATAATTTCTATATAATCCTAAATTGGTACAAGATTTTTAACTTTGGGATAATATAGAAAAGATGAAGAGTTATCAGTTACGATATAGAAGTATTGAGAAGTTTAAAGAGTTTATCTCTAAAAACGGTATCGATCCAAACAGAAATACTCTTCTTGTCATCTATGCCCCATACTCAAAGCAAAAAAGTGTCAAAGAGCTTTTACCAAAGCTTAGATCAATCTTCAAAAATGCTACGATCGTCGGTACCTCGAGCGACGGAGAGATCATAAACTCGAAAATTATCACAGGAAATATCATCCTATCTATCATCCAATTTGAAAAAAGTACCTTCTCTTCAAAGTTTATACCCTATGAAAAAGAGAGCAACTTTCATGAGATAGGTAAAAATATCCATCAAACATTAGTAAATAGTGATACCAAAGCGATTTTACTTTTTAGTACTATCGGTTCGATTGACGGAAATAGTTTGGTAAAATCGATCAAAAATGCGGATAACTCGCTTCCGATAGCTGGTATTGTGGGTGGGGACTCAAAAAAAGTGCAAAACGGATTTGTGATATATAATGAAAATCTTTTTGATAACGCTCTGGTAGCGCTGTCGATAGAGTCAAAAGTGTTGATTGCCAAATCATATATGCTTCACGGATGGGAAGCTATCTCTAAAAAGTTTGTGGTAACCGAAGCGAAAGGAAACAGATTAAAGAGTCTTGACGGCAGGGATGCAAAGGAGATATATGCTGAGTACCTGGGAATTGAGCCAAATAGAGAGGAGATTGTCTCAAAATCACTTGAGTTTCCTTTTATCAAGTTTAGTACTAGCGGTAAGATGGTAACAACGACGATATGGGATATCGCAAGTGACGGTTCACTTCTACTTTCATCAAATCTCAAAAACGGAGATAGGGTAGAGATATCGTTTGCGAACTTAAAGAGGATCAAAGAGGAACTAAGAGAGGCTTTTGAGACATTATCAAAATCACCCGTAGAGATGATGCTTGCATTTGCATCGAGTGCAAGAAGAAGGTTTTTGGGTGAGATCTCTCAAGAGGAGATTTTAACACTATCCCGGATCGCTCCTGCGTTTGGTGTTTACGGCTTTGGGCAATTTTTTGCTTCGCAAAGCTACGCGACATTTTTAAATCAATCAATCGTAATCTTAACGCTTAGCGAAGATAAAGCATTGCCAAAAATAGAGAGTAAACCCTCTTATAAACAAGAGGAGAATCTCTACTTCGAAACTATCCAGACACTCTGCAATATCGCTCAAGTCTCCTCAAAAGAGTTGGAGAGTTTCAATAAAAAGCTAGAGTTCAAAATTAATGAGAGTATCAGAGAGATCAGAAAAAAAGAGTCGATCATGATACATAACTCCAGACTAGCGCAACTTGGGGAGATGCTAGGTTTGATCGCCCACCAGTGGCGCCAACCACTCTCAGCTATCTCCGCTACGGCAACCGGAATGGAGTTGAAATTGGAGCTTGGAACGATCGATGAGGAGCAGATGAACACTTCGTTGAAAAATATCCAAGAGTATGTCAACCACCTTTCGGAAACGATTGATGACTTTACAAACTTCTTTAAACCTACCAAAAAGAGAGAGAGGGTTTTGGTCAAAGATATGATCAAAAAGGCGCTTTTTATCTCCTCACCGCTTCTTACCAAAGAGGAGGTAGATGTTATCAAAAAGTATAATTCTACCAACAAAATATCAACCTATCCCAATGAGGTTGTTCAAGTACTTTTAAATCTCATTCGAAATAGTGTCAATGTTTTCAAACAGAGGAAGATAAAAGAGAGGGAGATCTCTATCGTTGAGTATCAGGAGGGCAAGCATAATATCATAGATCTTGAGGATAGTGCGGGCGGTATAGATGAAAATATTTTACCGAAGATCTTTGATCCTTATTTCTCTACCAAAGCGGATGAGAACTCCATGGGAGTGGGATTGTATATGTCGAAATTTATCATTGAGGAGAGTTGCGGAGGGAAAATAGAGGTAACAAACGGTAAATATGGCGCAAAATTTAAAATATCCCTCCCTTCATAACTAAATATTAATCATCTAATGTTATAGTAAAAAGAAAATTTTAACAAAAGGAATGGAATGAAATTGCAAAATATAGTATTAAGTGTATCTGTAGCTTTGTCGCTTGCCGCGACACAATCGATTGCAAAAGATTATGCAACCGTAAATGGTGAAGCTATTACTGATAGCGATGTAAATGCCATTTTGGCAGTAGCACCAGGTTTAAAATATGATACCTTGCCGAAAGAGCAGCAAAAAAGAATTATCGAGCAGGCTGTTGAGAAGAGACTTTTGAGCCAAAATGCGATCAAAGAGGGGATACAAAATGATCCGCTCTACAAATCTACACTTGAAAAGATGAAGAAGGATTTAGCTCTTGAGATCTGGATGAAGAAGCAGTTTGAAGCACAAAAGGTGACTGAGAAAGAGATGAAAGAGTTTTATGAGAAAAATAAGAAGATGTTCTCTCGCCCGGAGATGGTCAAAGCAAAACATATCTTGGTCAAGAGTGAAAAAGAGGCAAAAGAGATCATCAATGAACTCAAAAAGGTAAGTGCTAAAGATCTCAAGAGCAAGTTTGAAAAATTGGCGGCGAAAAAGTCTGTGGGACCTAGCGGACCAAACGGCGGTGAACTTGGATGGTTTGATAGATCAAAAATGGTAAAACCTTTTTCAGATGCGGCTTTTAAACTCAAAAAGGGTGAATTTACTAAAACGCCTGTAAAGACTCAATTTGGATATCATGTGATCTATGTAGAGGATAAAAAAGCGGCTTCGAGTACACCGTTTGAGCAGGCAAAAAAATCGATAGAGCAAAATCTAAAAATACAAAAATTTCAAAAACATATGAAAGAGCTTGCTAAAGCACTAAAAGCAAAAGCCGATATAAAATATAAATAGTTTATAAAGGATTTGTATATGTCTAAAAAGGTACTTGATATCGTTGTACCGGGTGTTTTGAGCGGTGATGATGTTACAAAGCTATTCAACCTTGCAAAAGAGGAGGGCTTTGCGATCCCGGCAGTAAATGTAGTGGGTACGAACTCTATCAATAGCGTATTGGAAGCGGCTAAAGTCGTAAACTCTCCGGTAATTATCCAATTCTCCAACGGAGGAGCGGCATTTTACGCTGGAAAAGGGTTGGATAACGATGGGCAAAAGGCGGCGATTGCCGGTGCAATCAGCGGTGCTAGACATGTTCATGAGATGGCAAAGCTCTACGGGGTGCCCGTAGTACTCCATACGGATCATGCGGCTAAGAAGCTTCTTCCTTGGATTGACGGTCTGCTTGAGGCGAGTGAAAGAGCGTTTGAGCAGACGGGCAAACCGCTATTTAGCTCACACATGCTGGACCTATCCGAAGAGAGTTTAGAAGAGAATCTATCGATCTGTGAAACCTATCTCAAAAAGATGAGTAAGATTGGGATGACGCTTGAGATAGAGCTCGGTATCACCGGCGGTGAAGAGGATGGAGTCGATAATACGGGAGTGGATAACTCACTACTCTATACGCAGCCTGAAGAGGTTTGTGAAGCGTATGAGAGGCTCAGTGCGATTAGCGATAAGTTTACGATCGCCGCATCGTTTGGAAATGTGCATGGAGTCTATAAGCCCGGAAATGTAACCCTTCAACCGAAGATACTTGACAACTCTCAAAAATATATTCAAGAGAAACACTCTACCGGTGATAAGCCTGTCAGCTTTGTATTTCACGGCGGAAGCGGAAGTAGTCTGGATGAGATCAGAGAGGCGGTTAGCTACGGTGTGGTTAAGATGAATATCGATACCGATACGCAGTGGGCATTTTGGAACGGCGTGAGAGAGTATGAGAAAAAGTACCACGACTATCTACAAGGGCAGATAGGTAACCCTGAAGGTGAAGATAAGCCGAACAAAAGCTACTATGACCCCAGAAAGTGGCTAAGAGAGGGTGAAAAGTCGATGGTTGAGAGACTAAAGATCGCCTTTAGTGATCTAAACTGCCTAGATAGAAACTAAGTTGATTGATCTTGAGATATTTCACTCAAGAGTCGATCAGGTAACTTTTAGAGGCGTCCCCTTTTTGATAAAGCGGGATGACCTGCTCAATAGAGACTTTAGCGGTAACAAAGCGAGAAAACTCTACCACTTTTTAAAAGGAGATTTTCCCTCGGTCAAAAGGGTCATCTCCCACGGTTCATCTCAATCAAACGCAATGTATTCGCTTTCGGTTTTAGCGAAGATGAGAAATTGGGAGTTTATCTACTATACGAAACATCTCTCTTCATACTTAAAAAACAATCCCCAAGGAAACTATAAAGCGGCACTCCAAAACGGTATGAAACTCATCGTAGATGAGCACTTTGAAAAGGAGCGTTTGAGAGATTTGCCGCAAGATACGCTATTTATCGATGAGGGTGCGGCTGTGAAAGAGGCGAAGGAGGGAATTAAACTTTTGGCAAGGGAGATCGAAGATCAATATAGAGGTGAGGAGCTAGAAGTTTTTCTCCCATCCGGTACTGGAACCACCGCACTCTATCTGCAAAAATATTTGGACTTTAGAGTCTATACGACGCCTTGTGTGGGTGATAGGAGTTACCTTTTTAAGCAGTTTGCCAAGTTAGAGAGTGATAAATCATCTTATCCCGTGATCATTGATACAAAGAGAAAGTATCATTTTGGTAAACTTTACAAAGAGTTATATGAGATGTGGCTTGAGTTAAAGGCTAGTACTAAGATAGAGTTTGATTTACTCTATGATCCCGTCGGATGGATAGCCATCTTTGAAAATCTAGAGCGCTTTACGAAGCCTATCTTATATATTCACCAAGGCGGTCTACTTGGAAACGAAACGATGATCAAAAGGTATCAAAGAAGAGGTTGGCATGAAGATATTAGAGAGCGGTGAGATAGGTTTTAGAGAGGCGTTTGAGAAGATTCTTGAGAGAGGAAAGCTCGATATCGGTGATGTGACGGCTCTAGTACTAGATATCATCAACAGTGTCGTCAAAGAGGGTGATGCGGCTATATTGAGAGATGTGGAGAAGTTTGACGGTTGGAAGCCTAACGCCGACTCTCTAAAGATATCGACTGACGCAATGAGAGATGCCTATGAGAGGATCGATGATGATCTCAGAGATGCGCTCAATTTGGCTTATAAGCGGATAGAGCGTTATCACCAAAAGCAGATGCCAAAATCTTGGCTCGATTTTGAAGAGAGTGGAGCGGTGATGGGAGTTAAAGTCACCGCCGTCGATAGAGCGGGTCTCTATATTCCGGGTGGCAAAGCGGCATACCCAAGTTCACTTTTGATGAATGCGATTCCCGCGATTGTAGCTGGTGTCAACGAGATAGTGGTAACGACCCCTACACCAAACGGGCAGATCAATGAACTACTCCTTGCCGCGATGCATCTATGCGGTATCAAAGAGGCGTATAGAGTGGGAGGGGCTACCGCTATCGCGGCTCTAGCATACGGTACTGAAAGTATCAAAAAGGTAGATGTGGTTACCGGTCCCGGAAATATCTTTGTCGCTACGGCGAAAAAGCTCGTCTATGGAGATGTCAATATCGATATGATAGCCGGTCCTAGTGAGATAGGTATCATCGCCGATGAGGGTGCAAATCCTGAATATCTCGCATATGATCTACTCTCTCAGGCGGAGCATGATGAGATGGCAAGTTCACTGATGATCACGACATCCAAAGCGTTGGCGCTTCGCACAAAAGAGAAGATATTTGAGATACTTCCAACGCTTGAGAGAGAGGAGATCGCAAGGGCGTCGATAGAGAGTAGGGGAGCGATCATCGTTGCCGACAGCATCGATGAGGCTGCCGAACTTATGAATGAGATTGCACCTGAGCACCTTGAGTTGATGGTGAGCAACCCTTTTGATCTCTTGCCCAAAATCAAACATGCCGGTGCCATCTTTATGGGAAGCTATACCCCTGAAGCGATCGGAGACTATATTGCCGGTCCCAACCATACACTGCCGACCGGATCAACCGCGAAATTCTACTCACCGCTAGGTGTAGATGTTTTTCTCAAAAAGAGCTCTATCATCTCTATGAGTAGGGAAGCGATAGAGGAGCTTGGATCGGCTACCGCCAAGATAGCTGACTGTGAAGGCTTAGAGGCACATAAGAGATCTGTAACGGTGAGGTTAGAGAGTGGCAAAGAGAACAAATAGAGAGAAGCTGCTCGATTTTACCTACAAAGAGGTGAAAAAGTACGGCTACTTTGAGGCCTCAACAACGACAATCCTTAAAAAAGCAAAACTTCCAAAGGGAGTGATGTATCACTACTTCGACTCTAAAGAGCAGTTAGTACTAATGATGATCGATGAGATCTTAGAAAAGAGAGTAGCTCGCTTTTTTGAGATAGGGGAGTCAAAGCCTTTTGATGTGTTGATCGAGAGTATCAGGCAGATCTTTGAGAAGCGATATCTAAGCGACGCGGCTCTCTTTCATAGACTCCTTGTGGAGAGTAGAGATATCAACCCCACTTTTAGCCGTAAATATCTGCAGATATATCACTCTATCATCGATAACTATAAGTCGATATTGGACCAAGCTGTTCAAAATGGAGAAATTGTGAAAATTAAGGTTGATGATACAGCGAGATTTATCACATCTTCAATCTTCGGAATTCTATCGTTTCAAGAGAAGAGCGCTATGGATCAGTTGGCAAACTATCTCGAAACTATAAAGGGAATTAGGCAAAAAAGTGGTAGAATGAAAAAGTCTAAAGCTAAGAAGATGCAGATAGAGCAAGGGAGTCTATTTTGAAACGAATGAATATGATTTTTATCTTTATAATACTTCTTATACTAAACGCTTGCGGCGGAAGTGGAACAAAAGAGAGTAAACTCTATTTTGATTATCAGAAGATCAAACCCGTATGTAGCACTGAAGGGAAAAAGCGTTTTGTTTATGAGCTCTTTAATGATGCCTACTATTGGGCGGATAGTGTACCGGATATCAATCTAAGTAGCTATGAGACGATCTATCAGCTTTTAGATGTTTTAAAGAAAAAGCCTGAGGATAGATTCTCCTTTGTCATACCTCAAAGCTACTACGGAGATATTTTTGTAGATGGAGAGATCACAGGTTACGGTATCAAAAAGAGCAACTCATTGGATAACGGTACGATGATGATCTATGCTATCTACAAAGACTCTCCGCTCTATTATGCCGGCGTGAGAAGGGGAGATGTAATACTCAATCCGACAAATATGGAGGGGAACTTTAGGGTTTTGAAGAGAGGTACACAGGATGTGGTCGATATCCATGTCACTCCCCAAAAATTTAAAATCAAAAATGTGATCAACCACCATATTTTTACAAACCAAAATGGGAAAAAGGTTGGTTACTTTACACTCTACTCATTTGTGGGACCGAATCTCAAGGAGGAGATAGATAGTGAGTTTGCAAAGTTAAAGCGTGCCGACGTGGATGAGCTAATTGTCGATCTTAGATACAATCCGGGAGGATTGCTTAAAATCGCCTCCTATTTGGGCTCACTTATAGGCGGAGATAGGGTAGGGGGAAAAGTGTTTATACAACAAAAGTACAACCGAAAGTACTCCAAGTATAATGAATCGTTCTACTTTCCCAAAAATCTAAAAAATGCTCTCAATCTTGATAGAGTCTTCTTTATCATCACAGAAGATAGCGCATCAGCAAGTGAAGCCTTGATAGACGGTTTAAAGCCCTTTATAGATGTGATCACCGTAGGTTCAAAAAGTTACGGTAAACAGTTTGGTATGCATCTGGTGCAATATTGTGATATCGTTGTTGCGGCGATCGATACCAAAAACTTCAACGCAAATGGCGATAGCAACTACACAAATGGCATCACTCCAACATGTAAGGCGAGTGACGATCTTGCTCATCTCTTGGGCGATAAAGATGAGGGATTGATCAAAGAGGCTCTCTATTACATCACATTTGATAAGTGTTCAGATCAATGAAAAATATCTTAATTGTAGCCAGTGGTGATAGTGCGAAAGTTTTTCTCTCAAGAATCTCCGACTTGGTATCAAAAAATAGACGATTTCATGTCGTCTACTATCAAAAGAAGAGTTTACCGGGTGATTTGAGTGAACATATCTTGACCTATAAGTTTGACCCTACATCATATGTTAAAATGGAATCGCTTTTAAAGAGTCATGAGTTTACACAAGCCATCATCATCATGTCAAATATTACTGACACCAAAGCCACCTATGAAAATATCAGAAAGGTGGATGAGCAGATACATATCGTACTGCATGATAAGTGGTCTATCGATATCAATGACTCAAAAACAACCATCGTAAATGTCCACGATATCGTCTCAAACTTTTTGATGAACTATATCCCAGACATACCGATATATGCTGCAAATATCGGATTGGGTCAAGGTGAGATAGCGGAGTTTATGATACCCTCAGGGAGTCCTTTTAGCTACCGATATATGTACAGCATCGAGCAAAAGAGGTGGAAAGTCGTTGCTATCTATCGAGATAATAGGCTGATCATCCCTGAGAGAAACGATATGATCTTACCAAATGACTCGATCCTTGCCGTTGGAAATCCAAATGTCTTAAAGAGTGTCTATAAGAGTATTAATCGTGAGTTTGGACAGTTTCCGATACCTTTTGGTGAAAATATCTACTGCTTTATCGATATGTCTTTGATGAGAGATGAGGAGATAGAAAAGTTGACAAATGACTCTATGCTACTCCACTCCAATCTCAATAGCAATAAACTTATCTTTAGAGTTTATAACCCAAGATACTCCAAATCACTTGATAAGATAAAGAGCTATGATTCACACAATATGTGTGTGGAGATCGATTTTCAAAATATCGATAAAGATGACTTGATAAAGCAAGATGTAGATCGATATCGTATAGGTCTTTTTATCACAAACAACAACTTTTTTCATCGCTATATAGAGCTTTTATACAACCTAAAAATTCCTATACTAAAGCTTGGTACCAGAGGGTTTTATCACATCAAAGAGTTGCTTGTTATGGGTGATGAAGCGATCAATTTAGAGAAGATCAGCTCCATCATCTTCGATATATCCGCACAATTAAAACTTAATATCACCCTCTATAATTTTGAAGAGAGTGATGAGAGTGAGAGAGAGCAGATAGTGGAACACTTTCAAAATCTTTCAAGACTCTTTGAGCAAAACATCAAGATTGTCAATACAAAATCAAACCCCATTAGGGTTCTCAAAGATCGGGATGATTTTTTACAATTCATTCCGTTTGATCATAAGATTATACAGAAAAAGATATTTGCGATATTTAGCAATAAGTTAAATAGTCTCTATTTTGAGCTTGAGAAAAATTACCAAATCTTTATCCCTTCAGAAGAATAATAAAAATTTTAAGTATAATAGAGTTTTATAACAAGTAAAAGCGCTTTAGTAGGATGGGTATCATGCAGGTCTCTATAGATTTTATCAAGAGTGAAGCTAACAACTACACAATCTATATCGATGAGTTGGAAAAACTTGAATTTGATACAAAAGTAGCGATCATTACCAATCCAAAAGTTGCCGGACTTCATCTCTCGACCCTGCTTCGAACGATAAACGCTAAAGAGCTATATATCATCACCGTTCCGGATGGCGAAGCGTATAAAAATCAAGAGAGTATTGATCTGATTTTGGAGTCTCTCTTTAACCATCGATTTGATAGAAGCTCCAAGATCATTGCCTTTGGCGGAGGTGTGATAGGGGATATGAGCGGTTTTGCCGCCTCTATCTATCAAAGGGGTATCGATTTTATCCAGATACCCACCACTCTCCTTAGCCAAGTCGATGCCAGTGTGGGAGGCAAAACAGGTATCAACAACCACTTCGGCAAAAATCTCATAGGTGCCTTTTATCAACCCCAAGCCGTATATATAGAGACCGCTTTTTTAGATACGCTTCCTCCCAGAGAGTTTGGTGCGGGGGTAGCGGAGATCGTGAAGATGGCCGTGACATTCGATAGAAGTTTTTTTAAGTGGCTGGAGAGTGCCGATCTTCATCAAAAAGAGGATCTAAGATACGCGATAAAAAGAGCGGTTGAGATCAAAGCTGATGTGGTAGCAAAAGATGAAAAAGAGCAGGGGGTTAGGGCTGTATTAAATTATGGTCACACCTTTGCCCATGTTATAGAAAATATGACAAGATATGCGAAGTATCTTCACGGGGAGGCTGTAGCTATAGGTATCAATATGGCAAATCACCTAGCAATGCAACTTGGACTCTTAAGTGAAGAGGAGTCAAAGCGGATAGAGAGGCTTCTAAAGCGCTATGATCTACCTACAAGTTATGAAGATTTTGATATTTTAAGCTTCTATGATCACTTTTTCCTAGATAAGAAGAGTAAGATGGATCAAATCAAATTCATACTGCCTCAAGGTATCGGAGAGTACAAGGTAGTAGATAGTGTTGATAAAGCGTTAGTACTAAAGGTGCTTGATAAATTTAGTTGTGGAGAGGTAGGGTGAAAAGTTTAATTATGCTTTTTATTTTACTCTTTAGTACTAGCTACCTATCTGCAGATGTCGAACACAACTCTAGCAAAGCACTCAGCCATGTCACAGTTGTCAAAGATGAGGCTGAAACAAACAGTTCAAAAAAGAGTTTAATAAACAAAACGCATCCAAAGGTAAGCAAAGAGGAGATAGAGAAAAAGAGAAAAGAGGTTGCGCTTCTAAGTAAAAGGCTTGAAGAGATAGATAAGCGACTAAGCAACGATATCATGTACACCAGATACAACAACCATCAAACCTATCTGCAACTCAAAAAGACGCTCAAAGAGGTGGAGGAGAAGATCTCAAAAGCGAAAATTTTTCATCATGAAAATGAGTTGCCCGATCTCAAGATTCAAGAGAAATCGCTTCAAAATCAGATAGCTCTGCTGGAGGATTTCAGCAAACCGCCGTTTGAGTATCTTACAAAGCCGCAAGATATCAAACCGGCACCGAAAGTTGACTCTCCCTTTAGTATCTTTAAAGCCTTTACCTATATCAAAAAGCTCAAAAAAGAGAGTGATGAGTACACTAAAGAGATCAAATCTCTACTCTCTCTTATCAATACACTTGAGGAGAAGGATAAGATACTGACCTCCCTTAGCAAAATATTGGGCGATAACTATAGAAAGGATTTGCGTCAAGAGATAAGAAGAGAATTAGATGAGATCATCGCCTCTTATGATATCGCAAACTCTACAAATAAGGTTTATAACAAAAAGGTTCAAGAGACGATCCATAAAGTGACAAACGATATCAAAGAGCAGTTCAAAAAGCTCTTCAATATCTTTTTGATGATCATCTTTATCCTTCTGCTCTCGTTTCTCTTTAAGTTTTTCGCCAAAAAGACAATCAGCGATAACCAACGCTACTATATGGCACATAAAGTAATCAACTTTACAAACTTAGCGCTGATTTCGCTTGTTTTACTCTTCTCATTTTTAGAAAATGCTACCTACTTTGTGACGATTTTAGGATTTGCTTCCGCCGGTATCGCGATCGCGATGAAAGATCTCTTTATGTCGCTTCTTGGTTGGTTTGTGATTGTCTTTGGCGGAAGTTTTCATGTCGGAGATAGGATAAAGGTCTATAAAGGGGGGAAATCCTATGTCGGAGATATCGTCGATATCTCCTTTTTGAGGATGACGATCTTAGAGGATGTAACCCTCACAACCTATGTTGAAAATAGAAGATCCGGAAGGATCGTATTTGTTCCAAATAACTATGTCTTTACGGAGCTTTTAGCAAACTATACCCATGGAAAAATCAAAACGGTTTGGGACGGTATCGATGTTACGATAACATTTGACTCCAACCATAAGAAGGCAGTTCATATTATTAAAAGTATTGTTAAGAAGTACTCAAAAGGGTATACCGATATCTCAAGAAAGCAGCTCAATCTACTCAGAAACCAATACTCTCTCAAAAATATCAATGTTGAACCAAGGATCTATACCTTCATTGAAAAGTACGGTATCACCATTAGTTGCTGGTATATGACAAACTCCTATGCGGCTTTGACGCTCAGAAGCAATATCTCCGCACAAATTATCGATGAGTTGAGCAAAGAGGATGATATCAAGATCGCCTACGAGACTCATGTCGTCAATATCAAGAGGGATAGGGAGCTTCCAAAAGATCTAAGGGATGAGGGTGAAAAAGAGAGTCTATCTTAAAACTTTCGGTTGCAGAACCAATATCTACGACTCTAACATCATGATGCAAAAACTCAAAGATTTTGAGATCGTTGAAAGTGAGCATGAAGCGGATATCGTTGTGGTCAACTCCTGTACTGTAACCAACGGTGCAGACTCTAGTACTAGAAGCTATATCAACGCACAAAACAGAGCGGGAAAGAGAGTCATACTAGCCGGTTGCGGAGCGATCAGCAAAGGTGAAGAGCTTTTAGAGAGTGGAAAGATATTTGGGTTTTTCGGACACTCTAAAAAGGGTGAGATCAACTCGCTTTTAAAAAGAGAGGAGCACTTTGCCGAGATCGGTGATCTAGAAAGTATCGATGAGGAGATCGTGACTGATTTCGCCTCGAGAACCAAGGCTTTTATCAAGATACAGGAGGGGTGTGACTTCAACTGCTCCTACTGCATCATCCCATCGGTTAGAGGCAGGGCAAGAAGTCAAGATGAGAGGCGCATATTAGAGCAGGTCCAAAAGCTGGCGTCTAACGGCTACGGTGAGTTTGTACTAACGGGTACAAATATCGGAAGTTACGGTAAGGATAAAGAAACTTCCATAGCGAAGCTTTTGAAAAAAATTTCACAGATAAAGGGAGTAAAACGAATCCGGCTCGGTTCACTTGAACCGGTGCAGATCGATGATGAGTTTAAGGAGCTACTTGGAGAGCATTGGCTTGAGAAGCATCTACACATCGCCCTTCAACATACCAACAAAGAGATGCTCAAAATCATGCGACGACGCAATGATCTTGAGCGAGATCTGGCTCTCTTTGAAGAGATCGCTTCTAAAGACTTTGCCCTTGGTACTGATTTTATAACCGGTCACCCGGGTGAGAGTAAAGAGAGATGGGAGGATGGACTTGAAAATTTCAAACGCTTTCCCATCACACATATCCATGCATTTACTTTCAGCAAGAGAGAGGGTACCCATGCGGCAACCTTGAAAGAGGAGGTTAGTGGGGATAAGGCAAAAGCGCGATTGAAGATATTGCAGGAGCATGTAGAGAAACAAAATTTTAAATTTAGAAAAGAGATCAAAGAGCCGCTAACGGTACTCGTTGAGGAGAGGAAGGGGGATTATCAAGTCGGTTATGATCAATTTTTCAACAAGGTCTTTATCCGAAGCGATTTAGATCTCCAAAAGGAGTGGGTTGTTATAGAGAAGTTTGATGTGACGATGGAGGGCAATTTTGCAAAAATTTAGTACGAAAAGTTTTTTGAGCCTCATACTCTTTTTACTTTTACTGCTCATCTCCTATCTCTACTACACAAAAAGCTCCATTACTCCGGTAGGCTACGATAGATACAATGAACTTCTTGAAAAGCGCATGATTGATAGTGCAAAGGTTGTTGGGCAAGAGGTGATACTTGAGACAAAGGATCACCACCACTACTCTATGATTATCGACGGTGTCGATTTTAAACAGTTACTCGAAGTTGCACCGGTAAAGGTGGCGGATGATTACGACAACTATTTGATATATCTCTTTGCCATACTCCTTTTTCTCCTCACCTTTATCATCACTTCTCAGCTTCTCCAAAGATATCTTGAGACCAAAAACAGTCTTAGTACTAAAGAGAGAGATCCAAAGAGAGATCTGGAGCACTCCTACGCATATGAGGGTGAATTTCAAAAGAGAGTCCTTCCCGTTAAGAGCGAAGTGACCTTTGATGATGTTGCCGGTATTGAGAGTGTAGAGGATGAGTTAAAAGAGATCGTCGACTTTTTGAAGGAGCCCAAAAAGTATCTCGATTTTGGTATCAAACTCCCTAAAGGGGTGCTTTTGGTGGGACCTCCGGGTGTGGGTAAAACGCTTATTGCCAAAGCGGTCGCCGGAGAGGCGGGAGTTCCCTTTTTTTATCAGAGTGCGGCATCGTTTGTTCATATCTATGTCGGTATGGGTGCAAAGAGGGTGAGTGAGCTCTTTCAAAGTGCTAAAAGAAATGCACCCTCAATCATCTTTATCGATGAGATAGACGCTGTGGGTAAGAGTAGGGGAGGCTACGGTCAAAACGATGAGAGAGAGGCGACGCTAAATCAACTCTTAACGGAGATGGACGGCTTTGAGGATAGTTCAAATGTGGTCGTGATAGCCGCGACCAATAAAATAGAGTCTCTAGATAGTGCACTTTTGAGAGCGGGTAGATTTGATAGAAGGGTCTATATAGTACTTCCAAATATTGAGCAGAGAGCCAAGATCTTGGATGTTCATCTCAAAGAGAAACCTCACCAAGTCGATAGCAGGAAACTTGCGGAGATTACTGTTGGATTTTCCGGAGCGGCACTTGCGACACTCGTCAATGAGGCGGCGATACATGCACTCAAAATCGGCAAAAAGAGGATAGAGCTTGAAGATTTTTTAGCGGTGAAGGATAAGGTGCTTTTTGGAAAAAGGTTAAAAAAAAGTTACTCAAAGAGTGAAAAGGAGATCTTGGCGCTTTATCATGGGGCAAAGGCGCTTAGTGCCTATTGGTATGGAGTCGATTTTGATAGGGTAGGGCTTCTGGAGATGCGGCTAAACGACGCGAAAGAGGAGATAGCGTCAAAGAGTGATATGCTAAACCGATTGAAGGTCTATCTAAGCGGTATGGTTGCCACAAAGCTCAACTATGATGATCTCTTCTCGATAGCAAAGGGTGATATCAAAGAGGCAAAGAGCTTGGCGCTTAAGATGGTTGATGAGTATGGTATGGGCGACGATCTTTTTGGCTCAACGATAGATAGCCAATCGCTACTTGAACATGCGATGGAAGATGTAAGAGAGTTTCTCGAGCGATCGAAGCAGGCTCTCAACAGAATCTCGGAGATATTGATAGTGCGTGAAATTGCAAGCAAAGAGGAGATAAAAGAGGTTTGCGATGAACTTCTTTAGTGGTTTTGCACTCAAGGGTGAAGAGGGTCTCTTTGATACTTTCTTGGATAGGAGTGCGTTTTGTGTGGCCGGTTTTAGCAAAGGGGCTATTGAGGCTGTAGAGTTTGCACTAAAGTGTGAGAGTAGGGTGGATAGACTGCAACTCCTCTCTCCCGCATTTTTTCAACATAAAGATGAGAAGTTTAGGCGATTGCAACTTTTGCACTTCAAAAGGGATAAAGATCGATATATCGAAAACTTTTTAAAAAACATCTCCTATCCCTCCGATAGGGATTTAAACAGATACTCTAGCGGCGGTAGTTATGAAGCGTTGGAGATGCTACTAAACTATCGATATAAGGGGAAGGATTTGGAAAGGTTAAGAGATCGGGGAGTTTTGATAGAGGTTTATGTGGCGGATGATGATATAATAGTCGATACAGATGAAGTGGTAAACTTCTTTGAGGAGTTTGCAACGATAGTTAGACAAAAGAGGGGAGGTCATACACTATGGATACCGTAAAGGTTGGCGTTGTAACAGCTTCGGATAGAGCAAGTAAAGGTATATATGAGGATATCTCAGGAAAAGCGATAGAAGAGACTCTAAGGGAGTATCTCAAAAATGAGCTTATCATAGAGTATCGATGTATCGCCGATGAGCAGGAGCTTATCGAAAAGACGCTTATAGAACTTGAGGAGCTTGGGTGTGACTTGATCATTACGACCGGTGGAACGGGACCGGCTCCGAGGGATGTTACCCCTGAAGCTACTGAAAATGTTTGCCAAAAGATGCTACCGGGATTTGGAGAGCTTATGAGGAGTGTGAGTTTACAATATGTCCCGACAGCTATACTCTCTAGACAGAGTGCGGGGATAAGAAATCGCTCACTCATCGTAAATCTTCCGGGCAAGCCGAAATCTATAAGAGAGTGTTTGGATGCGGTTTTCCCAGCTATACCGTACTGTATCGATCTCATAGGCGGCAGTTATATGGAGGTAAATGAGGATGTGATAGAGGTATTTAGACCAAAAAGTAAATAAATTTGTTATACAATATCGTTGAACACAACAAAAAGGAGGAAAAATGGGTTTTTTTGATTTTGTCAAAGAGGCGGGTAAGAAACTGCTCGGCAAGGGTGATGACAATGAGGCTATCAAGAGTGAGATCGAAGAGCATAACGAAACGATGCCGATCGAGAACTTGGATGTGGTTGTCGAGGGAGATACGGTTATCCTAAAAGGAAAGGCGAAAACTGCCGCCGATAAAGCAAAGGCTGCATTGATCGCCGGAAATGTAGAGGGTATCTCTAAAGTCAATGCCGATGAGTTAGAGGTGGAGGAGCCGCAGACACTTGACGATATCTTCTATGAGGTTCAAAAAGGTGATACTCTCTGGAGAATCGCGGAGATATACTATAAAGATGGCTCTAGATATAAAGAGATCTTTGAGGCAAACAGAGAGGTTATCAAAGACCCAGACCTTATCTATCCGGGACAGATGATTAGAATACCCAATTTTGTAGCGTAAGTTTGAGTTATAAGTCCCGAGAGGGGCTTATATATAGAAACAGGACTATTTTCAAGATAATATATATTATGTTAACCAATATTGATTTTTTACTCTCTTGCAAAAATAGCTACGCTCAACCCACATAAATCCCGTTTAGTACTAAAACGCTACTTACCTAAACAAAACTCACCAAACATGCTATCTAGTATCTCATCTCTATCAAAGGGTTTTGAGATTTGAGAGATGGCATCTATCGCTTCATTGATCTCGAAAGCAAATAGCTCAAGCTCTCCGCTATCTAATAGATTACTAGCTCTATCGATCGCCTCTTTTGCTCTGCTAGCCAAATCAACTTGCCAATTTGAGATGAGCACCAACTCATCCGCTTCGACACTGCTATCTAAAATCTCCTCAACTCTATCAATAAGTGGTGAGATATCCTCTCTTGATATCTCTATAAACTTCTCACTGATTACTTCTCTATTGAATTTTGGCTCTAGATCACACTTATTGATAGCGACAATTACCCTTTTACTACTTTTATATTTTTGAATGAGATGGAGGATCTCTTCATCATCTTTGTCAAATACCCTGCTGTTATCAAAAAGAGCGATGACGATATCGCTCTCTTCTACGGCTTTTTTACTTCTCTCGATACCGATCGCTTCTATTTTATCACTAGAGTCTCTTATGCCCGCCGTATCGACAAATCTCACCAAATGGCTACCGATCTTGATCTCCTCCTCGATCGTATCTCTTGTAGTACCGGCGATATCGGAGATGATTGCCCTCTCATAGGAGAGGAGGGTATTGAGTAGTGAACTCTTTCCGACATTCGGTTTACCGATGATGGATATCCTAAAACCCTCTATCAACCCTTCCCTATTTTTACTCACCCTTAAGATATTTGCTATCTTTTGACTATTAGTACTAAGTCTCTTTTTGATCTGTTCTATCAAGTTTGATGGCAGATCCTCTTCCGCATAGTCGATATTGACTTCCACATATGCCAGCGTCGTGACCAGTTCTTCTCTTAATTGATTGACAAATTCACCGAGATCGCCTCTTAAGTGTTTTGCAATAAGCTTTACCCCATCTTCACTCTTTGTCTCGATCATCTTCGCAACAGCGAGCGCTTTGGAGGCATCCATTTTACCGCTTAGTACCGCTCGTTTACTAAACTCCCCTGCTCTAGCGGCTCTTGCACCCTCATTTATCAGTGCCTTTAGTACTAGTGAACTCACCGTTACGCCACCATGACACTGAAACTCGACGATATCTTCACCGGTAAAGCTATTGGGTGCTTTGAAGTAGATGACTATCCCCTCATCGATAAGTTCACCGTTTGCGTAGATTTTTGAAAGAGTAGCGTATCTGGGTTTGAGAGATTCTCTTTTTGTCACCTTCAGCGCTATCTCCAACGCCTTATCTCCGCTGACTCGTACGATAGAGATCCCCCCTACTCCGTGGGGTGTAGAGATAGCGGCGATGGTATCTATGGTTCACTTCTCCTAAACTCTTGCACTGTCACTACTTTCCTGCCGTCTCTTAAGGTTTTGATAGCAACATATTTATCGGGATAGAGTGCTCTTAACTTCTCTAGTGCCAGTTTTACGAGTATCCCGTCAAGCGGCTTCGTCTGTCCCCTACCCTGCTCCTCGATTTTATGTTTGAAGTTTTGGATATACTCCTCAATCACCATATCTTGGTTTTTGAGAAACTCTCCGATCTCTAGAGAGATATTTCTATCATACTTTATCTTGATCCAGTTATGCAGAAGATAGGAGAGCGCTTTATATCGGTAGCCCTCTTTACCTATCAAAAGAGCCGCATCTTTACCGTCAATTTTGATATAGATCTCACCGTTATCTAACGCTTTTATCTCTTTGAGTGCTATCTCAAAGCAACTACTCTCAAGAAGCTCTTTCACACCCTTCTCTATTTCACTCAAATCAACTGCGCGCCTCTCTACTCTCTCTTTTTTTATCGAACTCTTCTCTCTCTTAGCCGACGTACTCTCCTCTTTTGCACCTTTTCTCTTGACTAAAATAACGGCACTCTTTTTAAAAAGCCCTAAGATTCCTCTTGAAGGGGCTTGCACCACCTCTATTTCAAGATCTACAACGGAGCAGTCAAACTCCCTAGAGGCCTTTTTATATGCCTCTTCTAAAGTTTCCGCTTCAACTTTTTTTACCATCTTTTATCGCCTTTTGTTTTGCAAATATAGCGTTTACATAGTATTGCTGTGCCACTGAAAAGAGGTTGTTGACAAACCAGTAAAGTGTAAGTCCCGCCGGAAAGGTTATAAAGAAAAAGGTAAAGATGATAGGAAGAAACTTCATAATCTTCTCTTGCGTTGGATCGGTATAGTTTGTCGGTGTAATTTTTTGTTGCCAAAACATTGTCGCACCCATTAAAATTGGCAAAATATAGTAGGGATCCATCACGGAGAGATCATCTATCCATCCCGGTATCCAAGCCGCATGCTTTAACTCGACAGCATTTAACAGGACTCGGTATATCGCAAAAAATATCGGGATCTGCATCAGCATCGGCAGACAACCGCCCATCGGATTGACATTGTGCTTCTTGTAAAACTCCATCATTTTGGCATTCATCTTTTGAGGATCGCCTTTATACTTCTGCTGTATCTCTTTGATCTTCGGTTGGAGCTCTTTGAGCCTATTCATACTCGCCATACCTTTAAAAGTGAGCGGATAGAGAATGAGTCGGATGATGATAGTTATGATAACGATCGCCCAACCCCAGTTTCCAACTACTGAATAGACATATTTTAAAAATAGAAATATCGGCTTAGCGATAAAGGTGAAAAACCCATACTCTATGATATCTGTCAATCGCTTATCGATAGCGCTCAAAATATCGTAATCTTTTGCACCGATATATCCGTTAGTACTAAAGTTTTGAGCCCCTTTGACAAATGCTAGAGGATTGTCATTTGCGCCCTTTTGGATATAGACATCAAGATTTTTATCAAAATTATAAAATGCAGTTGTGTAGTATCTATCACTGGCACTCACAATCATACTTGCAGGAAATCGCTCTGTTCCTAGAGCATCGCCATCTTCTATCATCTCTATAGTGCCGTCACTCTTTTTTATAAGCACCCCTTTAAAGACATATGCGGTCGCATCTTGATCTGGTCTGAATCCCGGAGAGATAAAGTAGGGAAGATCTTTTGAGAGTGTCACTTTGATAGTGTAAGAGCCGTTTGGATAAAATGTGATATCTTTTGTAACGGTTACTGCGCTTAGTTCTTGTACTAACTTGATACTTTTGCTCTTATCAGTCAGCTCGACAAAATCACTATTTGCTCTGTATGGGGTCTCAAAAGCCTCTCTGTTTAATGCCTCATCGCTAAATCGTATCTCCAAAGGTCTAAGTGCGCTTTTTCTTGAGATAAGTTCCGGATATTCGCCATCCCCCTTTTTAAATCTATCAATTAAGACCTTGAAACTGCTGATTCTTCCTAAAGAATCGATCTTTAGAGCAAATTTATTTGATTTTACCTCTGCGATTTGTGTGAGATTTTTTGCCTGCGTAGTGACAGGTGCATTAGTCGTTGCATGCACACTATTTACAGTTTGAGCAGCTGATGAAGCGACACTGTTTGCCATATTTTGGTTTGTATATTTAGTACTATTATTTAGATCTGTTTCATTTGTCATAGGTGCCGGTACTAAATAGCTATAAACTACAAAAAAGATCGCACTTATCGCTATTGCTAAAAATAGTCGTTGCTGTTCACTCATCTTATCTATCAATGTTCATCCTTAGTCGTTTGATTTTTTATGAGATAGAATCTATCCTTATCTTTTTGAATAAGAAAGAATTTTACTAAAAAAAGGTTTTGGTGTTGATTATGGGAGCAAATATATTTCCTTTTTAAGCTCTTTTTTACAATAGGATAATCAAACCCACCTTCAAAAAAGGGGTTGCAGCTCAAGACTCTTTTGAGTGAAAAAAGGAGTGCCTTGAGGGGATGATTTGCTTCAAATTGCCACTTTGCATACTCTGAACATGTCGGATAGTATCTGCAACTACTTTTGGTATATTTTGAGATATAGTTTTGATAAAAGTTTATGAGTTCTATTATGGCTTTAGTGATAACTGTTTTCATCGAGCGCACCCACCTTTTTTAGGGCATATTTGAGATCTTTTTTAAGTGCCGTGTAGGGTATTGTCGTGATCTCTTTTTTGATGACCAATATATAAGTACCTGGTTTTAAGTTGTTGTGAAATTCTACAAAGAGAGCTTTCAATCTTCTTTTAGATCGATTTCTTGTAACGGAGTTGCCCACTTTTTTACTGGCTGTCCAGCCTACCAATCTTTTGGGTGAATCTTTATAAAAGAGTAGAAAGCCCTTTGTATGGACCTTCTTTGCACTATTGTAGATTTTTCTAAACTCGCTGTTGCTTTTTAGCGAGTTGAAGCTCTTTAAACGGCTAATCTCTTTCTACCCTTCGCTCTTCTAGCTTTGATCACTCTTCTTCCGTTTTTCGTTTTCATTCTTGCGCGAAAGCCATGTGTTCTCTTTCTCGGTGTATTGTGTGGTTGATAAGTTCTTTTCATCATTTACCCTTTACTATTTTTGGTTGGCAATTGTATCTAAAAATGCTTAATCTACAATTAGCCCATATTTTGGCTTTTCGCCTCTTTGAGCGCCTCTATGAGGTCGTCAATATTCTCATACGGTATATGAGCCTTCCAATCGGGCTCGTTGATATCACCTTTTAACGATATTCCGATACTCACGACCGGTTTACTATCCTCGCCGTACGGCTCACTGATGTGTGAAACTGAGATAGTACCGTTTTTCGTACCGGCTAATTTAAAAGTTTTCAACACTTTTGACTCTTTTGACATTCATGACCCCTTTTTTAAAAATTTTGATAGTTTTGCTTGCAACTTTAACCAGTCACTATGGAGCATCAGCGGAAATCCGCTATAAACTTTACCTCCCTCGATGCTCTTTGTGACACCTCCTCTTGCCGCTATGGTGGCTCCGTCTCCTATCGTTAGGTGACCGGCGGTTGCACTTTGACCGCCCATGACGACATTTCTACCAAGCGTGCTTGAGCCTGAAATGCCGACTTGAGAGACGATGATACTTCTCGCACCGATATCGCAGTTATGCCCTATTTGTACGAGGTTATCTATCTTGCTTCCCTCTCTTATCCTCGTCTCTCCAAAAACCGCTCTATCTACGGTTGTATTTGCACCTATCTCTACATCATCCTCTATGACCACCCTACCATTATGGTAGATCTTGATATGCTCACCCTCTTGTGCATGTGCATATCCGAAACCGTCGCTTCCTATGACAGCTCCAGCGTGAATTGTAACATTTTTACCTATAATAGTATCATTATAGATCGTGACATTGGGATAGATCGTACTACCCTCCCCTATGAGGACATCATCACCGATAACAGCGTTACTTAAGATGGTGACATTTTTTGAGATCTTTGAATTTTTTCCTATATGAACACCATCAGCGATATAGGCACTCTCATCGATAGTCGGCTTTGCTCCTTCTCTAACGATATCTTTTGCAAAATATTTCGTAGCCCTTGCCATCGAGAGGTAGGGCTCTTCACTGATTAAGGCTCCGACTCCCTTTGGCAGAAGACCAATAAACGCCTTAGCGATAAAGACGGCTCCAGCATTTGTCTCTTTCAACTCATCCTTATACTTTTTATTGTCAAAGAAGCTGATCTCATCACGCTTTGCGGCAGATAGCGTATTTATCGAGCTAATCTCAAAATCATCTCCCTCATATGCTATGCCAAGCTCATCTGCAAGCTTACCCACTCTCATGAGATCTCCATCGATACCGAACCGCCTCTTACGATCTCCGTAGGGTTAAATTTCTGTATCACTTTGGTGAAGTTCTCTATCCTTTTAGCATCATCAACCGCCATCAATATCAAGCTATCTGAGGTTGAGTTGGCAACGATGCCGTTATACCCTTTGAGTATCGCATCGAGTCCGCTTAAGTTTGTATTTAATGGAATCTTTACAAGCAACATCTCTTTTTCCACCACATTTTGGTTTTCGATAACCTTATAGGTAGGGATCAACTTATGCAACTGTTTGACGATCTGCTCCAAGACTCTCTCGCTTCCTTTTGTAACGATCGTAAATCTTGAAAAATCACTATTTGGTATAGGAGCGACTGTGAGTGACTCGATATTGTATCCCCTTGCCGTAAAGAGGTTTGAGATCCTTGATAGAACTCCATGCTCATTTTTTACAATAACAGATAGTACTTTTCTTACCTCTTTGCTCATTTGTTATCCTTAAACTCAAGTAACATATTATAAAGTGTTCCGCCGCTTGGAACCATCGGAAGAACATTCTCATATCTATCGACGACGACATCTATCATAGCAACCTTTTGTTGCTCGATAGCATCTTTTAGCGCCTTATCAAACTCCTCTTGGTTTTCGACTCTATATCCTACTCCTCCGAAACTCTCAGCTAGTTTTACAAAATTGGGCTGCATAGAGAGGTCTGTTTCGGCATATCTCTTCTCATAGAAAAATGTTTGCCACTGTCTCACCATGCCGAGATAGTTGTTGTTGAGTATGATATTGATAACCGGAACATCATACTCTACCGCAGTCATCAACTCTTGGATATTCATCAAGATCGAACCGTCACCGCTGATATTGATCACGATATTCTCTTTTTTGGCTATTTTAGCGCCGATGGCAGCCGGAAAACCGAAGCCCATCGTGCCGAGTCCACCGCTTGTGATAAACTGTCTCGGTCTATCAAAGGGATAAAATTGAGCGGTCCACATCTGATGCTGACCCACATCAGTAGAGATAATCGCATTATCACCGACCAACTCCCCTACTCTCTCTATCACCCATTGCGGTTTAATCACTTTGCTATCTTTCTCATAAGAGAGAGGATGCACTTCATCATATCTTCTGAGAAGCTCTCTCCAGCTTTTGAGTCTCTCTTTGTTAAATCCCTTCTCTTTGAGTATCGCATTCATCTCTTTGAGGACATTTTTGAGATCACCGACGATCGGATAATCTGTGTGTACTAACTTTCCTATGCTACTTGGATCGATGTCGACATGGATGATCTTTGCGTGCTTCGCAAATTCATCTAGCCTACCCGTAACCCTATCGTCAAATCTTGGACCAAAAGCTATCATCAAATCCGCTTCGCTCATCGCCATATTTGAGGCGTAGTTACCGTGCATACCTACCATGCCAAGTAGAAGCGGATTATCCGCACCTACGACACCTCTTGCCATCAATGTCTCAACAGCAGGTATCTCAGTAAGCTCCATAAACTCTCTCAGTTCATTAGCGGAGTTTGAAAGTACAAGACCTCCTCCAAGATAGAGGATAGGTTTTTTCGCCTCCTTGATCGCTTCTATCGCTCTTTTGATCTGCCTAGGGGAACCTTTGTAAGTGGGTTTGTATGTCTCTAGGGTTATATCATCCGGATAGTTGAACTCACCGACGGCAGCGGTTACATCCTTCGGTATATCGATATGCACCGGTCCGCTTCTACCGCTTCTTGCGATATAGAACGCCTCTTTCAAGACCCTTGGCAACTCTTCGATAGACTTTACGAGATAGTTGTGTTTAGTACACGGTCTGCTGATCCCGACGGCATCGATCTCTTGAAAAGCATCAGTACCTATGAGAGAGGTCGGTACCTGTCCGGAGATCACAACAAGCGGTATAGAGTCCGTAAAAGCTGTTGCGATACCTGTTACGGCATTTGTAAATCCTGGACCGCTGGTAACAAGCGCCACACCGACCTCACCTGTTGCTCTGGCATACCCATCAGCCGCATGAACAGCGGCTTGTTCATGGCGTGTTAAAATATGTTTGAAGTTATATTTATAGATCTCATCATATACATTCATGATAGCGCCGCCCGGATAACCAAATGCGACCTTGACACCCTCAGCTTTGAGGGCTTCTAAAATCATCTGTGAACCGTTTAACTCCATATCCTAATTCCTTAAAAAAATTGTCATAATTATAACCAATTTAGATAATATTTAGCCTATTGAGGATTTTTAGTTTGATTAAAAAGATCTTTTATTTTACTCTTACCTTGGCAACAGCCTTCGCGTTTAAGTCGTTCGATCAGTTCATCGATCTCTATGGGAGGATTGGTTAGCCTTAGCTCTTTGAAGTAGATGTTGGAGAGATGGATATGGTACTTCTCTTTGATAAATTTTATCAGTGACTCTTTAAATGACTCTTTTCCTTTAGATGTCATCAGATCTTCGACATAGTAGCTGGAGATGAGGATGTTTAGCGCATCTTGGATCTTTAGTTGATTGACAACAAGATCGCCCCCCTCTAGTACTAAAGAGAGTGTTACAGACTTTAAATCCAAACTCTTTTTGGAAAATAACGTACTCTCTAACCGGTTTATCTCATAGAGTTGTGCATTTAAAATTACAGTTAGTACTAAGGAGAAGAGAGCTAATCTCATAGGCTCTCTTCGATAAGCTCAGAGATCGTTTTGGTAAACTCCACACTATCTTCTATCTTCATACCCTCATTGAGTTTTGCAAGATCCAAAATAAGCGGTGTAATCTTTTGCAGTTTTACAAAATCCTGACTCTCTTTTATCTTCTTAAATATCGGATGGTTCGGATTTATCTCAAGGATAGGTTTGACTTCCGGTAAGTTTGTCTGTCCCATCTGTTTGAGCATCTCCATCATCGCAAAGTCAGGATCATCTTTGTCGTAGATGAGACAGCTTGGCGCACTTTTGAGCCTCGGTGATACCTTGACATCCTTGACTTGATCTTTTAGCTGCTCCTTCATCTTGAGGATGATCTCCTTATACTCCTCCTCAGTCTTTTTGATCTCTTCGCTATCGCTATCTATCTTTGCATGGTTGATAGCGACAAGAGGAGTCTCTTTATAGCTTCCTATTTGAGGAACGACGATAGAGTCAACCTCGTCGCTAAAGAGTATTACCTCAATATCTCTCTCTTTATAATCCTCAAGAAGCGGTGAGTTTTTGAGTAGATTTTCATCTTCTCCTATGAGGTAGTAGATCTCCTTTTGATCCTCTTTCATCCTAGACTTATAGGTCTCAAAATCGATGAGATCATCACCGCTTTTTGTCGTTTTAAAGAGTATCAGATCTAAAAGGGCATCTCGATTGTCAAACTCGCTCATGATACCCTCTTTGAGTACCTTTCCGAAGTTTTTATAAAACTCTAAGTACTTCTCTTTATCCTTTTTCTTTAGCTTTTTGAGTTCACTAAGTATCTTTTTCACCGAAGCCTTTTTCACCTTTGAGAGGATAACATTTTGTTGGAGTATCTCTCTTGAGACATTGAGCGGAATATCCTCTACATCTACGATACCTCTTACAAATCTCAGATAGGTAGGAAGCAGCTCTTTATCATCGTCGGTGATAAATACCCTCTTGACATAGAGCTTGAGCCCCGACTGATAATCGACTCTATAGAGATCGTACGGCGGATTTTTCGGTATGTAAAATAGTGTAGTATAGGTGAGTGTTCCTTCGGCTTGCGTATGGATATAGAGGAGAGGGTCATCATTATCGTGAGAGATCGTTTTATAAAACTCTTTGTACTCTTCATCGCTGATTTCACTCTTATTGAGTCTCCACAGAGCTGAAGCTTTATTGATCTGCTCCTCTTTATCATCCTTTTTCAAGAATATTGGGAATTGGATGTGATTTGAGTACTTCTCAACAATAGAGCGTATTCTCCACTCCTCTAAAAACTCCTCCGCATCTTTTTTTAGATGAAGGATGATGCTGGTTCCCTGCGACTCTCTTTCGCCCTCTTTGATGCTAAAGTCGCTCTTTCCGGTACTACTCCAGATATAAGCTTTCTCCTCACTCGCCTTTTTTGTGATAACCTCTATCTTTTTAGCCACCATAAAGGCTGAGTAGAAACCTACACCAAATTGACCGATAAGCTCTGTACCCTCTTTTTGCTCCTTTTTTAGAGATTCAAGGAAAGATTTGGTACCGCTTTTGGCTATAGTTCCGAGATTTTTTATGAGATCCTCTTCATCCATACCTATACCATTATCTGAGACGGTTAAAAGCTTTTTATCCTTATCAATTTCGATAATTATTTTGGGATCAAATGTGGTAGATTTAAATTTATCATCTGTTAGTGTTAGATATTTAAATTTATCGAGTGCATCGGAAGCATTTGATATGAGCTCTCTTAAGAATATCTCTCTATTTGAATAGAGTGAGTGTATCATCAAATTTAGAAGATCGCTCACTTCCGTTTGAAACTCATATTTTGACATCTATAGACTCCTTTAGGATAGTTTTTGATGATATTCTATCAAAATAGCCTAAGCAACGAATGCAACCTAGGTTGCTTTCAACGCCTCAAGCTCCTCTGATAGAGCCTCTCTCATCCTCTTTTCTATCTCTTGATACCACTCTTCATCCGCTATCGGCTCAACTGCATCTAAAAATCGAACGACAACCGTTCCGCTTGAAGCTTTCAAATGCTGTGAGTCAAGTATCTCTCTCGTATTGACGATAACTACAGGTTGAACTCTTAGATCTAACTTTTGAGCGATCACCTTCGCACCACTTTTAAATCTTTTGATATGCTTACCATCACTTCTGGTACCTTCTGGAAAGATACCGATCACTCTCCCCTCTTCAATCCTCTTCCTAGCTATTTTTAGAAGTTTAATGAGAGACTTTCTATCTTCCCTCTCAATCGATATCATCTTCGGTGCTTTTAAAATATGTCCGAAAAAGGGTATCTTCTCTATCTCTTTTTTCGCTACCCACGCGATATCTCCCGGATAGATATCCTCTAGCACTACGATATCTAAAAGACTTTGGTGATTCATGATAAGCATCTGCGCTTTTGGATCAATCTCGCCCTTTACGACTATTTTGTAACCGATAAGTTTTGACTGCATCTTCGCCCAAAATCGCCTAATTTGGCGGTGGTATCGATTAAATATATACATCAATACAATAATGATAGATACGGTTAAAACAAACTCTATCACCACATATAAAGCTTTAATTCTTTGCAATATCATCCTCTTTTACCCATCCTATCTTTTGGTTTGGTAAGATTACCTTCAAATAGCCTCTCTTTTTATGAAGTACTTTAACCTTGACCACTTGAGCATTTTTATAAAATATGGTCGAATTTTCCACAGGAAGTATCCTGATCTTCGTTCCCTCTTTAAGCACCACACTTTGTGTTAAAACTTTGGTATAAACTGTCCAGATCAAGAGTCCAAGCGCAAGAAGTAGTGCAAGGATAGATCGGTATCTCAAAAATATCAAAAATAGTACTAACGCTATAGCAAATAATATCGCTATCTTATAGGTATAATATTTACTCTTTTTAGGATTGAGATTTGTTTGAGTAGAGATAGATTGGTCAGCGATGATGATCGGAAATTTTACTCTTACAAATTGATTTTGCGTTTGATTGAAGTATTTGAACTTGAACTCTTTGAGATAGTTCGGTATGATAGCCACATAGTAGATACTTTGACTATCAAGTCTATCTTCGAACTTATCGAGCGCCTCTCGATTGGCGTAACCAAGATGCATATCCTCTAGGTTTGACATAGAGGCATTGATCTCAAGTAGCACGATATTTTGCTTCTCATCATAACGCTTTTCATGGTGGCTCAATATCTCAAACTTGGAAGCGATCACATTGCAAAAGTATTCATCACTCTTCAACTCGATGATATTGATCGGTTTTGCCTCAATCGTCTCTTGAGAGCGATCTTGATTTTGATTAGTTGCGGTGATCGTTAGATGCGGAAGAGAGGCACTTTTATCCAAAAGCTTGAAGTAGTATCTATTTTGGTAGATTTTATTCTCTATCTTTTGCCAAGTTGCGTTTGGATTGAGTATCTTGTATCGTTTACCGCCGACAAAGCTCGTTGCGATCGACTTTAGATCGGGTTTTGTAATAATCGCCTTGATATCGATATAAAAGTGCTCATTGACATAGACTCTTTTGGGATAGGAGAGATATTGTAAAAATATCTCCTTTTGGGCAATAAGTCCCTCATCTATCGGCTCTTCTTGCGTTTGAAGATCACTATTTGAAAAGATATCGCCACTCTCATCCTCATAAAAAGTTTTCTCAGGATAACTATCCTCCCTCGGCTGACTCTGCGGTTCAGGCTCTATTTCTATGGTAGTACTACTCTCTTTTTTGCCGGAGATCGCGTCGAAAAGATCGGAAATAAAACCGGCTTCTAAAGGCGAGGATAGAGCGAAGAGTGCTAGTACTAAGAGCGTATATCTCATCACATTAACGCATAAAGCCCTCAAGCATCTTGACTCCGTCGCTACTTCCTAACAGGCTCTCCATAGCCCTCTCCGGGTGAGGCATAAGCCCAAAGACATTTCGATTTTTATTACAGATGCCGGCGATCGCTTTAAGTGAACCGTTCGGGTTAGATTCATTCCCCTCTTTGTCGCAATAGGTAAGCAATATCTGAGAGTTATCCTCCAACGCTTTGAGTCCGGCTTCATCGATATAGTAGTTACCCTCTGCGTGAGCGATAGGTATATTGACGATCTCACCGACACTCAATTGATTTAAAAAGGCATTATTGTTATCTCTTACCTTTAGATGGTGAAACTTGGAGATGAAGTGCAGAGACTCATTTCTCTTCATGGCTCCCGGCAGAAGTCTAGCTTCTAGGAGTATCTGAAAGCCGTTACAGATACCCAGCACATTTCCACCCTCGTTTGCATATCTGATGACATCATCAACAATCGGGGAAAATCTGGCAATCGCTCCGCTTCTTAAAGCATCACCGTAACTAAAGCCTCCCGGAAGAACGACGAGATCTATCCCGCTTGGAAGCTTTTTATCTTTATGCCATACAAACGATACGTCTGCTCCCAGTTTCTCATAGGCATATTTTGTGTCATATTCACAGTTCGTACCGGCAAATACTACAACCGCAACTTTAAACTTCTTCATTATGCTATCTCAATCTCATAATCTTCGATAACGGTATTTGCCAAAAGCTCTTCGCACATCTCTTCCACACGCTTTTTGACCTGCTCTTTATCATCACCCTCTATATCCAGTACGATTCGTTTTCCGATTCTCACATCGTTTATTTCATCAAACTTAAGCGCTTTGAGTGCATGTGCAACCGCTTTTCCTTGAGGATCCAAGACGCTGCTTTTGAGTGCTACATTTACAACAACTTTCACTATAAATCCTTTAGTACTCGATTTAAAACCTCTTCATAGGCGACTTTGACGCTACCTATCCCTTTTCGGAAGATATCTTTATCCATGATTTCATTGGTATCCATATCCCAAAATCTACAGCTATCGGGGCTTATCTCATCACTTAAAAGTATCTCACCGTTTTTATCAATACCAAACTCCACTTTAAAATCAACAAGATTCAACCTTCGCTTGGTAAAGAAGGCTTTTAAGATCGTATTGATCTTTTTTGCCTCATCTTTGAGCACTCTTAACTTATCCCGATCATCTACGAGTTCAAGTATCATACAGTGATCATCACAGATGATAGGATCATCCAGATTATCATCCTTGAGATAGAACTCTACAAGCGTAAAGGGAAGTATCTTCCCATCCTCGATCCCGAGTCTTTTCGAGAGTGATCCAGTTGCGATATTTCTCACAACGACCTCTATCGGGATGATCTCCACCTTTTTCACAAGGTGGTGATTTTCATCTAGTACATCGATAAGGTGTGTTTTGATCCCCTCTTTCTCGAGTAGCCTAAAGAGATGGGCACTGATTTTCGCATTGAGTGCACCCTTTCCCTCTTCTGAACTTCTCTTTTGTGCATTGAAAGCGGTCAAATCATCTTTAAACTCGGCAATCAATTGATCCTCATTTTCAGTTCGGTAAAGCCTCTTTGCTTTACCCTCATATAATAACTCCCCTTTTTTCATGCTCACTACCTCTTTTGTGTAATCTCCAACACTTTTAGTGTGTCTAAAGCTGTTTTGAGTTGTATATCTTTTAGTATATCATCTTTTGATATAAACTTTTTCTTTTTCTTTTGATCTTCATCATTCACACTACTTTTCTCTTTCTCTTTTTTAACGCTCTCTTTTTTATTAAGCTTTTCTAACTCACTCTCAAGATGTTTTTTCAGTTCAGCCTCTTTGATCGTAAACTCATCCTTCTCAATCGGCACCTTGCCGGGATAGACTACGATATCGGGTGTGACACCTTTTGCCTGTATGGTTCTTCCGCTTGGTAGGTAGTATCTTGCGATTGTAAGTCTTAACGCCTCTTTATTGCCTATCGGTAAGATCACCTGCACACTTCCTTTACCGAAAGTTTTTTGACCTATCACAACAGCTCTTTTATGATCCTGTAACGCACCGCTGACGATTTCGCTAGCACTTGCACTTCCTCCGTTTACAAGTACGACCAGAGGTATTTTAGAGTGTGTTCCGGCTTTATGCGCCTTGTAAACCTCATTTTCACTCTCCACTCTACCCTTTTGTGATACGATCACCCCTTTGTCAACGAAGAGATCCACCGTTCCCACTGCTTGATTTAAGAGACCTCCCGGATTGTTTCTCAGATCGAGGATAATACCGCTTGCATTTGGGTGCTCTCTGAGTGCCTTTTTGATACCTTCAACTACCTTTTTATCAAAACTGGTAACCCTTATATAGAGTGCTTTTGACTCCTCAATCGTTTTGACATATACCGAATCTATCTTGATAATATCCCTTACGATCTCTACAACAAGAGGCTTAGGCTCCTTTTTTCTAACGATAGTGAGTTTTATTTTGGTTTTTGGTTTACCTCTCATAAGGTTTACCGCTTCATCTATCGTCATATTGAGTGTGGATTTGTTATTGTTCTTTATGATGATATCACCTGCTTT